>NZ_CP020569.1:352000-704000 GCF_002082195.1 Streptomyces gilvosporeus | reverse complement strand
CCCAGCTTCATATTGATCCAGTCGGCGAAGCTCTCACCGACGGTCGTGCACAGGACCTTGATCACCCAGAACCAGATGGTGACCTCGGGAACCTTGTTCAGCATGAGCCGCCCGCTGCGCGTGCGTGCTTCTGTCGTCGTTGTCATGCGGGGAGGTTTACGCGGCGAACCTGCACGCAACCTGACTACGTTGCCGCACGCACGGTCGGGAGCGTCACCTCGACGTGACCGCGGCCGTCCGCGATCGCGCGGACCTCCACACCGGCCGAGGTGGCGATGCGCTGGACCACCGGCAGCCCCAGCCCGTACCCGCCGCCGCCGGTCACACCCGCTTCAAAGACCCGGTCGACCTCCGCGGGATCGAATCCGGGGCCGTCGTCCAGGACATCGACCACGATTGCCTCACCCTGGATGCGCGCGGTGATCCACACACGCGACCGCGCATGCCGCAGGCCGTTCTCCAGCAGGGGCGACAGCAGCGACACGGCGACGTCGGCCGCCACGGCGACCTCGACCTTCGGGGGAAAGGCGACCTCGACCGCGCGGCCGGCGATCGCCTGCCGCGCGGCGGAGCGCAGATCGCACCGGGTCCCCTTGTCCGCCCGTGCGCGCGCGGCGCGCAGAATCGTCGTGATCGCCGCATCGAGGCGGTCGACCTCGCTCAGCACCGCCTTCGGCGGCACCGGCTCGCCGGACAGCTGCGCCAGCTGCGCCTCGGCCCGCAGGACCGTGAGCGGTGTCCGCAGCTCGTGGGCGATCTCATCGGTGAGCCGGCGCTCGTCCGCCAGCGCGTTGTCGACGCGCTCCAGGAGATGGTCCAGGGTCCGCCCCAGTTCTCCGAACTCGTCGCGGGGGACCCCGAGGTTGAAGCGGCGCCCGGGTTCGTGATGGCCCCAGTCGTCGGCGAGGGCGGCCATCTCGTGCACGACCCGCAGCGCGCGGCGCACCACGAGGTGTGCGACAACGCCGGCGAGGAGGATGGCGAGGCCGCCCAAGATCAGAGACAAGGTCAGGCTGCGCTGCTCGGATGTCTCGTAGGGCGTGAGGTCCACCTGGACGATCACCATGACGTGGTGGCCGTCGATCGGGACCTTCTGCGCGTACAGGAGGTATTCGCCGACCGACGCGGTCTGCGATCGCCCCGAGCCCGCCAGCTCCTCGACGCGATCGACCACGCTCGGCGGCACGTTCCCGTCGATCAGGCGGCCGTCGGCATACACCCAGGCGACCTCGTCCAGCGCCTCGCTGCTGTTCTCCGTCAGTACGACACGGCTGCCTTTGGCAGTGACGTTCGCCGCGACCGCCTCGGCGCGCGTATGTGCCAGATCGCGCGCGTCGGCGTCCGTCACCCGGCTCAGCAGCACGTGTGAGACCACGACCAGTATCGCCACCACGGCGGTGGCGATCAGCACAGTGAGCGCGACGACGCTTCTGCGGAATCCCGTCACTGCCATCGGTAGCCCACGCCGCGGACGGTCGCCAGATGCTCGGCCACACCCAGCGGACCGAGCTTGGCCCGCAGCCGGCGCACATAGGAGTCGAGGGTGTTGTCGCTGACCTGCGCCCCGTGCGGCCAGCCGGCAGCGATGAGGGCGTGGCGGCGCACCGCGTCGCCCTGCGAGGCGATCAGGCGGCCCAGCAGCCGGAACTCGGTCGGGGTCAGGCTCATGCTCGCCGAATCGTAGGTCACCACGTGCTTCGCCGGATCGAGGACGACCTCGCGCGGTGCGGGCGCCACGGTGGCTCGGCGCAGCAGTGCCCGGACGCGGACCAGCAGTTCCGGGATGTCGAAGGGTTTGGTCATGTAGTCGTCGGCGCCGGCCTCGAAGCCGCCCACCTTGTGATGCAGGCCGTCCAAGGCGGTGAGCATCAACACCGGCGCGTCGACGCCGCGAGCCCGGAGGGACAGGCAGACGTCGCGGCCGTCGGCGTCCGGGAGCCCGAGATCCAGGACGACCAGATGGGGCGCCGGTGCGAGCTGCCGCAGCAGGCTGTCGGCCGTGGCGGCGACGGAGACGGTGTGGCCGTCGTGCTCCAGGGCGCGCTTGAGGACGTCGCGGACCGCCGCGTCGTCTTCGCACACCATGATGAAAGCCACCTGCTGACCCTAGATACTCCCGTCCCAGTTCTCCATCTTCCCTGGTCAGCCGCCTGACGGTCGGGAGCAGTCCGCTGGTGCCGCGCGCCCCTGCCCTGCCATGAAGCCCCGAAGGTTGCGCGAGGGGCCGAGCCCGCAGCAGCGGTGTCGCACTCGTCCCACGTCTGGGACTGGGCAGCCCCCGGGACGACATCGTGGTCCGCCCCCTCGACGGACGGGTGCTGGCCCGGCATATCGGTGTGGCCATGCTGCGAACCAGTACGGTCGGCAGCGCCGACGAGCTGCTGGCCGACCTGCGGCAGGAAGCCGGACGAATCCAGGCCTAGCACCCTGGGCCGGGACTCACGCCGACGGTCACCGTGCACGGCTGATCCGCCTCACGAGGTCCCGGTATCTGATCGTCTCAAGAGGCCCCGGTATCCGATGGCGTGACGAGGCCCTGGCTGGTATCAGCCCTCAAGGCCGCTCACAGTCGGGGCCTGTTGAGCAGACGGGACAGCACGATCACGCTCTCGGTGCGGTCGATGACGGGGGCCTCACGGACCCGCTGAATGGCCTGCTCCAGGTGCGGGATGTCCCGGGCGAGCATGTGCAGCATGGCATCCGCCGCGCCGGAGACGGTGCACGCCTCGACGACTTCCTGGATCCCCTCCAGATCCCGTTGCAGTTCGGCGGGCGAGGGATTGCCCTTGCAGTACACCTCGACGAACGCCTCGGTCCGCCAGCCCAGCGCCTGGGTGTCGATGAGCGCGGTGAACCCGCGGATCGCCCCCGTGGCAACGAGCCGGTCGAGCCGCCGCTTGGCCGCCGGCGCGGAGAGCCCGGCCGCCTCACCGATCTCGGCATAGGTACTCCGCGCATTCCGCAGAACGCAGCGGATGATCTCTTCGTCGATGGCGTCCACGCCGTTACCTCCGTGGGAGGGACACTGGCCACATGCGCAAGAAAACTCCGCAGCAGCTTGAACTAAACAAAAAATAGGGCTCAGCGAACAAGATATGGCGATTGATTGCGTCAGCGGCCCGAACATAGCATCCGGACCCATCCGCTCAGCCGCGATGTGTCGGGAGTGCCCATTGACCGCAGTGCTCACGTCCGAGGAGTCCGCCGCTCTGGCGGCGATCGACGAGGACGCCATCGCCCAGATGCTGCTGGAACTGCTCGTCATCCCCAGCGTGACCGGGAGCGCCGCCGAGTCCGATATGCAGCACCGCCTGGCAGGACATCTGGACCGGCTCGGCCTCGACGTCGACCTGTGGTCCATGGACCTGCCCGCCCTGCGCGCCCATCCCGACTTCCCCGGGACCGAGGCACCGCGCGACGAGGCGTGGGGGCTGGTGGCGACCACGCCGGACGACCGTGACGGGCCGGCCATGATCCTTCAGGGGCATGTCGATGTCGTACCGCCCGGCGACCTCGCGCAGTGGGACGGCGACCCCTTCGTCCCGCGCGTGGCCGGGAACGTCGTCCATGCCCGTGGCGCCTGCGATATGAAGGCCGGGCTGGTCGCCAACCTCGCTGCCCTGGCGGCGATCCGCGCGAGCGGGGCCAGGCTGCGCGGTCGGGTGGCCGCCCACTGCGTGGTGGGTGAAGAGGACGGCGGGCTCGGCGCCTTCGCCACCCTCCAGCGCGGACATACCGGTGACGCCTGCATCATCACCGAACCGACCGGCGGCACGCTGGTGACCGCGAACGCCGGGGCGCTGACCTTCCGTATCGAGGTCACGGGCCGTGCCACCCACGCGAGCACCCACGACGCGGGCGTCAGCGCCATCGACGCGTACCTGCCCCTTCACCGGGCGCTGGCCCGACTGGAAGCCCAGCGCAACACAGCGGCCGACCCGTTGATGGCGGAGTACCGGATCCCCTACGCGCTCTCCGTCGGCACGCTCCGCGCGGGTGACTGGGCGAGCAGTGTGCCGGACCGCCTCGTCGCCGAGGGCAGGCTGGGCGTCCGGCTGGGCGAGGACCCGGCCGAGGCGATGGCCGATTTCGAGAGCTGTGTGACCGAGGCCTGCGCGGACGATCCGTGGCTGCACGCGCACCCGACGACCGTGAGCTGGCCCGGCGGCCAATTCGCCAGCGGCCGGCTGCCGAGCGGCCATCCGCTCGGCGCTCTGGTCCGGGAGGCACACGGCGACGCGGTGGGCGGTCCGCGGCTGCGCGAGCGCGGCGCTCCCTACGGAAGCGACCTGCGTCTGTACGCCGCCGCGGACATCCCCACCCTCCAGTTCGGACCCGGCGACGTGCGCCTGGCGCACAGCTCCCGGGAGCAGGTCTCCCTACCCGAGATCGTCGCGGTGACCCGCACCCTCGTCCTCGCGGTACTGCGCACCGTCGGCACCGCATAGGACGCACAAGCCGCCCGCCCTGCACGGGTGTTGGGGCCACCTCCCTCGGGCGGGACGGTGGCCGTGAGAGGGGCCGGTGGAGTCGTCCCCGCCGAGCAGGACCAGCACGTCGACCACCGAGCCGTGGAACGAAAGGGCACCACCATGACCCCGCCGCCCTGTCCTCCTGCAACTCCGGCATCTACTCCGCCAGCCGGATGGTCCGCGGACTGGCCGTCAACGGCGAGGCCCCGAAAGTCATGAGGAGCCTCACCCACCGCCGGCTCCCGCTGCCCGCACTGGTGCTGTCCACCCTCGTCATGGCCATCGGTGTCGTCGTCAACGTCGTCTCCCCGGACAAGGCGTTCGTCTACGACACCTCGGTCAGCGCCTGCGCCGGCCTGTGGACCTGGGCCATCATCCTCGTCGCGCACCTGCGCTACCGGGCCAAGGTGCGCGCCGGGCTCCTGCCCGCCGTCGACTTCCGGATGCCCGGCGCCCCGGTCACCAATTGGATCGCCCTCGCCGCACTCGCCTTCGTGGTCGTGCTGATGGCCGCCTCCAGCGACACCCGCCTCGGACTGTACGTATGGGCCGTGTGGTGCACGATCCTCACGATCGGCTACCAGATGGTCCAGCGGCGTGCCCCGAAGCCGGATCCCGCTCGCCGGTAGGGGTGGGAGCGGCGGCCGTGCCCGGCTCGCTCGACCTCAAGTTCAGCTGCCGCGTCAACCGTCCCCCTGCTCGATGTCCAGATGGACCGGACCCCGAAGAACAGGACTGAGCCGGTACGGCGGCGGGTCGGCGACCAGCCGGGGGCGGTCGAGGCGGCGTACCAACTCGGTCAGCGCGATCTGGGTTTCCAGCCGGGCCAGGGGGCCGCCGAAGCACAGGTGGATGCCGCTGCCGAACCCCAGGTGCTGGTTGTCATGCCGATCCGGGTCGAAGCGGTCCGGGTCGTGGAAGCGCTTCGGATCGCGGCTTCCTGAGGCCAGCATGAGCATGATCTGGGAGCCCTTGGGGATGACGGTGTCGGCGACGGTGATGTCGCTGTACGCCGTCCGCCAGGGAATGATCTGCACGGGGGGCTCGTAGCGCAGCAGTTCCTCGACCAGTGGCACGACGAGGTCCGGTTCGTCGCGCAGTCGTTGGAGCACCTGCGGGTGGCGCAGCAGTGTCAGCATGCCGTTGGTGATGAGGTTGACGACGGTCTCATGGCCGGCGATGAGGAGCAGTCTGGCGGTGGCGACGATTTCGGCGTCGGCCATCCGACCGTCGGGCCCGTCGTCGTTGGCCAGCCGTGACAGCAGGCCGTCTCCCGGCCGGCCGTGGCGCTGTTCCACCAACTCGCCGAGGCACTGGCGCAGGTCCTTGCGGGCCTGAACGCCCTTGTCCAGTTTCTCCTTCGGGTCGGTCTCGGGGTTGTACTCGATCGAGTTCATGATGTCGTTCACCCAGAGGTGGAACCTCGGCTCGTCCTCGCGTGGCACGCCGAGCAAGTGACAGGTCACGGTTACGGGGAGCGGGAAGGCGAAATCGTCGACGACGTCGATCCGTTCCTTGCCCGCCACATCGTCGATCAGGCTGCCGACGGTGGCGGTCAGGAAGCCTTCAAATCCGGTCACCAGCCCAGGGGTGTGCGGGGGGCCGAAGTGACGCATCACCATACGCCGCGAGCGATCGTGCTCGGGCGAGTCCATGTGGATGAACGACGAGGTGGCCCCTTCCTCGGGTGGGGGCGGCGGAGGCGACAGATTGCGCAGGTCGGAACTCAGATGCGGATCATTCAGTGCGTCCGTGATCTCGCGATAGGTGCTGATGACGTAGCTGCCGTCCTCCTGCAGAGCCACCGGCGTCTTGCGCAACTCGGCATACAGCGGGTAGGGGTCGGCCCGGGCGGAGTAGTCGAAGATCTGTTGCAGCGTGCCGGGCGTCCCGGTCGTGGTCGTCCGGCTTTCCTCTTGCCGACGCCGGTGCACGGCGGTGACGCTGCGCTCACCCGGGTCATGGCCTGTGACGACGGCCGTGGCGCCCTGGGTGAGCAGGGCGGGGTCGGGGAGGTCGACGGGCACCGGTTTCCCGTCGGGCGGCTGGTCCGGCGTGGGGCAGGGGGGCGGGAAAGGTGCGGCCGTCTCGATCAGCCGTCGGTAGTGGTCCAGCCACTTACCGTTGTTGAAGCTCACGGCTGCCGTGACGCGGCCCCGATAGCCGTATGCGGTGACGAAACGGTGGTCGTCCAGCGATCCCTGGGTGACGGCCACCTCGTCGGCGAAGGTCGGCACGCCGACGGACTTGATGTTGACGCCGAACTGGATCGACCAGAACAGCGGGATGGACAGGTAGGGCCGGCGGTCCGCCTGGGCACTGACCATGTTGTGTGCCGCGACCTCTGCCTGTTCCACGGCGTTGGCCCAGTGCTCCAGGGAGATGAGCCGGTACTCATAGAAGGGGTTCGGGCAACGTGCCACGTCTCCCGCGGCGAAGACGTCGTCGGTGGCGCGGCCGTTGATGTCGAGGGCGCGGCAGCCCGTGTCGCAGGTGATTCCCCATACGCCCGCCGCCAGTCCCGACTCCCGCAGCCACTCGGTGTTGCGGATGCTCCCGAGTGCCACCACCGCCACATCGGCGTCGACCGTACTGCCGTCGTCGAAGTGAGCACGGCGAAACCGTCCCTGCGCGTCGCCCTCCAGCCGGGCGACCTTGACACCGCACCGCAGGTCGACACCGTGAGCGCGCTGCATGTCGGCCGCAACCTCGCCGATCATGGCGCCGAGCGCCCCGACCAGTGGAGCCGGCGCGAGTTCGGCGACGGTCACCGGGATGTCCCGCTCGCGGCAGACGGAGGCGATCTCGGAGCCGGTGAAGCCCGCACCGATGACCAGTACCCGGGAGGGACCGGCGGCGAGGGCCCGCTGCAGACTCTCGGCGTGTTCGCGCGTACGCACGACAAAGACCCCGTCCAGAGCCGCCTCTCTCTCGACGAACCAGGGCCGGGCCCGAACTCCGGTGGAGATCAGCACCCGGTCGAAGGGAACCTCGCGTCCGTCGGCCAGAAGCACCTGGTTGGTCGCCAGGTCCAGCCCGCTGGCCGGCACACCCAGCAGCCAGTCCGCATCGATGTCACGACGGCGCGGCAGCTTGGTGTCCCCGGCCGGCACCCAGCCGGTCAGTACCTGCTTCGACAGGGGAGGCCGGTCGTAGGGTTCGCCCAGCTCGTCGCCGATCATGGTCAGCGATCCGGTGAAACCCTCATCGCGCAGGGCCTCCGCGGCCCGCAGCCCCGCCAGTGACGCCCCGACGACCACGATGCGGCCGTCGCGCCTGAACGCCTGCAGATTGTCTGCGGTGGTCATGTCGGCGATGCTTCCGCCGGTGCGTCCCGTCCCTCCAACCGGTCGACCAGAATCGCCTGGACCGGGCAGGCCGCCGCGGCGCGCAGCACCTGGTCGCGCTGGGCGTCGTCGGGGTTCGGGGCGTACATGAGCGCTTCCTCACCGTGCATCCGGAACGTCTCCGGAGCCAGGAATGCGCACTGCGCATACCCCACACATCGGGAAAGATCAACGACAACTTTCACCCCGGCCTCCAAAGGGAGTGGGAGCTGCAGACCCTCAAGCCAGCGCTACTCCGGCGCGCAACGAGGGCGGATCCGGCCGCTGCCCATCCCTGCGAAGTGCGAGGGGGTGCACCGCGCTCGTCGGGTCCCCATGGAAAGAATTGATCATCGCGGTTGAGGCGATCGGCGCCTGACTAGGGACGGATCCCTGATTGCGGCTGCATTGTGGTTACGTAAGCGGCGATCTTTTGGATTGCCGTTTCGACGGAAACCGTGTGGCACGGTGCGCCGGAAAACCGTCACAAAATCAGCGTAACAGCGGCACCGATACGGGCGAGTCCGATGGCCCGGGAGACGAACGACTGACATTCAGCGTTGACATCAACGACGCTGTCAGCGGCGCACCTTGGTGGGCTCGGCTTCACCGAGGAGGGGCGCTTGCGGGAGCACGTTCTCTTCGCCGGCCGGCACCACGACCTCGTCATGATGGGCAAGGCGGCCTGCCACCGAAAAGAGGACTGCCCTCAGCCGCGCAAGGTGGCACGCAGGTGCAGGCCGGCGGTTGCGAGGCCTTCGAAGGTGGTGACCTGGTAGCCGGGTTCCGGGCCGGGCGGCTCGCTCACGTGGTAGCGGCGGGCGGTCTGCGCGGTCATGAGCGTGAGCATGGCCATGGCCAGAGAGGCTCCCTCGCAGCCGTGCGGCCCGGTACCGAAGCCGAGGAAGACCCCGGGTTTGGCCGTCGAGCCCGAATCGTCGAGCCAGCGTTCGGGCCGGAACCGGTCCGGCTCGGGGTGTTCCCGTGCGTCGCGGTGGGCGGTGTAGGGGCAGACGAGAACGGTGGACCCGGCGTCGATGGTGTAGTCGGCGAGCTGAGTCTGTCGCGGGGCGCGCCGGGTGAGCAGCCAGCTCGGGGGGTGCAGTCGGAGCACTTCCTGTACCAGCGCCTGGGTGTATTGCAGGTTGTCGAGGTGGGTGCTGGTCGTTGTGGCCGGGTCGGCGGGCAGCAGGGCGGCTTCGGCCGCGACGCGGTCCGCGGCGTGGGGGTATCGGGCCAGGTGGAGCAGGATCCATCCGGCTGCCCGGGAGGGCGTCTCGAAGGTGGCGACGGTGAGTCCGGGGAGGGTGTCGAGGATGGCTTCTTCCGGTAGTGGTCCGTAGCGGGGGGAGGGTCGGAGCATCTGTCCCAGCACGTCGTCACCGAGTCGGCCCGATGAACGGCGTCGGCGGATGATGGGCCGCAAAGCGTTGGTGAAGGCGACTTGCCGCCGTGTGCGGAACCGCCGTGTCGGTGTGGGGACCCAGCGCGGCCACATCCAGCGCGAGGGGCGTACGAGCACCTCCCGGGCCACGAAGAGCTGCCAGGCGAAGGGCAGCAGGACGGGAGCGTCTTCGGAGAAGAGGTAGTGCACGCCGATCTCGGCCAGGAAGGGCCGGACCAGGGGAAGAATCTCGACGTCCTGGCCCGTGGGCCACTGGTCGACAAATCGAGCGGTCCCGGGCGCGATCTCACCGATCCGGGCCGCAACCGCCTGCGGGCGCAGTCCGTGCATGCGGGCGGCGCGAGCGTGCACACGCTCCTCGGGCATCGGCGGTCCGCCGGCCCGCTTCAACGGCGGGAAGAGGGGCGAGGACGGCTTGGGGAAGTCCTGCGCGCGGCGCAGGACCGCTTCACACACCCCGGCCGTAGCGGCTACATAGACGCCCGGCTCCAGCTGCCAGACGTCCCCGCACTCTTCGGCGCCACGGCGCGCCAGTGCCAGCCGGTCGCGGCTCCAGGCCGCGAAGCTGCCTCCGGGCAACCGCGGCGGCTCGTTCACTCGGCCCATGGGATCGCCCCTGACTCCTCGTACCAGTCAGGCCGATATCGTCGGCAGCGAGACCAGAGCCGGCGGGAGCCCGCGGGCGCCCGCCGACCGTGTGGTCACACCCTGTCGCCGGTGTGCGTGCCCCAGTCGTGGAGCCCGTACGCACCGTAGTTGCGGGTGAAGGACAACTTGGCGAGCAGCTTGGCGATCATGAGGCACTCCTCTCGCTTGCCTTCAACGCCATGTGTCATACATGCAATTTTTTTCGCACATAGCACATATTTCAGAGTATCGGCTGCACGTGTGGATACAAAGGGCGTGCTTGCGGGCTGGGCCCGCAGCCTGCCAACGTCGCCCCGGTGCCGGCGGTCCGTGCCGCCCCCGGCCGCGAGGTGTGGCGGCGCCGGGCACCCTCAAGACCGCGGCACCAACGTTCCGAAGGAACGGAACGGCTTTCGCGCGAACCGGTCACCTCGCACCTGGCCCGGATCTTGGTACGTGGTGCCGGCGGCGGAGCTTCCCGCGGTACTCGATGTCCATGTTGCAGCCGCCGTCCAGCCACCCGGGTCAGCCCGACTTCGGCGGCTTCTGCGCGTCGAAGGCGAAGAGCGTGTTCTTGGCCGCGGCCACGATCACCGCACGCCCCGCAAGAGTCACCCGCGGGCTTGCGCCCAGCTCGCCCGTCAACCCATCGGCCTGCGGATCTGTTGTCCACAGCGGTTTGCCATCGTGCGGCGACAGCGCGACCACCCGGCCGGTGGCCGAGCTGAAATACAGTGCGTCGGCTCCCGCAACAGGACCCGACGCACCCTCCACGCCGGTCTGCCGCGACCACTTCTTCCGGCCGGTCGCGGGATCGAGTGCTGTGACGAGACCGGTCTGCCCGCTCACGTAGACCGTGCCGTCCGCCATGCCGGGCGTCCCCGCGTAGGTCTTGCCCAGTGGGGAGTACGTGACCTTCCGCGAGGCCGGGTCGACCCGTGCCACCCTGTTGTAGCGGGCCAAGTCCGTTCCCCCCATGTGTACTTGCAGGAGTACGAGCCTGCCGTTGGCGATGCCCATCGGCACGGCGGGGCCGTTGACCGCGATGGGCCTGCCCAGTGCCCCCGTGGCGCGGTCGACCGGGTACAGGGCGGGGCGGCGCACCGCCAAGGCACGCACCTCCGCATCCGTCGCGCACATCGCGACGAGCTGTGGGCCCACCAGGACGGGAGCGCACTGCTTACCCGCAGGGAAGGGCGACTTCCATGTGACCCGACCGCTGTGCGCGTTGCGGGCCTCGAGGCGGGAGTTGGAAGCGTCGACCGTCACGACGTCGGAGCCGACCACAATGGCGTCCTGAGTCCGACCTGTGACGGCCGTCGACTGGGCGCCGGACGGCACGGACCACAGCTCCCGGCCGTTGTTCGCGTCGATGGCCACCACCTCGCTGGGTGGGCCCTGCGGGGCGCGCCGGGCGGCGATGCGGTAACCGAGCACCGTGTCGTCGGTGGCGCCCACCAGGTACATGCCATTGACGGGGACGCCGGGGCTCTTCGCCGTCCACACCCGCGAGCCGTCCCTGGCCCTGATACGGGTTGCGACAACACCGCCGCCCCCGCAGAACAGCGCGTCGCCGCGCGCGACGCAACGCAGCTCGTCGGGTATGTCCTCGCGACCGCCCGGCACGGTCTCGTGCCACGGCTTGAAGCCGGCCGGAAGGGCGGCACTCGGCGCCGCAGGGCTGTTGCCCTGGTCGCCGCCGCTGTTCCCCCCAAAGCCGCCCGTCGTCAGTGCGGCGACTCCGCCACCGACCGCTGCCACCGCGACCGCGACCGCGAGCACGGGACGCCATCGGCGACGCCATCGGCGACGCCGTCGGCCGCCGATGGGGGTGTCGGCGCTCCCCGTATCGGGACCGGCCGGGGTGGTGGTCGGGGCAGTCGGCGCCGGGGTGGCCGGCGTCGCGAAGTGATGCTGGGTGATCATGTCGCGGGTGTGGCCCGCGCCGACTCCCCCCGCGTCGGTCTGGCCGAGGTCGGCCGGCAGGTCCCTTAGCAGCACGAGGAGTTCGTCCGCCGAGGGGCGCCCGTCGGGCTCCTTGGCCAGGCACGACTCGACGACCGTGCGCAAGGCCACCGGCACGTCCTCCAGCGACGGCTCCCCGTGCACCACCTGATACGCCACTATGTATGGGCTTTCCGCGTCGAAGGGCCCGTGGCCCGTCGCTGCGTACGCCAGCAGCGTTCCCAGCGAGAAGACATCGGACCGCGGCCCCACATCACGCGGCGCCTGCAACTGCTCCGGCGACATGAAGGGCGGCGTGCCGATGACCCGCCCTGTCATCGTCAGCGTCTGCTGGTCCACGGCGCGCGAAATGCCGAAGTCGATGACGCGTGGGCCCTCGGGCGAGAGCACGACGTTCGAGGGCTTCAGGTCACGGTGGACGACCCCCACCCGGTGGATGTCCCGCAGCGCCTCCGCCAGCCCGAT
The DNA here is from genome assembly GCF_002082195.1 of Streptomyces gilvosporeus. Classification (GTDB taxonomy): domain Bacteria; phylum Actinomycetota; class Actinomycetes; order Streptomycetales; family Streptomycetaceae; genus Streptomyces; species Streptomyces gilvosporeus. Next base: position 691,740 of record NZ_CP020569.1, on the reverse strand, counting down.
GGCGAGCCTCCTCAGCTCCGCTCCGCCCAGCGGGCCCTTCGTGGCGATGAGCCGGGAGAGCGTGTGCCCCTGGATATAGGTCGTCGCCATCCACGGCTGCTCGGCCTCAGGCGCAGCGTCGACCACGGCGGCGGTGAACGCTCCGCTCACCCTCCTCGCCGCCGCCACCTCCTGCCGGAAGCGGATGCGGAACTCGTCGTCCGCCGCGAACTGCGGGTGGATCAGTTTGATCGCAACAGGTCGCCCCGAACTCGTCCGGGCCAGAAAGACCGTGCCCATGCCACCAGAGCCGAGCCGGGCCTCAAGTGGATAACCGCCGATCTCGGCTGGATCACCTTCGCGCAGCGACACTCTTCCCGACCTCTCGTCCCCCGTGCACCTCTGCCACCACGGACCTGCGTACCAGTCCTGCACACAAACTAACCGCTCCAGTGCCTGTGCCTGACATTCCCCCCGCTCCGTCAGTTTCCGCAGCACCTCCTCGAAGTGCTGTGTCTTCTCCACGGAGATCTGCGCGCCGGGCCTTGCACTCGTTCCCGGCGGGAGGACGCGTCGAAGACCAGCGCGCCGTCGCCGAAGCGCGTCGCGCAGGCCCAGCAGCACCGTCGGCTCCCAGAAAGCGCCGGTACGCCGTGATGCTCCGGTCCCGCGCCGCCTGCTCCAGATAGCCGGCCCACTTCGCGGGCACGAAGTCCGTCGGCGCGCCTTCGGGGGCCTTCCGGGCCCCGTCCGCGTTGAGCTTCTTGAGGATCGTCACGGCCTCCATGAGCGCCTCGGAGCCCGTGCCACCGGTGAAGCTGACGGCCTTCAGCACGTCCGGGGGGAACTGCCGCAGAGAGAAGAGGAGTTGTCGAGCATTGCCAGATGCCCGTTGTCACGCGGCAGCCTGCCCGCGGCCTGCGCGACGGCGGCCCGCCTCCCCGGCCGAGGCAGGGGAGGGGAGCTCATCACGCATCTCCCAAGCGGGGCAGGGCTGTAGCCCTTCGGCGACGCGGCGACCACGGCTGTGTCCCCGACCAGGCGGGGCCGCCGCACCCGCTCGTTGGAGGACCGCTACTCCCAGACAATCGGGCCGCCGCCGTTCGCGTCGAAAACCCACCTACCGAAGGCTTCGCTCGTCTGTCAGCTCAACGCCCATGTCATGCGGCAAGTTGGGAAAGAAATCACCGAACTCAACCACGATCACCCGTAGGGTCGAGGGTCATGGCTGATCTCTACCCTCCGACCCATCCCTACGACAGCGGATTGCTCGACACCGGAGACGGCAACCGCATCTACTACGAACAGTGCGGAAACCCTCAAGGTAAGCCTGCCCTCAACGTCCACGGCGGCCCAGGGTCCGGCGCCCCCCAGCGGCCGACCAGGGCCTGGGATCCCGAGCGCTACCGCGTCATCCGCTTCGACCAGCGCAACTGCGGTCGCAGCACCCCGCACGCCAGCGACCCGGCGGCGGACATGAGTCTGAACACCACACAGCACCTGATCGACGACATGGAGCGGCTGCGAGAGCACCTCGGCATCGAGAGGTGGTTGCTGAACGGCGGCTCCTGGGGCGCGACGCTCATCCTCGCCTACGCGCAGCAGCACCCCGAGCGTGTCAGTGAAATGGTCATCCCGGCCGTCACGACGACCCGCCGCACCGAGATCGACTGGCTCTACCGGGGTGCCGGGCGGTTTTACCCCGAGGCGTGGGACCGGTTCCGCGACGCCGTTCCCGAGGAGGAGCGGGACGGCGACCTGCTGGCGGCCTACGCGCGGCTGATGGAGAACCCTGACCGGGCGATCCGGGAGAAGGCCGCTGCCGACTGGCTCGCCTGGGAGGACGCGGTCATCTCGAACGAACCCAACGGCATGCCCGGCATGTACAGCAATCGCGAAGTCGACGCGCAGATCGCATTCGTACGGATCTGCGCCCACTTCTTCAGCAACGGCGCGTGGCTGGACGAGGACCAACTGCTGCGCAACGCCCACAAGCTGGCCGGGATTCCGGCAGTGCTGGTCCACGGCCGACACGACATGGGCAGCCCAGTACAGACGGCGTGGGAGCTCGCGAAGGCATGGCCGGACGCGCGGCTCCACATCATCGAAGACTCCGGACACGCCGGAAGCGACGCGATGCAGGAGACGGTCCGGACGGCCATCGAGGAGTTCAAGAACCGGTGACCCTCGGGGCACGGCGTCTCGGCCGCCGCGATGCGGAACCTGGAGGCGTTGCAGACCGACACGGACATGCGCGCCAGGGCTGGTCGTGCCGGACATGCGAGTGCCGCGGTCCTACCGGGGACCGCCCAACGCTGTCGGTCGAAGTGCGCGAAGCCAGTCGGCTCACCCTCGACGTGTACCCCACCGATCAGAGCCGCCGCCGCAGCCCCCGCCGCCGACGGGCCCTGCTGCCGAGGGTGCGCAGTTCGAACCAGACGGTCTTCCCCGTAGCGGTGTGCCGTGCGCCCCAGCGGGTCGAGAGCTGGTCGACCAGGTGCAGCCCTCGGCCGTGGTCCTCGTCGGCGCGGGCGGGTGGGCGGTCAGCGGGCGGAGCGGCGGGGCAGCCGTCGGCGATGTCGCAGCGCAGCGTCCGGTCAACGGGGGAGTGGGACAGCCGCAGGTGGAGAGGGCCCCAGGCGTGCTGGAGCGCGTTGGTGACCAGTTCGCTCACCAGGAGTTCGGCGGTCTCGACATGTTCGGGCAGCCCCCACCGGGCCAGCTCGGCCCGGATGATCCGCCGGGCCTGGGGCACGGCGCGCACATGCGAGTCGAGCGGCTGCGAGACCACTTTGCCGCGTGTCCCCCTCAGATACCGGGCCAGCTGAGCGACCCGCGCAGCGGCGGTCGCCGCCAGCCGCCCCAACAGACGGCACAGCGGGAGCAGTACGCCCTCACCTGCGGCGACACAGTGGGTGCGAATGACGGTACTCATGACGATGCGGTCCGGCCGAGCGGAATCCGCCGCAGCGGGAGGCTGGAATGGCAGGGGCGGGGCCCGCCATACGGGGGCCCTCACGTGGGGCCCCGACCAGGAGGAGCCGTACGGCGTCAGGTCCGTGTCCGCCGTGGGCTGTCGGGCCGTGCCCGGGGACGATTCCGGTTCCGGGAACATCTTTCTGCCCTCGCTTCTCCCCGGGACCGCGGGCGGCCGGTGGAGTCAGGAGGCCACGCGGGCTCCGGTGGGGCACCCGGGAGGGCTGTGGTGTGCGAACAACGACCCAGGTCATCACGTCCACCCCACCTCTTTCCGTGCCGTCGGCTGTACCGGGGAGCTGACGTATGCCTTCACCGTGCACCCGGCGCCGTGTGGCAGTCGTTAGGGGAACCCCCTAGTACGACCCCTAAACGGGGCGCCGGGTGCGGAGCGGTGCGGTGGTGGAGGAGGCGGGGACGGGCGGGCGCCGGAGTACCGCACCCGCTCTGCCGCGTCAGCCGAGCAGGGGCCATTCAGTGTGGCGGGCCGCTTCCGGGTGTTGTGCGCCTACCGCTCCGACGTCACGGCCGCGAGCTGCTGAAGCTGTCGTGCCAGCCGGCCGACCGAGTCGGTTTGCCCGGCTACCTGGTCCAGGGCCCCGGTCGGGAGCGCACCGCCGGCCATGGCCTGCACGGCATCGGTGAGCTCGGCGAGCGCGTGTTCCATCTGCTCGAGCCGGATCTTCAGCAGGATGTTGTTGACCCTTGAGGTCAGCAGGAGGTGGTCCAGGGGCTTCGGCAGATAGTCCTCGGCGCCCATTTCGAGACAGCGGATGACGCTGTCCAGCTCGCCGACGGCCGACATCATGATCACGGGCGTGCGGCTGAGCTGCTGATCGTGTTTCATCAGATCGAGCGTCGCGTAGCCGTCCATCTCCGGCATCAGGATGTCGAGCAGCACCACATCGAAGTCGCTCTCCCGCAGCATCTGCAGAGCCTCGACCCCGTTCTCGGATGTCGCGGTCTCCAGCCCGGCCATTTCCAGGCGATAGGTGAGCATCATGCGGTTCGTGCGATCGTCGTCGACGACCAAGATGCGCCCTTTTCTTTCGGTTCTGTCCGTCACGGCGTTGCTATCGGTCATGGCCAAGCTCCGCTCTCTGGGCGACCAGCCCGTCTCTCGCAGCGCGGTACTCCCCTTCGATGCGGGTCACCAGCGGTGCTGCTGCGCTGGGATCCCCGCTGGCGCCGATGTCCTCCGCGTCCTGGCAGGGCCGGGCGAGACGCGGGAATCCAAAGGTGTTCGCGTGGGACTTGAGCGTGTGGGCAGCTCTTCGGAGTTCGCTTCCGTTCCCCTGGTCGAGGCTGCGGCGAAGGCTTTCGATCAGTTGGGGGGAGTCCTCCAGGAAGGCATCGATGAGCCGGCTGACGAATTCCTTGCCGAAGGATCCGACCAGGCGCTCGAAGGTGGGTGTGTCGAGGACGGGCAGGGCCGCCGCCTCGGTGCCGGCACAGGCCTCTGGCTCGGGCTGCGCCGTCTCCGGGCCGGCTGCGGGCGGCACCGCTCCCGGCCCTGCTGCGGACGTTGCTGTCTCCGGGCTCCGTGCAGGTTGTGCCGTCTTCGGACTCGACACGGGGGGACCGAGGGGCACACGGTCGAGTGCCTCGGCGAGATCGACGCCGCGCAGGGGCTTTCTGAGGTAGTCGTCCATCCCGGCGGCGAGGCAGGCGTCGCGGTCCTCGCTCATCGCATTGGCGGTGAGGGCGATGATGTACGGCCGTTCCGCGGCGGGCAGGGACTGGTGGATCTGCCGGGAGGCGTCCAAGCCGTCCAAAACCGGCATCTGTACGTCCATGAGGAGCACGTCGTACCGCGTGTGTTGCAGTGACTCCAGCGCTTCGGCTCCGTTGCCGACGGTATCCACCGAGTGACCGATCTTCCGGACCATCCGCACGATCAGCTGCTGGTTCACCAGGTTGTCCTCGGCCAGAAGGATGCGCAGGGGGGCGGGACGGCTCTCTTTCGCCTCCGGCCGCTGCGCCGTGCGGGACGATTCGACGGGCACCGTGACACCGAGCAGCGTGCGGCAGAGGTCCGTGTAGAGTTCCGCCGCCCGGATGGGTTTGGCGTGGTATCCGGAGAACTCCGCCAGACTCTCTCGGGTCGCCATGGGGCGGCCCACAGAAGTCAGCAGGTACAACGGCAGCTCTGTCATGCTCCGGTAGTGGCGGATTTCTTCCGCGAGCGTGATGCCGTCCATGTCCGGCATCTGCATATCCAGAATTCCGATGTCGAACGGATCGCCTTGCCGGATCCATTCGAGAGCCTCCCGCGGGGATCCGGTGGCGCGTACCACCATCCCCCAGGCGCTCGCCTGGCGCGTGAGAATCATCCGGTTCGTGGATTTGTCGTCCACGACCAGCAGGTGTTTTCCGCGGAGCTCGATACGGGAGATCACCTGGCTGGAACGCATCGCTTCGGGAACTTCGCGTGTTTTCACTGTGAAGTGGAAGGTCGACCCCACGTCCCGTTCGCTCTCGACCCACATCGTGCCTCCCATCAGCTCGGCCAGCCGCTTGCTGATGGCGAGTCCGAGTCCCGTCCCGCCGAAGCGCCGGGTGGTGGACGTGTCGAGCTGCTCGAAAGGCCGGAACAGCTGGTCGAGGCGGTCCGCGGCCATTCCGATTCCGGTGTCGCACACGGAGAAGTGGAGGCGGATGACACCGTCCGCGTCCTCGGAAGCGCGTGGGTGGAGCGTTTCCGGCGGCTCCGGAAAAGAGCCCGATTCCGCTTCGGCCCATGCGACCCTGAGGACGACTTCGCCGGTTTCCGTGAATTTGACGGCGTTGTTGAGCAGATTGATGAGGATCTGGCGCAGCCGGTCGATATCTCCGATGATTTCTTCCGGCAATTCCGGATCGATGATGTACGCCAAGTCGAGGTCCGCCTTCTCCGCGGCCATCGGAGTGACGAAGTCGAAGGCTGATTCCACGCACTGTCGAAGCTGTAGCGGCTCAAGGTGGAGATCGAATTTTCCGGCCTCGAACTTGGAGAAGTCGAGGATGTCGTTGATGATGGTGAGCAGGCCGTTACCACTTTTCTGGATGACATGAGCAAATTCGGCCTGTTCGGCATTGAGCGGGGTGTCCAGCAGAATCTCGGTCATGCCGATCACCGCGTTCATCGGCGTGCGGATCTCATGGCTCATGGTCGCGAGGAACGCGCTCTTTGCCTGGGTGGCGACCTCTGCTGCCTCCTTGGACGCCTGGAGTTCCGCGGCAGCGCGGGACCGTTCCAGTACCCGTCCGAGCTGGGTGCTGACGTTGACCATCAGCCGCAGCAAGGCCTCGTTCGGCTCCATGGCCTCCGGAGTCAGGAAGTCGAGGACCGCCGCGACGTCCTTCCCGATGACGACCGGGAAGGCGATCCTGCCGGTCACTCCGGCGCTCTCTGCGATGCCGGGCGGCGTCGGGCGAGGCCCGGCGGACCCCGTGGTGATGTCACGTATCCAGGCGGGGCGGCCGGTGGCGCGCACCGTGGCGGGCAGGCCGTTGGGCTCGTACAGTCCGGCCGCTGCGGCGATGTCGTGCAGTGGCACCCGCAGGTTCTGCTCGTCGACGTGCCGGATGCGCGACGTGGTCAACTCCGCATCCCGAGCGGGTCGATCGGTGCTGGAGCCCGAGCCGGACGGGGACTCGACGAGGTGGACGTGGCCGACCGGCCACCCCATGTGCCGGCACACCAGGTCCAGGGTCGTCTGCGCCGCGTCCTCCCAGCTGCCCGCCTCGTTGGCGGCGGCAGCCACGTGCTGGAGGAGACTGAGCGACTCGGTCTTCTGGTTCAGCTCCGCGGTGCGCTGGCGGACCTCCTCCTCGACGGCGGAGTAGCTCTCCTGGAGCCTCCCGGCCATGATGTTGAAGGCGGTGGCCATCGCGCCGACCTCATCGCGGCTCCGTACCGTCGCGCGGCGCGTGAGGTCGCCCGCGGCCAGAGCCCGCGCGGCGTGCACCACGGCCGCCACATTGCCTGTGATGCGTCGGGAGAGCAGCGCGGCCACCACGATGATCACGGCGAGGACTGCGGCGATGCCGGCCAGCACTCGCAGGTTGCGGGCGTGGAGGTTGTCCAGGCGGGCGTTCAGCATGTGGTCTTCCTGGCCGAACAGGGCTTTCCACAGGTGTGAGTTCGCCCGGATGGCGCCGGTGGCCTGGGCCCACCAGGCGGCCCGCGGGACTGTACTCCGGTTGCTGCTCGTGAACTGCCGGTTCACGGTGCCGGTCACCTCGCGGACCGATGAGGTGGCCTTGGCCAGCAGGGGCCGGATCGCGGGGCGGAGCCCGGCGTGGGAGGTGGCCCCGAACGCCCGGTTCAGATCGCTGTTGAGCTGGAGGAGGTTCTGGTTGAGCACCGTGGTGTCGTAGGCGATGCGTACCTGGTTGCCGGTGGACCGGTTGCCCTGGGCCAGTATCGAGTCTCCCCTCTCCGCCATCTGGTAGAGCTGGTTCATCATCTGCGGCTCGCGGAGCAGCAGCCCGGCCATCGTGTAGTACGTGTCGAGGTCGGGGTCGAGAATCAGTTTCGAGGTGTCGCCGACGTAGGAACCGAGCGCCAGCAGGTTCCCGATGAGCCGGGTGTACCGCGGCACGTCGGCGCGGACGTCGGTCGGAGCAGACGCCAGCTGTGCCCAGTCGTGGCGCAGAGCCGCGGGCGCCAGCAGGCTCTTGCCCTTGGCGGAGAGGTCGGGGACGGTCGTGCGCAGCGGCTCCCTCAGCCGCCGGTCGACCTGTACGAGCGCCGTGAAGTCCGCGCTGACGGCACGGTCGGCTGCCGTGATGCGGCTCCTCGGTACGGACTCTCCGGTGATCTCGCGGTGCAGCAGCGCGCGGCGGTCGGAGACGTCCTGCACCAATGTGCTCAAGGGACGCAGGTATCGGACGCCGCTCAGCTCGGTCCGAGTAAAGTCGATCTTGCTGTTCTGCTGGTCGACCAGGGAGAACGTGGCCACCCCGAGGGGGACCATGAGGGCGATGCAGAGGGCCAGCAGCTTGTGCCAGATGCGGGGCGCGAAGCGCATTCTGCGGCTGCTGCGGGCTTCGCCCTGCGGTCCGTTCGGGGCTGGGGGCGGCTTCGCTTCGGGCACGGCGGACATGAGTCACTCCGGTTCGTCCGCAGAGTGGGTCCGCTCCGACAGCCCGCCCAGCTGGCGTCGGCTGGTGACGCCGAGCTTCCGGTAGACGCTGGACAGGTGGACCTCCACGGTCTTGGCCGTGACGAACAACTGCTGCGCGATCTCCCGGTTGGTGTGCCCGGCGATGGCGAGGTCGTAGACCCGTTGCTCACTCGGTGTCAGCGACTGCAGACCCGTGACCGCATGGCGGCGCGGGCGAATTCCGGCCACATGCAGCTCGTCCTTGATCTGCTGGACGAGGGGGGCCGCGCCACGGGCCTCGGCGATGTCCAGGGCGTCGCTGAGCAAGGTCCGCGCCTGGCTCCGTACGCCGTGTCGGCGCAGCGCCGCCCCGTAGTCCGCCAGTGCCTTGGCGTACTCCAGGCGGGCCGGGGAGTCCTTCAGTCGGGTGACGGCCTGGCGCAATAGACCGACGTCCGCGTCGCCCTCGCCCAGCGTGCCGGCGATGCGCAGCGCGCGGCCGAGGGCCCGGGGCGCGCTCCAGTATCGGGCCAGTCTGAGCTCGGAGTCGGCCATGGTCCTGGCATCCTCGTCCCGGCCGAGCAGATGCAGGCACAGGGCTGCCTCCGACCTCCAGGGGACGATGGCGGGGTTGTCCCCACCGGCCGCGCTGAACGATGTGCCCGCAGCCAGCGCGGTGTTGAGGGCCTCCGTCGTGCGGCCCTGGAGGCGCAGGAGGTGGGCGCGGCTGTACAGCACGTAGTACATCAGCCCGGTGAGCGGTGCGGGATCGGGAACTCCGGTCCACTCCAGTGTGGCCTGCGCACGCGACAGCGCACCCTGCTCGATCTGCACCTCGGCCTGGACGGGGCCCAGGACCAGTCGGCGCAGATCCAGCGAGGACGTGTCGACGGCGTGCATCGCGTCCGAGGCGTCCGCGGCAGCCTCGTCGAGATACCCCCGGTACAGCCACGCCATCGCGCGGTAGACCAGCGCCCCGGTCAGGTCGTTGACCGACCCTTGCCGGTGCGCCTGCTCGACCGCGGCGTCCAGACTGCCCAGGACCTCCCTGCGGTCGGCGCTGATCAGGGCCAGCCAGCCGAAGGACAGCGACATCTGTCCGTCGGGCGGCCCGGTCGGCGCGTCGCGGAGCGCGCGCTGCGCCCGGACCACTGCCCGCGGGTCGCCGATGATCGCGTCGTGCCCGGCGATGACGCAGTCCAGGTACCTGCCGCCCATGCTCTCGCTCGGCTTGGGAGAGCGCAGTGCCGCAACGCGGCCGAGGATGTCCTTACGCAGATCTGGCCGGCCGGGTTCGTAGAGCGGGATGGAAAGGATGCAGGCGTTCAGCCGGTAGAGCAGTTCGGTGTCCTGCGGTGTCGTATCGTTCAGGCCCTGTTGCCAGATCGCCAGGGCTTCTTCGGCGCGCCGCAGCGCGAGCAGCGCGTCGCCGAGGGCCAGTGCGATTTCGACGCGCTGCCGGGACGGCCCGGCCAGTTCGTGTGCCTCCGTGAGATACGGAACGGCTGCCGCGCTGTCCACTCGCCGCATGGCGCTGCCGAGGGCGAAGAGAAGGTCGAGCCTGTCACCGGTCGGCGGGGGCTCGGCCAGGGCGCGGCGCAGATACTTCGCCGCGGTCCCCGGGGAGCCGCGGGCCAGGGCGCTCCGCGCCGCCGACCACAGCAGGGTCACGGTTTCGGCGTCTCCAGAGGGCAAGGTGCGCAGCAGGTGCAGGGCGACCTTCTCGATCTCGGCCTCGGAGTCCCGGAGCAGGTGCGCGGCGGTCCGGTGTGCGCGGTGGCAATCGACCGGTGTGATCTCCTCGTACACGGCGGTACGCACCAGCGGATGGACAAACCCCCACCGGGGGTTCATCGCGTCCGACGGCACGGCGGTGTGGAGGATCTGGGCGTGTTCGAGGCTCTTCGCCGCCTGAAGTGCCTCGTCCCGGTCAAGCCCCGCCAGCTCCGCCGCACAGCTGAGGTCCGCACCGTCCCCGAGCACCGCGATGGCGCAGGTCAGCGGCCCACAGCTGTGGGGGAGGCGCCGCATCCACAGCGCCACCCGCCGGGCGATCGCGCGCGGGCCCAGGGCGTAGACCTGCGGGATGTGCTCGGCGGTGGGTTCGACGTGCTCGGCGGCGAGTGCCTCGGTGAGCTCCTTGAGCAGAAGGGGATTCCCGCCGGTCGCGGACCAGCAGGCCGAGAGGAATCCGTCGTCCTCCGGTTCGGGTGACCCGGATTTCGCGAATTCACTGATGACGAGCGAGGCCGATGCCTCGGCACTCAACCTGGACGGAGAAACGAGTACCGAGGGCGCTGCGGTGACAATCTGGTCGAGTGTATGCGACTCGGAATGTGCTTCAAACGGTCTGAGGGTTCCCACCACGCAGGCCGGGATGCCCTCAAGGCGCGGCATAAGATAATGGAGAAAATTCAGCGAATCGCTGTCCGCCCAGTGCAGATCGTCGACCGCAATCATGAGGGGCTGCTCATCGCAGATATCTGCGGTCAGCCAGTACAACCCATGAAGTATGGAGAAATCCCCGCCCGGGGAGCGTTCGGGAACCACACTCTTCAGTGCAATCGCCGCCTGACCCGCGGTACCGGACAGGACGCGCTGCCGATCTTTCACCGTCATCCGTGCAAGGAGCGGCTCGAAAAGCTGCCGCACCACTCCGAAGGGGAAGTCGCTCTCGAGTTCCGATCCTCGCGCGCCGGCCACTTGAAAACCGGCGGAAACAGCGATCCGCTTGGCTTCGGCCAGCAGGCTGGTTTTTCCGATTCCGGGCGCACCCTCGATCATCACGGCTTCTCCATGGCCGCCACGGGTCGCATCCATCGCCGCCCGCAAGACCTTGAGCTCGCCGCTTCGCTCGTACAGTGCGGGCATATGCGGCATACATTCCAGTATGCGTGACAGGACCATGGGGATGCCCGTCCCGGTGTGCCCGTGGACCCGGTGCGGCCAGGGATCCGGTGGGCCGCGCAACCCAAGCGACCGGAGGACCTGCGCCACGACCGCGGACCTGGAGCGCCGCTGGCGCGTGGAATAGCGACCACCGCTTAGACGGCAACATGAGCCGGTCCCGCGAGATGAGCGGCGCCCCGGCTTGCCGGTGATGGGACGCCTGCGGACATCAGGAGTGCCAGATTCGACTCCCCACCACAACACTCTGCCCGGCCGTAGGCTTCTGCGGTCGTCCGGCTCAGTCAATGGGGGACGACGGCGACAGGACAGCGCGCGTGGTGGATGGCGGCCTGAGCCACGGGCCCCAGGCGTGGAGCCAGGGCGGGACGGTGTTTGCGCCGACCGAGGACCAGTATCGCGGCGCCCTCGGCGGCCCGGATGACGGCTTTGGCGGGGCTTTCGAGATCGATGTCGTCGGCCACCTCCACGTGCGGGAACTTCTCGCGCCATGGGTGGAGGGCCTGCGTCAGGTGCTTCTGCGCGTCCTGTGTGATCACTGCGGTGACGGCGTGGTCCACGCCCCAGGGGACGACGGCGTGCAGCGGCACGGCTCGGCCGTGGACGGCCTGGAGAGGAACGCCCCGTGCTGCTGCGGCACCGAAGGCGAATTCGAGCAGGCTGTCGCAGGGAACGTGCAGTTTCAGTGCCACCACTACACGGCCTGCCTTGCGTGGAATGGTTGGCAGATCTTCCGTGCGTGATACGGCACGGATCAGGACCACCGGCCGCTCGGCCCGTTCCACGACGGGCGTGCTGATGTCGCCCAGGAAGTAGCTCTCGACGGGATCCAGCCCCCGCGAGCCGAGCACCGTCATCTCGGACTCCGATGCCGCTTGCAGCAGTGCGTTCAGGGGGTCGTCGGCGACCAGGTTACCGAGGATGGTGAGGCCGGGGTGGCTCGCCTGGAGCTCCGCCTGTGCGTTGTGCACGAGCCGCCTCGCCCAATAGTTGTGATCGATCTCGGAGGGCATGCGCGTCGGTTCCGGCACCAGGGTGGGCCACGCATGCAGCAGGCGCAGTGTGAGCTTGCGCCGTTCGGCTTCGTCGGCGGCCCATCGTGCAGCTGCCAGACTCCCGGGTGAACCGTCGAGGCCCACCGTGATGGCTGTCTCCACGACGTCCGCCTCCGTCTCGTAAAACTCCGTCTCGTAAGAGCTGGAACGACGGTTGATGAGACCCGCCTGACCACAGGCCGTCGGCACCTGAGTGCCGGCCTTCTCGTTCGAGGATTACCCCAAACCTTCCTGCGGCGCATGCGGGCACGCTGTCCCGCATCACAGGCCGTGTCCGATCGCGGTCGTTCCGCAGATATGCCTGCCGCCGGCTGGGCCAGGGATCTCCGGGCCATGGGGACTGGAGGTCCCGCGCATCAGGGGCCTTCGGCCTCTGCGAGCACGGGGTGGGACAACGTCCGGCGTCATGGCTTCGCGGACAACTGCGCCCGCCGGTTCCGGGGAGGTCGGCGGCGAGGGGAAGTGTGGAAGCGTACGGTCTGGCCGGGGCGGAGTTGGGCGGCCTGGTCCAGGTCGGCCTCGTGCACCACGGCGATGACGGGGTAGCCGCCGGTCACCGGGTGGTCGGCGAGGAAGAGGACCGGTTGGCCGTTGGGCGGTATCTGGAGGGCGCCTCGGACCATGCCTTCGGGCGGCAGCTCGTGGCGGATCGTCCGGTCGAGCGGGGGGCCGGCGAGGCGTGCGCCGACACGATTGCTGTCGGAAGTCACCTCGTAGGCGCTGGTGCAGAGGGTCGTCAGCGCTTCGGAGGTGAACCAGTCGTTCCGAGGGCCGGGGACGATGTGGAGCACGGGTTGGTCCTGGAACTCGCGGCGGGGCGCGAAGTCGATGGGAGGGAAGCGGAGCGCGGCCGTGCCGGTCGCCAGATGGGTGCTCACGTCCAGCGGTGTGGGTCCGATGCCGGAGAGGGTGTCGGTGGAGCGCGAGCCGAGCACCGGCGGTACGTCGATGCCCCCGCGGACGGCGAGATAGGTGCGCAGGGCACGGCTCGGGAAGCCGACGGTGAGTTCCTGGCCCGCGGCGGCGTGGACCGGTCCGTTCATGCCGATCTGTCGGCCGTCGAGCGTGGCCGGGCAGGGCGCCCCGGTCAGGGCCAGGGTGGTCGGCACGGGGAAGCGGACGGTCAGGCCGCCGCAGGTCATTTCCAGGGCGGCGGCGGACTCGGCGTTGCCCACCAGGCGGTTGGCCAGCCGTAGGCTGCCTCGGTCCGCGGCGCCGCCGGTCCCCACACCCAGCGCAGCGTGCCCCGGACGGCCGAGGTCCTGCACCGTGGTGAGGGGGCCTGGACGGAGGATTTCCATCATGACGTCACCTGTATGAAGCGGACCTGTGTGCCCGGAGTGAGCAGGCTGGGTGGTTGGCGTTCGATGCTCCACAGTTCGGCCGAGGTACGGCCCAGAAGATGCCAGCCGCCGGGTGACGCGCGGGGGTAGACGCTGGCGAACTGGTCCGCGATGGCAACGGATCCGGGTGCCACCCGGGTTCGCGGGACGGGACGGCGGGGAAGGTGAAGGGCCGGATCGAGGCCGGAGAGATAGGCGAAGCCGGGCGCGAAGCCGCAGAAGGCGACGGTGTACCGGGCGGTGCCGTGGCGCCGGACGACCTCACCGACGGTCAGCCCGCTGAGCCGGGCGACCTCGGCCAGATCCGTGCCGTCGTACACCACCGGTATCTCCACCACGCGCGGCTGCGGTGACCGGTGGGTCGCACCGGTGCGCGAGGAGAGGTCGTCGGCCAGTGCCTTTCGCGTCGTGCGGTCCGGGTCGAAGGAGATGAGCAGGGTGCGCGCGGCCGGCACCAGGTCGACACATCCCACCGGGCGGTCCAGGCGCAGGCTCTCGTGCACCTGGATCACCTCCTCCAGTGTGTCGAGTTCGACCAGCACGGCACGGCTGCCCGCGGTCAGGAGGGCCCGCACGGCGCGTTACGGCGTGCGGGCCCGCGGCGGGCGGGCGATGCCGATGACGGATGGCGAGGCCGGGCCGGCCCGCCCATTGATCAGGAAGTCGAAATGCCGCACCTGCTCGATGGTGAACCCGGCCCGGGCGATGGCCCGTTCGGTGTCCCGCGTCAGGTTGCAGCCGCCTCCCAGCCGCCGCCACAGCGGGTTCAACAGCCGCTGCAGCCGAAAGAAACCGGGTCGGTTGGAACGGAGATGCTCGTAGAAGCGCAGCTCGCCGGTCGGTTTGAGAACCCGCGCAGCCTCGGCCAGCGCGGCAGGCACATCGGCAATCGTGCACAGAACCAGCGAAGCCACCACCACATCGGCACTGTGGTCCTCGACAGGCAGCTCCTCGGCCCAGCCGGGAAGCACGTCCACTGGCACGGACGCCGCCTCCGCGGCCCGCTCTGCCAGTGCACGCAGCCTCGGCTCCGGCTCCACCGCGATCACCTGCACGACACCCGGCCCGTAGTGCCGGAAATTCGCGCCCGTGCCTGCACCGATCTCCACCACCCGGCCCCGCGCCCCCTCCAACAACTCCCGACGGTGTTCGAGCGAACCGTGCGCCTCCGCAAAGGCGTTGATCCGGGGATACAGGCGAGCGAACAGCGGATGCGACATCGTCTTGGCCATGAGCCTTCCTACCGTCGTCAGTCTGCGGACGAGCCGCCATGACACCTGGCGAGGCTAGGAATTGAGTTGCGCTACGTCCAGCCTGGCACTCGGACCGTTGTTCACCGCCCCGTCTGGCGCGGCGCCGGCACGGCGGTCCAGACGGCCCCGGAAGGGGTGATGCTCGTGGCGGGCCGGCCCGCTTCATGGCGTATTGCTGTCGCCGACAGTGGGTGGATTGCTTGCGTGAAGCGATGTGGCGGAGCAGCAGAGGCTGCCGGGCCTGGTCAGACACTGGAGGGTCGAGGGCTGACCTGCGACCTTGCCGCGAAAACCCTGCGGACCAGGGAAAACGATGCAAGATCGGATCGGGCGGTTCCGGCCGATACCGACCAATGCGTTCCTTCACCATCCACCCGGCACACGGATGCAGCCACGGGGCGGACAGGACACCCCGTCGCCCGACGAACACCCAAGCGAGACTTCCCTTCGGTTGACGTTTCTTGATCGGCACGACAATGGCTTCTCATCGGCGTGCTCGCGGTGCTCACCACCCCCGAGACGCGCGGCAAACCCCTCGACTGACCGCACCGCCTCCCCCTTCTCCCACGGCACGCCCGTTCCTCGCCCGCAGGCCGGACCTCCGCGGTCCGGCCTGCCACACACTGGAGCACTCCCCATGGCGGACGGCCGCTTCCGCATCGAGCACGACCTCCTCGGCGACCACACCGTCCCCCACGACGCCTACTACGGCATCCACACGCTCAGGGCGGTGCACAACTTCCCCATCACCGGCACCGCCCTGTCCGCCCACCCCGACCTCATCAACGGCCTCGCCGCCGTCAAGCAGGCGGCCGCACTGGCCAACCGCGACCTGGGACTCCTCGACGCCCACAAGGCCGACGCCATCGTCGCCGCATGCACCGAAATCCGCGCCGGCCACCTGCACGACCAGTTCGTCGTCGATGTCATCCAGGGCGGCGCCGGCACCTCCACCAACATGAACGCCAATGAGGTCATCGCCAACCGCGCACTGGAACACCTCGGCCACCAGCGCGGCGACTACCGCCAACTGCACCCCCTCGACGACGTCAACGCCGGGCAGAGCACCAACGACGCCTACCCCACCGCCGTCAAGGTGGCCTTCCACATCGCCGCCCGACGTCTCAAGGAGGCGATGTCCACGCTGCGCCATGCCTTCGAGACCAAGGCCGGGGAATTCTCCGACGTCATCAAGACCGGCCGCACCCAACTCCAGGACGCGGTACCGATGACGCTCGGTCAGGAATTCGGCGCCTACGCGGTGATGTTGGGCGAGGACGAGCAACGTCTCCTGGAGTCCTGCAGCCTCCTGTGCGAGATCAACCTGGGCGGCACCGCAATCGGCACCCGCCTCAACTCCCACCCCCGCTACGCCGCACTCGCCCGCGAACACCTCGGCGCGCTCACCGGACTGCCGCTGTCCACCGCCCCCGACCTGGTCGAGGCCACCCAGGACGCGGGAGCGTTCGTCCAGTTCTCCGGAGTCCTCAAACGCATCGCCGTCAAGCTCTCCAAGACCTGCAACGACCTGCGCCTGCTGTCCTCCGGCCCCCGCGCGGGCTTCGGCGAGATCAACCTCCCGCCGGTGCAGGCCGGCTCCAGCATCATGCCGGGCAAGGTGAACCCGGTCATCCCCGAAGTGGTCAACCAGATCGCCTTCCGGGTCATCGGCAACGACACGACCATCACCCTGGCCGCGGAGGCCGGACAGCTCCAGCTCAACGCCTTCGAGCCGGTCATCGCCCACTGCCTGTTCGAAAGCACCGCCCAGCTACGCGCCGGATGCCTGACCCTGACGGAACGCTGCGTCAACGGCATCACCGCCAACCGCGACCACCTCCGTGCCGTGGTCCACGGCACCATCGGCATCATCACTGCCCTCACCCCACGCATCGGCTACGCCCAGGCCAGCGCCGCCGCACAAGAAGCCCTGGCCACCCACAGCTCCGTCGCCGACGTCGTCCTGGCCCACAAGCTCCTCACCCGCGCCGAACTCGACCGCATCCTCCGCCCGGAAACCCTCACCGGTACGACCGAGGGCGACCAGGTCCCGCACGGCGCCCCCATCCGAGAGCCTTCGTAAACGCACCCCGGTGAACAAATCCTGCACACATCACCCCACACTGACCAAAATGCTCTCTTTCCTCACCTCGGATGGACCGCCCCGCAACCTGAAGACAACCGCTGAACAGCCCATTCCCTGAAAAGGTGAGCACCATGGCCAGATGGGAAGTCCGCATTCCCACTCTCGCGCCCGACGGCGCCCATGGGTTCCAGATGTTCTTCTACGCCCTCTGGAACCACAGCGAGGCCCTGGCTCGCTCCCGCGCACTCGCCGACGTCACCACCCCCTCCGCCATCCACCACCGCCGCGGCGCAACCGCCGACATCACCGCCCTCGCCATCACCCTGCGCCCCACCAACCCGCTCTGGGACCCACCCGATCAACCCGAGCCTGTCCCGCGTCACATCGCCTGGCGCACCCTCAGCTCAGCAAGCTACGCACGCACCTGATTGTCGCCGCGCAGGTACCGCCACCCTCAACCGCAGCAGAGGGCGACGAAACCCACGCCCAAGTGGAATCCCATCACGCCGTTGAACATTCTGTTAGTGGGGGGCTTCTGCGCGTAACGGGACCAGGTGCGTCGGGAATGGCTCTCCGCCTGTGTCGCGTCACCGACGCAGGCGGAGCGATCAGCACCACAGCCTCGGGGCGAATTGTCACTTTGTGTTAGCCTCACATGTTCGGGCGGCCGTGACCGCTGGTGAGTCCGTCCGATTCCCCTCTGTTCGTCGATTGCTCATTCCTGCCGAGCCTTCCTCGGTACGTTCCCCATGCGGAAGGCTCTTCATGAACCGCCCGGACCGCCTCGGCACCTCGCACGGCGAGCTCGCCCGGCCAGTGGCTCCCACCCCGACGGTGTCCTCTGTGGCCTTCGCCGACATGGAACTTCCGGCCGAGGTGCTGCGAACGCTCGCGGAGTGCGGCGTGCGCGAGCCTTTTCCGATCCAGGCGGCCACGCTGCCCAACGCCCTCGCGGGACGCGACGTCCTGGGGCGCGGGCGCACGGGATCGGGCAAGACGCTCGCTTTCGGCCTGCCGCTGCTCGCACGGACGGCCGGGCGGCGTGCGGAGCCGAAGCAGCCCCTCGCCCTGATCCTGGTGCCTACCCGGGAGCTGGCCCAACAGGTAACCGAGGCGCTCGCGCCGTATGCCGACGCGCTGCGGCTGAGGATGGCCACGGTCGTCGGCGGCATGTCGATCGGCCGGCAGGCCGCTGCGCTGCGCGACGGGGCCGAGGTCGTTGTCGCCACGCCTGGCCGCCTGCACGACCTCATCGAGCGCAGGGCCTGCCGCCTGGGACGGGTACGAATCACCGTCCTCGACGAGGCCGATCAGATGTGCGACATGGGCTTCCTGCCGCAAGTCACCGAGGTGCTCGACCAGGTGCACCACGACGGCCAGCGGATGCTGTTCTCGGCCACCCTGGACCGCGACGTCGACCAGCTGGTCCGCCGCTACCTCCACGACCCGGTCGTCCACTCGGTCGACCCGTCCGCGGGCGCGGTCACGACGATGGACCACCATGTGCTGGTCGTCCACGGCCCCGACCGGTACGCCGTCACCACGGAGATCGCCGCCCGTGACGGCCGCGTGCTGCTGTTCCTGGACACCAAGCACGCGGTCGACCAGCTCACCCGGCATCTGCGGGCCAGTGGAGTGCACGCCGCGGCCCTGCACAGCGGCAAGTCCCAGCCTCAGCGCACCCGCACCCTCGCGCAGTTCAAGAACGGCCAGCTCACCGTCCTGGTGGCGACCAATGTCGCGGCCCGCGGTCTGCACGTCGACGACCTCGATCTCGTGGTGAACGTCGACCCGCCCACCGACCCCAAGGACTATCTGCATCGCGCCGGCCGCACCGCCCGGGCCGGCGAGTCCGGCAGCGTCGTCACGCTGGTCCTGCCGGGCCAGCGCCGGGAGATGACCCGGCTGATGGCCGGGGCCGGCATCGAGCCGACGATCACCAAGGTGCGTTCGGGCGAGGCGGAGCTGAGCCGGATCACCGGGGCCAAGGCCCCTTCCGGCATTCCGCTCGACGGCGAGCCTGCTGCACTCCGACCCAAGAACACCAACGCCCCCTTCCGCGGCCTGGGCACCAGCAAGAGCGCCTCTCGCGGCACCGGCGGCAAGTCCCGCAAGGCAAGCGAGGCCCGTAAGCTCGCCGAGGCCCGCAAGGCAGCCCGGGTGCGGCGCGGCGACTGAGAGCCATGCCCTGATAGCCGCAGATTCCTGACCACATGCTCGGGCGCTTCAGGAAGAAGCGGGAGTTCGGCATTTGCGCTGGCTGGACGCTGACTCCCGCCACCTTGCGGACGGCCCATGTGTGACTGCCGCGTCCTCTCCGGCCCTGATGACAGGGAGAAGCCTTGGTCAGCAGATTCGATGGCGATATCCGCATCACGACCCAGCTCACACTGAGTAATCGTCAAGACCTGTGGATCGGTCAGTTGTCTCTCGATGTGAACGCCCGGGTGAGGCCGCGGCCACGGTTGTGGTGATCCGTTGGTTCGTCGGGGAGCACAGGCTTGTCAGAAGGTCAGGTCCCAGACACGTATGACGCCCTCCCGACCGGCAGTCAGCGCAACCGGGCGATCCCGCATCATGGTGACCGTCACGGCTTCAACGCTCGAATCGTGGCTGATCATCGGTGGCCCGACTTGTCGACCGCTGGCGAGATCCCAGATCCGCACGGTCCCGTCCTCGCCGCCGGTCACCACGACGCCCCGGTCGCCGATCATGGCGACATCCAAGGCGTTGATCCTGCCCTCATGACCGGTGGACGGTTCGTGAACCGGATCACCGTCTTCGTCCCCAGACAGGTCGAACATGTACACCTTTCCGGAGTCTGTGCCCGCCACGACGACGGGACGGTCGTCAAGCTGAGAAAGTGCGACGGCGTATGACCTTTGCCCGTCGTCCATAGAGAACGAGGCAACCTGCTCGCCATTCGCCACATTCCATACCTCCACCCCCTCTTCCCCACCCCCGACGACCAGCGAGCGGCCGCCGATCCGTGCGGTGGCGAGATCCCAGACGGGGCCGGCGGCAAGTTCGAGCGGAGGCTCCTCGCCGGGCAGTCCCCACACCTGGACTCCGTCCCAGTGGACTCCGGAACTTGCCGCGAACAGTGGTGGTCCCTCGCCCTTCACCGTGACGATGGACGAGACGTAGGGTTCGTTGTAGGTAGTCCCGCGGAGCAATTCGCCGCTGTCCAGGTCCCACATGGCCGCTCCCTGTTCATCGCCACCGGCAGCCAGTACCACGCGCTCGCCCGAAACGGCCACGGCAACCGAATCGATATCGTTCTTGGCATCCGGGTACTCGGCGGCAAGTGGGTCCTCGGCGAAGGCGTACGCCAACGGCCTCTCCAGCCACTCGTCCCGCAGCGGGGCCCAGCTCCACAACTTGTAGAAGCCGGTGCACACCACCAACGGCGCCCTGCCCCTATCGACCACGGCAAGGTCGTCGATCCGGCCGTCAGGCGCTGCGCTGCTCAGAATCAATCGTTCGTCAGACACCCAGGAAGGTTAATCGGCGCACGGGACAGCCCGAATGGCACCAGGAGTAATTGTCCATTCCTGTAGATCAGTTGACGTGGTTCAGGTCGCGCTGAGCTCGGATCGCTCGACGAGCTGACCGGCGCACACTGGCCCTGGCCATCGCTCAGCGGCCGGGCGGAGTGCTGGCCGCGAAGGTGGCTCACGAGGTCGCGATCCGGGCCGCCATGGAACGGATCCTGGCCGGGAACCGCGAGCCTCAACCGTCCAGTGCCTCACCCATGCAGTGCCCCAACCATCCGGTGCCTCAACCGCCCGGTGCCTCAACCGCCCGGTGCCTCAACCGTCCAGTGCCTCAACCGTCCAGCGAAGGAAGGCTGTCGAGCGTGGGTCGGATCGCGCGTTCCGCCCCTTCCGGGTACGTGAAACCGTAGGTGTCGGCCACTTCGCGGGCGAGTTCCGCGAACAGGTCGGCGGTGGCCCGGGCGGCCCGCAGCGCGTCGTGGGGGTCGAAGCCGCCGAAGATCTCGTCGAGGCGCTCCCATACGCCGGGAGCGGCCCATACGCGCATCCGGGTGCCGAGGTGCCAGACGTCGTGCCCGGCGCCGTGACGGCTCTGGGCGTGCCACTCGATCATCGTCTGGAGCAGTTCCTTGGTGGTCCAGTCGCGGGCCTTGACGACCCAGAGCTCGCCGCGGGCCGCGTAGCGCGGCAGATGCGCGATCTCGTGCCAGAACTCGGCGCACACGTCGTGGAAGTCGCCGGCGTCGGGGAGTTCGGCCTTCGGGGCGGCTCCGGTGGGCGCGGGCAGATGGGCCGCGGCACCGTCGCGGTCGAACAGCACCTCGTATCCACGCTCGTGCAGTTCGTCGAGGCCGTTGTCGGCAAGCGTGGCCAGCCGATCCGCGGCTCTCACCTGGAAGTCGGCTTTGAGCCCCCCGTCGAAAAACACCAGGCACGCCGGGTTGTCCCAGGGGCCCTCCAGGTCCACGGCCACGGCGACGGTGCCGAGTTCGCCGAGCCAGTCGTCGCTGTTCTCGTAGCGCCCGGGGTCGGTGGTGTAGAGCTCGATGTCGTGGTCGGACAGGGCATCGACCGTGCCGTCGTGGCGAGCGCGCGAGCCGGTGCGCAGGACTGCCGCAATATCGGGACGGGCGGCAGCCCAGTCGAGCAGGCGGGCGATGAAGGCGTCGTGCATGGTTTCCTCGTACGGTTTCGCGAAAGCGGTGGGCCCCAAGTGTGCCCGGGGCCTCGTGCTCGGGTGGTGCTTGGGTGTCCGGGTGTCTGAGCTTGCCGCCTATCTCCGTGGGCCGTCGGGCGCCCGCGGGGCCGGTGAGACCCCTGCCGGCTACGGGGCGAGCCACCTACGCGCACAGCACCTGCCGATCCGGCAATGGCTTCCGACCCGGATGCCGGAACCTGCGTTCCCTCCTCGGCAGCAGTCCAGCACCTCCTGGGGCGCCCCCAGGAGGTGCTACCTATGGGCCTTGGCGGCCGACGGACCGTGGGGATCAGGCCACGGCGGGTGGGTACTGGCGCCCGTCACCGCCTTCGGTCGCGCGGCTGGATCTTTGACTTCCCCGCCGCGCACGGGCGTCCGCTCATCTGCGTCGCCACTCCTCAGCCAGCAGCTCGTAGGAACGCACCCGGTCGGCATGGCCGTGCGTGATGGTGGTGATGAGCAGTTCGTCGGCTCCGGTGGCCTCCTGGAGCTGTTCGAGTTGGTCGGCCACGCGGGCAGGGGAGCCGACGAACTGGGTTTCCACGCGGTCGGCGACCAGTGCCCGGTCCCTGTCGGTCCACACATGGGACCGGGCCTGTTCGGGCGTGGGGAATGCGATCGCACCCTCGGCGGTGCGGATGCTGCGGACCCACAGGCCGTAGCCGGTGGCGAGTTCGCGGGCGGTCTCGTCGTCCTCGGCGACGACGACATCGGCCGAGACGCTCACATACGGCTTGTCCAGCACGTCAGAGGGGTGGAACGCGGCCCGGTAGCCTTCCGCTGCCTCCAGCACGGTGGCCGGGCTGACGTGGTAGTTCGCCGCGAACCGCAGGCCGTTTCGGCCGGCGACCTCGGCGCTCTGCCCTCCGCTGCTGCCCAGGATCCACACCTGTACGTCGGCGCCCTCGCCCGGGACGACGTGTGCCTCGAGACCGTCCGCGGACCGGTAGGTGCCGGCCAGCAGCGCGAGAATGTCGTCCACCTGCTCGCCGTAGTCCTGCGACTCGGCGCCCGGCTGCTGGAGCAGTCTGCGCTGAAGGGCGACCCTGGGTGAGCCGAGCAGGTGCGCGAAGGAGAAGCGTTCCGGGATCCGCAGCCCGTTGGGGGCCCGGCCGTCGACGACAGGGGTCGCGGTCGGCGGCGGGGTGGCAGGCGGTCCGGCCGGGCGGCCGCCGGAGCGTCCGAGGCCCAGGTCGAAACGTCCCGGGTGCAGCGCGTCGATCAGGCCGAACTCCTCGACCGTGGACAGTGCGGTGCGATGACCGAGCTGTACGGCGCCGGAGCCGAGCCGGATCGTCGACGTCGCGGAGGCGGTCAACGCGAGGACGACGGCGGGTGAGGTGCCCGCCACACCCGGATTGAGGTGGTGTTCGGCGAACCAGTAGCGGGCGTAGCCGAAGCGCTCGGCCTGCCGGGCCAGGTCGATGGAGTTGCGGAGCGCTTCGGTGGCCGTGGAGCCGGACGAGATCGGGACCAGATCGAGGACGCCGAGAGGGGTGCTCATGAGGACGCCCGCCCGGCCGGCGCCTCGGCGTCGGGGTGGTCCAGGCCGAGGTGGTCGCGCAGGGTGGTGCCCTCGTACTCCGTCCGGAACACTCCGCGCTCCTGGAGCAGCGGAACCACGGTGTCGGCGAAGACGTCGAGGCCGCCGGGGGTGATGTGGGGGACGAGGATGAAGCCGTCGGAGGCGTCCGCCTGGACGAACTCGTTGATGGTCTCGGCGACGGTGGCCGGGGAGCCGATGAACGACTGACGGGTGGTGGTCTCGATGACCAGCTCGCGGATGGAGAGGTTCTTCGCCTCCGCGCGCTCGCGCCACTCCTTGGCGACGGCCAGCGGGTCACGGAACTGCCGCACGCTGGCCCGGCCGAGGGCGATGGTGTTCTCGCCGGGGACCGGGTCGACGTCGGGCAGCGGGCCGTCCGGGTCGTACGCGGACAGGTCCCGGTTCCAGACGTGCTCCAGGTACTTGAGCGCGGTCGCGCCGCTGACCTGCTGGCTCCGTACCTCGTGGGCGAGTTCCCGCGCCTCGGCGTCCGTGTCGCCGAGGACGAACGTCGCGGCGGGCAGGATCAGCAGCTGGTCGTGCCTGCGACCGTAGCGGGCGAGGCGGCCCTTGACGTCCTGGTAGAAGGCCTGTCCCTCCTCGAGCTTGCTGTACCGGCTGAAGATCGCGTCGGCGCTGGAGGCCGCGAACTCGCGCCCCTCGTCGGACGCTCCGGCCTGAAAGATCACCGGGCGCCCCTGGGGGCTGCGCGGGACGTTGAACTGTCCGCTGATGTCGAACTGGTCGCCCTGGTGCACGAAGGCTCCGGCCTTCGCGTCGCGCAGGAAGGCTCCGGTCTCCTGGTCGGCGATGACCTCGTCGCCGCGCCAGGAGTCGAACAGTTCGTGGGCCGTGGCCAGGAACTCCTTGGCCCGGGTGTAGCGCTCCTCCTGTGGCAGGAAGCCACCACGGCGGAAGTTCTGGCCGGTGAAGGCGTCCCAGGAAGTGACCACGTTCCAGGCGGCGCGCCCGCCCGACAGGTGGTCGAGGCTGGCGAACTGGCGGGCGACCTCGTAGGGCTCATTGAAGGTGGAGTTGATGGTGCCGGTCAGGCCGAGATGTTCGGTGACGGCTGCGAGCGCGGTGAGGACGGTGAAGGTGTCGGGCCGTCCCACGACGTCGAGGTCGTAGATCCTTCCGCCCTGCTCGCGCAATCTCAGCCCCTCGGCGAGGAACAGGAAGTCGAACTTGGCGCGTTCGGCGGTCCGCGCGAAGTGCGCGAAGGAGCTGAACTCGATGTGGCTGCCGGCCTCGGGGGCACTCCACACGGTGGTGTTGTTGACGCCCGGGAAGTGCGCGGCCAGATGGATCTGCTTCAGTGGCTTGCTCATGTCGGTGCGGTCCTTCCGGCTCAGGCAGTGGCGGCGTAGCGGTTGGTGGGGCGGGCGAGCCCGAGCAGTCCGCGGAGGGTGTCGGTTTCGTAGGAGTTCCGGAAAGAGCCTCGGCGCTGGAGTTCGGGGACCAGCCCTCGGGTGATCGCGGGAAGGTCGTGCCCGAGGACGGCGGGGCGCAGCCGGAAGCCGGACAGTCCGGCCTCCCTCAACTCCAGCAGCAGATCGGCGAGTTGGGCGGGCGTGCCGGTAAAGATACGGGCGTCGCTGGTGTACGCGTTTCCCGCGAGGGCGTCGAGGCGGTCCCGGCGGCCCTCCGCCGCGGCCGGAGTGTCGTCCAGGAACACCACCAGGTCCCCGAACAGGTGCAGAGGCTCCTCCGCACGCCCTGCCGCGTCCTGCTCGGCCCGCACCGCGGCGACGACGGCGCGCGCCTGCCCGATGTCCTGCGGCGTGACGTACCCGACGTCGGTGGAGCGGGCGACCAGCCGGAACGGGGCGCCGGTCGCCTCCTCGTGTGCGAGCGCGCTCACCAGGGGCTGGCCCTGCGGCGGCCGGGGTGTGATGGAGGGGCCCTTGACGCTGAAGTGCTTGCCCTCGAAGTCGATGTAGTGCAGCTTGTCGCGGTCGATGAAGCGGCCGGTGGCGACATCCCGGATCTCCGCGTCGTCCTCCCAGCTGTCCCACAGCCGGCGCACGACTTCGACGTAGTCGGCTGCCTCGTCGAGGAGGTCGGCCGTCAGTTCCCGTACAGGCGGGCTGTGCAGCTCCCCGAGGTCGAAGCGGGGGAACGTACGGCGTCCGAAGTGCGCGGCCTCGTTCGGGCGCCGGGTCACCTGCACGCGGAGGCCCGCGCGACCGGCGCTGACGTAGTCGAGCGTGGCGATGGCCTTGGAGATGTGGAACGGCTCGGTGTGGGTGGCCACCACGGTCGGCACGAGTCCGATGTTCCTGGTCAGCGGGGCGACGCGGGCGGCGATGAGGACGGCGTCCAGCCGTCCGCGGACCTGGTCGGTGCGCCCGTCCGGCTCCAGGAGGTGCGAGGACTGGAATCCGAGCGAGTCCTCGATCGTCACGAAGTCGAGCAGGCCGCGTTCGGCCTCGGCGACGAGATCGGCCCAGTAGCCGGCCGTGAACAGGTCCCGCGGCCGGGCCACCGCCTCGCGCCATGCGGCAGGGTGCCAGCCCGCGCCGTCGAGCGCGACGGCCAGGTGCAGCGGAGCGGATGAACGGGGCGAAGAGGAACGCGAAGCGAGTGATGAGGACACGATGGGGGCGCCTTCCTGACGGGCCGTAGGTAACGGGAGTGGGCTCATCTCGTCGTGATGCGTCATGAAGCACGACGGATCGGTTGTGGGGGCAGTGGATGGGCCGCGGCGAAGGCCCCGTCGTGATGCACCAGTGCCGTCGCGCCCTGATGCGCCGCACCGGTCTCGACCTCGCCCACGACCAGCAGGTGGTCGCCGATGGGCTGGCGCAACGTCACCCGCGCGGTGAGCCAGGCCGATACGCCGTCGAGTACGGGCAGGCCGTCCTCGTGCTCGGTCCAGGCGACGCCCTGGAACCGGTCGACGCCACTGCGCGCGAACTGCCGTGCCACTTCGGCGTTCTGGGTGCCGAGAATGTGGACGGCGAACCGTTCGGCTTCCCGGACGGCGGGCGCGGTCGATGCGTCGAGGCCCAGGTAGAAGGACACGAGAGCCGGCCGCAGGGATACGGAGGTGAAGGAGGTGGCGGTGAAGCCGGCCGGGCCCGGGACGGTGATCACCGTTACTCCGGCTGCGTGGCGTCGCAGCGTGCGGCGGAGTATGTCGTCGGCGGCAACGGCCGTGGAGGACCGGGCGGGGCGGTTCTTGGAAGCGATCATGTCAGGTCCCTTCGGGGCGGAGCGGGGCGGGCGCGGTCGCGCAGTGCGACTGCCTGATCAAGGCGTCGGATCCGGATGACGACCAGGGGTGCGCACCAGCACGAAGTCCGTACGGCGGCGCAGGGTGAAGCCGATGGACTCGTAGAGGCGGATGGCGTTGGTGTTGCTCGCGAGTGCGTGGAGGAAGGGGATCTCCCCGCGTGCCCTGATCCCGGCCGCCACCGCTCGGACCAGCCGCGTGGCCAGGCCCTGCCCACGGTGTGTCGGGTGGGTGCAGACGGCGCTGATCTCCGTCCAGCCCGGCGGATGCACGCGTTCCCCAGCCATGGCGATGAGCCGTCCGCGGTGCCGGATGCCGAGGTAGACGCCGAGTTCGACGGTGCGGGGCAGGAAGGGGCCCGGTGTGGTCAGGGCGACCAGGTCCAGGATCTCGGGGATGTCGTCGAGCCCGAGCCGCACCGCTTCGGGTGCGGGTTCGGCGCGTAGCCCGGTGTCGACCAGTTGAACGCCCTGCCCTCGCTCCACGATCTCCCATCCGTCGGGGACGGCCCGCACTCCCGTGACGGGGGTGACGGTCTCCGGGCCGACCAGCTCGGCCAGGTCGTCCCAGGCCACCGGGTCGGCCGGGTCGGCGAGGGCGGTGAAGGGGCAGACGTCCAGGGGATAGCGGGCGGCGCGGCCGACGCGCTCGGCGAACCGGGCATGCGGGCCGGTCAGCGCGGCCCAGACGGCGTTGTCCAGGAGGTGCGGTTCGGCCGGGCTCTGCGTGGGAGAAGGAGAAACGCTGGCGGACATGGCGGTGGGAACGCTTCGTGGCATCCGTGGAATTCCTTCGGGCATGACGGGTTGGTGCGCCCGGGACCCCGGCGCGGCGCCGGAGTCCCGGGCGACAGCTGCCCTATGAGCGTTGATCAGGAGTTGTCGAGCGGCAGGCCAGGCGGGTTGATCTTGGAGGTGCTGACGGCCTCGTTGGAGAGGTTCCAGGCCGCCAGCCACTTGGCGTACTGACCGTTCTTGATCAGGTAGTTGATCGCCTCGGAGACCGGCTTCGCCAGCCCGCTGTCCTTCTTCGAGGTCGCGGCGATCAGCCCCTGCAGCTTTGCGCCCGCGCCGGAGAACTTGCCGGCGCTACGGGTCGCGTTGGGGGTATTCGCCGTGTGGGTGGTGTGGTAGGCGATGCTGGGATTGGGGCCGAAGTAGGCGTCGATCTTCCCGCTGTTCAGCGCCAGGTAGACGCTGTTGTTGTCCGGGTAGTACTTGACGGTGAGGTCCTTGCCCTGCTTCTTCAGCTTCGCCTTCCACTCCAGCAGGACCTTTTCCTGGTTGGTGCCCCGTTGCACCGCGACCGTCTTGCCGGCCAGGTTCCGGTAGTCGTCGTCGAAGGTCCAGGTGCTCTTCTTGGGCACTTCGAACCCCAGGTTGTCCTGCCGGTAGGTGGCGAACTCGTACCTCTTCTTGCGCTCCTCGGTGTCGGTGACGTTGGAGAAGGCCGCGTCGATCTTGCCACTGTCGATGCCGACGAACAGGTTCTCCCAGGTGAGGTTCTTCACCTCGGGCTGGAGGCCGAGGACAGCGGCCACCAGTCGGCCGAAGTCGGGCTCGGATCCGGTGAGCGTCTTCTGGTCGTCGCCAATGAAGTTCAGTGGCACGGAACCGGTGGGCAGGGCGCCGACGCCGATGACCAGCTTGCCCTTCTTGGCAATGGCCTTCGGCAGTTCGGCGCTGATGGACTTGACCTCGGACACCTTGAGCGCGGTCTCCTTGGCTGCCCCGTTGGCATGGGCTCCCACGGTGACCGTCCCGGGCGCCTGGCTGGCGGACTTGCCGGCCGCGTCGCTGTTGCCCCCGCAGGCGGCGAGGCCGGCGGCGAGGGTAGCGATGGCGGTGCCCGTGGAGAGGCCGCGGAGGAGGCTGCTGCGGAGGTTGAGGGTGCGCATGGCTGTCCTTGGTTCGGTGAGTGGTGGTGAGGGCGCGTTGCTTGTTCTTCGGCGGTGTGGGGGAGGTGTGCTGCGTTGGTGTGGGGGACGCGAGCCCGGACGGGCCGCGGGCAGTGGGACGGACGGCGAGGTCAGAGCACCTTGCTCAGGAAGCCCCTGGTCCGCTCGTGTTGCGGATGGTCCAACACTTCGGTGGGGGGACCCTGTTCGACGATCCGGCCCTCGTCGATGAAGACGATCCGGTCGGCCACCTCACGGGCGAAGGCGATCTCGTGGGTGACGATGATGAGGGTGGTGCCGCTGGTGGCCAGGTCCTTGATGACGGCCAATACCTCGCCGACCAGTTCGGGATCGAGTGCGGAGGTGGGTTCGTCGAAGAGGATGACCCCCGGCCGCAGGGCGAGGGCGCGGGCGATGGCCACCCGCTGCTGCTGGCCGCCGGACAACTGCCGCGGATAGGCGCCGACCTTGTCGGCCAGGCCCACCCGGCCGAGCAGTTCGTGGGCCAGCTCCTGGGCCTTGGGCTTGGTCAGCTTCCCGGTGGCCAGGGGAGCGGCGGCCACGTTGTCCAGCGCGGTCAGGTGCGGGAAGAGGTTGAAGTTCTGGAAGACGAAGCCGATCCGGCTGCGCTGGCCCAGGATGACCCGTTCACTCAGCTCCTTGAGCCTCTCACCGTGCCGGTGTATGCCGATCGGCTCACCGTTCACGCTGACGTACCCGACCTCCGGCTTCTCCAGGTGGTTGATCACCCGCAGCAGGGTGGACTTGCCGGACCCGGACGGCCCGAGGATCACGGTGACCTCGCCGGGCCGCACGGTCAACTCGACACCGTCCAGTACCCGGTGGGCGCCGTACCACTTGTGCACGCCGTGGACCTGGACCGCGGCCGGTCGTATCTCGTTGCTCAGCGTCTCGGTAATCTCGGTGGTCATATCGCGGCTTCCCTCCGGGCTCGGGCTCGCAGATCACGCAGACCTGCCCGCAACTTCTGCAACGGCGTCGGCGGAAGGGTGCGCGTCGCGCCCCTGGCGACGTACCGCTCGACGTAGAACTGGATGACGGAGACCGCACTCGTGAGGATCAGGTACCAGACGGTGGCGACGAGCAGCAGCGGGACGATGTCACCCGGGTAGGTGCTGCCCATGCTCTGCGCCGAGCCGAACAGATCGAGCAGCGACACATAGAAGACGAGCGAGGTGCTCTTGATCAGGTTGATCAGCAGATTCACGTAGTTCGGGGTGATGGAGCGCAGGGCCTGCGGAAAGACGATCTTCGTGAACTGGTAGCTCTTCGGCAGGCCGAGTGCCGATGCCGCCTCGTGCTGCCCCTGATCGACCGCGAGGATGCCGCTGCGCACCACCTCGGACGCGTACGCCGCCTCGTTCAGGCTGAGTCCGACGACCGCGACGACGATGTCGGTCGCGAGCCGGGACTCGTCGAAGGTGAAGAAGGCGGGCCCGAACGGCACCCCGAGGCTCAGCGTCTTGTACAGCGCGCTGAAGTTGTAGAGGAACAGCAGCACCACGATCAGCGGGACCGAACGGAACAGCCATGTGTAGGTCCAGCTGACCGCTCGCAGCACCGGGCTCCGGGAGAGCCTGCCGAGGGCGATCAGGATGCCGCCGAGCAGACCGAGCACGGCACTGTACGCCGTCACCTGGAGCGTGATGAGCAGGCCATCAAGGATCGTCGGGCGCAGGAACCAGTACTGGAATCGGTCCCACTGATAGAAGGGGTTGGTCACCAGCCCGTGGACGATCTGGGCGACCAGCACCAGCACGATCGCCGTGGCGATCCAGCGGCCGGGTCTGCGCAGCGGCAGCACCCGCTGTGCCGCCAGCGGCCGCGGTGCGGTGTTGTCACCCGGCAGTTCGGCCTCGGCCGGACGTGCGGTACGAGGCTCGGTGGAGGGGACGGCGGTCTCCGCGGCAGGAGGCGCTGAGGCGAGGGATACCGCAGCGCCGGGGGATTCACTCATGGAGGGCTCCAGCGAATTCGGACACCCGGACCGCGGATGCGGCAACGGCACGGTGGAGCCTGGCGACTCTGCGTGACGATGCGCACGGGGATGCGCGGAACGGGGGCTCGGGGAAGGGTGCACACCGCGACAGCGGTGGGCATCAGAAATGCAGAAAACCGTCAGCCGTCAGCCTTGGCGGAAGGCACGGCAGAGGCAGCTCAGCTGCCGGTACACAGTGCGCTGTTGACGCGCAGTAGGTCGACCGACCGGTTCGCGCACAGCAGCAGGCAGCCACGGCGCCGCCATGCGGCCGTCCCGAGAGCTGCATACATTCCGTCACCATCACTCTTCCGGCCCGTGTGGGCCTCGCGCTTACCGAAAGGTCTTCCGGTCCGGTCGTCACCTGGGGCACCCCACCGCGACGCGAGGGTTGCCGGTCAGCAAGCCAGGGCTTGTCGCTGACGCTCATGACCGATCTGAGGCGTAGGTTAGACAGATCCTCGACATGCTTGTCAAAGCGTGCCCGACCTGTGGGACGTCAAAACGAGTTGGGCGGACTTGGCGGCCGACGAGGCCCGCGGCGGAAACCATGATCCGTGCCGGGGTGCTGCCCATCGCTGCACGCGTGCCCCACAGGGGTCTGGAGCCCGAGGCGGCCTTCGCCACTGTGATCCGGACCCCACGGCGGGCGCCCGTAGGGGAAACGGAACGGGTCTCTGACTCGGCGAACGACGGTGCAATAGAGCGCACGCCAAGGACGTATGCGCGTCATCGGGGACCAGTCCTCGGTGCACGGCCGTGCCGGTGCCGAACGACACCAGGGCACGGCGGATGGACGGCCGTCATCCCATGACGGTCACCGTCACCGATCTGGTGGCAGGGGAGAAGCTCCGCCCGCACGACGCACACCAGGGCATGTTGCGAAAGTGGTGCCGCCAGAAAAGCGATTGACGCTCGCCATTGTCCGGCGGTCGGATGGCGTGCCATGAACACAGGGCAGATGCATCCCGGCATGCATCCCATCGACGACGGCCTTGTACGGCGGCTGATCGCCGGGCAGTTCCCGCAGTGGGCGGGGCTGGCGGTCGAGCGGTTTCCGTCCGGTGGGACGGTCAACGCCATGTACCGGCTCGGCGATGACATGGTCGTACGGCTGCCGCTCGTGCAGGGCGGGGCCAACGACGTGTCGGTGGAGCGGGCGTGGCTGCCCCGGCTCGCGCCTCACCTGCCTACGACCCTCCCCGAGGCGCTCGGGGAGGGGGAGCCTGCGGAGGGGTACCCGTGGCCGTGGTCGGTGTACCGGTGGCTGGCGGGGGAGAATCCCGAGGCGGGAGCCCTGAGCGACCCGATGCTGCTGGCCAGGGATCTGGCCGGGTTCGTGGCGGCGATGCGGACCATCACCCTGTCGGGTGCGCCGCAGGCCCACCGCGGCGGGCCGGTCGCCTCGCTCGACGCGGAGACCCGGGCGGCGATCGAGCAGCTGCGCGGGATCCCACAGGAGGGCGTCGACTGCGATGCCGCCACAGCCGTATGGGAGGACGCGCTGCAGGCCCCCGGCTGGGACGGGCCGCCGGTGTGGCTGCACGCCGATCTCATGCCGGGCAATCTGCTGGTGGACGGTGGCAGGCTGACCTCGGTGATCGACTTCGGGTGCCTGGGGGCGGGCGATCCGGCCTGCGATCTGTTCCCCGCGTGGAATCTGCTGCCGGCCGAGGCGAGGGAAGTCTTCCGCGAGGCGCTGAGCGTGGACGACGCGACCTGGATCCGCGGCCGGGGACGGACACTCTCGCAGGCACTGATCGCGCTGCCGTACTACCGCAGGACGAACCCGGCGATGGCGCACAATGCCCGGCACGTGATCCGGACGGTGCTGCAAGAGGGCTGAGGCCAGGCAGATGCCGGATTGCGGGTATAGAGGGCAGCGCCGTTGCCGACGGATTCTGTCCAGCGAACTCCTCCAACTGCCGACGACACCCGGCAAGCTCCCCAGCCCTCATACAGCCAGCGAACTACCGAAACACCCACCGCGACAAGACCAGCTAACAAAGCATCACACTAGCGCTTGGCGCCGATGCCGGTCAGTGCTCGTACCTCCATCTCCGCCTGCTTGTCGGGGTCCGCCGGTTGCTTGCTGAGTACCGTGCCCAGGAACCCGCAGAGGAAGGAGAGCGGAATCGACACGATGCCCGGGTTGGTGAGCGGGAACCAGTGGAAGTCGACGCCCTTGACGATGGATGTGGGCGTGCCTGACATCGCAGGTGAGAAGGCGATCAGCAGCAGTCCGGACACCAGCCCGCCATAGATGCTCCACAGCGTCCCCGTGGTGTTGAACCGCTTCCAGTAAAGGGAGTAGAGCATGGTGGACAGGTTCGCGGACGCGGCGAGCGCCAGGGCCAGCGATACCAGGAAGGCGACGTTCTGCCCGTTGGCCACGATGCCGCCGATGATGGCCAGGAAACCGATCACTATCGCCGTCAGGCGGGCGACCCGTACTTCGGACCGCGGGTCTGCCTTGCCGTGCCTGAGTACGTTGGCGTAGACGTCGTGCGCGAACGATGCGGAAGCGGCGAGCGTCAGACCGGCGACCACCGCCAGGATGGTGGCGAAGGCCACCGCGGAAACCACGCCGAGCAGCACCGCGCCGCCGATCCGGAAGGCGAGCAGCGGTGCCGCGGAGTTCTCCCCGCCCGGGGCGGCCAAGATCTTGTCCGAGCCCACCAGTGCGGTGGCGGCGTATCCGACGATGAGGATCCCCAGGTAGAACGTGAACATCGACCAGGAGCACCACACCACCGACCTGCGTGCCTCCTTGGCGTCCGGCACGGTGTAGAAGCGCATCAGCACATGCGGAAGGCTGGAGATGCCGAGGACCAGCGACAGGGCCAGCGAGACGAAGTCGAGCTTGCCCATCGCGTTCTGGCCGTACCAGCCGCCTGGTTCCAGCAGGCGCTCGCCCAAGGGGCTGTTCTGCGCCGCATGCTCCAGCAGTCCGGACAAGCTGAAGCCGAACTTGCCGAGGATGAAGACGCTGATGAAGGCCACGCAGAGCAGCAGCAGGGTGGCCTTGATGATCTGCACCCAGGTCGTGCCCTTCATGCCGCCGACCAGGACGTAGAAGACCATGACGAGGCCGACGGCCGTGATGACCAGGGCCTGCCCGCCCTTGCTGTGCACATTGAGCAGCAGGGCGATCAGACCGCCCGCGCCGGCCATCTGGGCCAGCATGTAGAAGAACGTGATGACCAGGGTGGCGTTGGCCGCCGCCGCCCGTACCGGGCGCTGTTTCATGCGGAAGGCCATCACATCGCCCACGGTGAACCGGCCGGTATTACGCAGCCGTTCGCCGATGAGCAGCAGAGCAACCAGCCAGGCGACCAACCAACCGACGGAGTAGAGGAACCCGTCGTAGCCGTGCACGGCGATTGCTCCCGAAATTCCGAGAAAGGAGGCCGCGGAGAGGAAGTCGCCGGACAGCGCGATGCCGTTCTGCATCCCGCTGAAACCGCTGCCTGCCGCGTAGTAGTCGGAGGCGGTGGGGCTGCTGCCGCTGGCCCGGTAGACCACGTACAAGGTGATGCAGACGAAGGCGACAAATACGGTCACGTTGAGCGTCGGACTGCCGGTCGTGCCGGCCGCGATCGACACCATCACTTTCTGCCACCCTCCGCGTCGGCCCGCACCTGCTCGCGTATCCGGTCGACCTGGGGGTCGAGCCGCTTCTTGGCGAAGCGCGCATAGGTCACGACGATCATGATCGTGGACAGGAATTGCAGCAGGCCGAAGAGGGTCCCCACATTGATCTCGCCGACCGCTTTGCGCCCCATGAATTCATGACCGTAGGCGGACAACAGGGCGAAGGTGAGATACCAGCAAAAGAAAAGCGCGCTCATCGGAAAGACGAACAGCCGCAGCCGTCGGCGAAGCCGGGTGAACTCCGGGCTGGCCTGGATCGCCGCAAAGTCGGGCTCGCCTGCCGGGTCGCACAAGGGCTGGCCGCCGGCTTTAGCGAAAGGGGCCGATAAACCGTGGCCGGTGGTCGGCGCCGATGGGGGTGGAGGGGGAGGCCGCATGTCTCTCGTCATGATTCTCTCCAGGTTTCGGCACGTTGACCGGTCCGCCTGCCGCCGTTGAGGCAGGGAGTGTAGTGGTCCACTCTGTGCAGTCAAAGGCGTTGGACCGGCGACGAGTTGGCCCACTACCGGACAGTAGCAGCCGTTCCGGTTGTGGCCCAACAGGGGGAGGCGACCTCTCTCCGGGGCCCGGGGCCGTTCGACCCGTTTACTCATTGCCTGGGCGAATCACGCTGCTTTCTGACGAACCATCGTCAGCGGTTGTCCGGCCATTGTTGCCGGTGGTCCGACATCGCCCGAACGTGTCGCTCTGCGCGCGGAGCGTTCCCCTCCGGCAAACGTCGCCACACTCGGCAGCAGACAGGTCACACCATTGGCAGGGGCGATCAGTTGCCCTACACTCGCCACCGCTTGACCACTGACATGCATCCAGGCAATTCGCCTTTCAATTACTTCTGCCCGGGCCCGGGAGGTAGACCGTCGGTGCGACTCCTTGAACATTCCCGCATCATCGCGCGACCAGGATGGAGCCGTTGGCTGGTGCCCCCGGCTGCGCTGGCGATCCACCTGTCGATAGGTCAGGTGTATGCCTGGAGCGTTTTCAAATTACCTCTGGAGAGCGCGCTGCATATCTCGGGGGCAGCCAGCGCACTACCGTTCCAGGTCGGCATTCTCGTACTGGGGCTCTCCGCGGCCTTCGGCGGCACCCTCGTCGAGAGCAGGGGTCCGCGATGGGCCATGCTCGTCTCGTTGGTGGCCTTCTCCACCGGGTTCCTGATCGCCGCACTCGGCGTCGCCACCCGCTCCTACTGGCTGGTGGTCTTCGGCTATGGCTTCGTCGGCGGGATAGGTCTGGGCATCGGTTACATCTCGCCGGTGTCCACCCTGATGAAGTGGTTCCCCGACCGGCCGGGCATGGCCACCGGCACCGCGATCATGGGCTTCGGCGGTGGCGCACTGATCGCCTCTCCCTGGTCGACGCAGATGCTCTCCGCCTTTGGCAGCGACACGGCTGGGATCGCGAAGACCTTCGTTGTGCACGGCGTGAGCTACGCCGCCCTCATGACGCTTGGCGTGCTGCTCGTGCGCGTGCCGCCCTCGGGTTGGCGGCCGGCCGGCTGGCAGCCCGTCGAGGACACCGGGAAGCGGCTCGTGACGACCGCGAACGTATCCGCGAGGAATGCGGTGCGCACGCCGCAGTTCTGGTTGCTGTGGGTCGTGCTGTGCATGAACGTTACGGCCGGGATCGGAATCCTTCAGAAGGCCGCGCCGATGATCCAGGACTTCTTCCGGGACACGCCAAGCCCGGTCAGCGCGACAGCCGCCGCAGGCTTCGTCGCGCTGTTGTCCCTGGCCAACATGACCGGCCGGATCCTGTGGTCGTCGGTCTCCGACGTGATCGGCCGCAAGAACGTCTATCGGCTGTACCTGGGCATCGGCGCTCTGCTGTACCTGACGCTGCTGCTCGGCAAGAACAGCAGCGTGGCGCTGTTCATCGGCGCCGCGATGGTGATCCTGTCCTTCTACGGCGGTGGATTCGCCACCGTCCCCGCCTACTTGAAGGACCTGTTCGGCGCCTACCAGGTCGGCGCGATCCACGGCCGGCTGCTGACCGCCTGGTCCGTCGCCGGAGTCGCGGGGCCGGCCATCGTGGACGCCATCGCAGACATGAGACAGCAGGCCGGGCATACCGGGCCGAGCATGTACACCTTCTCGTTCTCCATCATGATCGCGCTGCTCGCCGTCGGATTCGTGGCCAACGAGCTGGTGCGCGCGGTGAATCCGAAGTTCCACGAACCCGAGACGGCGGCCCGCAGTGAATCCGACCCCGTCCCGGCCGAGAACGCATAGGGACGCGGTGAAGGTGATGACTGAACCAGGATCGAACGAAGGCGCGTAGCGGCGGTACAGGTACGGATCGGCCCTGATGGAACGTCAGTTGTTCGTGAACTGAAGTGGGGATGCAAAAAAGTGCGTGGTGGGCTCGGTCCTGCGGACCTCGTCGAGACGATGGGAAGGGACGAAGCTTCCCCTCCAGGACACGTCCGCATCCTGCAACTATCTCGTGAACGGTCGGGGCGGGGCCACCAGTTCAGGGGCGGGGGACGCCTCTCGTGACCCCGGCCAGGCATGCGTATCCGCGGGGACGCCGGGTGCCGAGGTGGTCCGCTGTCGTGCAGTGGCGGAACTGGCGGCTGCCCGTCAAGCTGGCCGCCGTCCTGACGGTGCCGGCGCTGCTCGGCGTCGCCTCGTCAGTGGTGCAGATCCGGCACGAGGTCGCCAGCGCGGAGGAATACGCGGACATTCAGCAGCTGGTCGAACTGCGAGGTGATCTGACGACGTTGATCGGAGGGCTGCGGCAGGAGCGGACCCTGTCCGCCGAGAAGCTGGGCGACCGCACGCCCGTCGACCGGGCCGCGCTCCGGCGGCAGGCCCTGGACGTCGATCACGCCGGAGCGACCGTCAGGCGCACGGCCAGCAAGTACTGCCACCTCGACCAGGTCTCCAAGACCCGGTACGACGAGGCGGGCACGTTCCTGCGACGATTGCCTGCGCTGCGCGGCCAGGTGAACTCGGGAAGGATCGCGGCCTGGAGCGCCACGCAGCAGTACAGCGCGGTCATCAAGAGTGCACTGGATCTGGACCAGGCCCTGGTCAACCAGTTCGGCGACCCCCAGCTCTCCCGGCCGGCCACCGCGTCGTACGACCTGGAGGTGGCCCAGGAGCAGATCAGCCTCCAGCACGTCCTCCTCCTGGAGGCGGCCAGGCGCGGCAGCATGGAGGACCGGGAGCTCAGCCGGGCACTACAGGACTCCGACACCAGGATGCGGGACAAGCTCGCCGACTTCCGGGCCTTGGCCACCCCCGCGCAGGAGCAGTCCTACGAGGAAACCGTGACCGGTGCGGACGTCAAACGGCGCGCCCAACTGGTGAAAGCCGCGCTGTCCGAGCCGGAGGCGTCCGAGGGCCCGGGGCGGGGTTCTTCGTGGCAGATCCCGGTCAAGGACTGGAAGGTCAGCTCCGAGCGAACCGGCGAGCTGATGAACAAGGCGCAGCTCCGGCTCGCCCACGACCTGCGTACGGTCTCCGCCAGGTTGCAGGACCAAACCAGCGACCGGGCGGGGGCGGCGTCCGTGATCCTGCTGGCGGTGCTGCTGCTCGCGGTGGGTATCGGTGTGCTGATCGGCCGCTATCTGCTGCGGTCGCTGGTCGTACTCCGCTCGACCGCCCTGGAGGTGGCCGAGCACCGGCTGCCGGCCGCGGTCGTGAACATCCGCGAGGGCCGTACAGCGGACGCGGTGGTCGAGTCGGTGCCGGTGCACACCACCGAGGAGTTCGGGGAGCTCGCGCGGGCCTTCGAGGCAGTACACGGCCAGGCCGTGCGGCTGGCGGTGGAGCAGGCCACGCTGCGCAGCGATCTCCGGAACACCCTGGTCAACCTGTCCCGGCGCAGCCAGAGCCTGGTGGAGCGTCAGTTGCGGCTGATGGAGCAGCTGGAACGGCATGAGGAGGACCCCGATCAGCTGGCCAACCTGTTCAAGCTCGACCATCTCGCGACCCGGATGCGCCGCAACAACGAGAACCTGATGGTGCTCTCCGGCAGCGAGCTGGCCCGCCGCTTCGATCCGCTCGTGCCGCTGGGCAACGTGCTGCGGGCCGCGGTTTCCGAGATCGAGCACTATCAGCGCGTCGTGGTGCAACTACCGGCGCCCCTGGAGGTGATCGGGTACGCGGCCGGTGACCTGGCGCGGCTGGTCGCCGAGCTGATGGACAACGCCACCAGCTTCTCCCCGCCGGACACCCAGGTGGTCATCGGCAGCAGCCGGCGGCGCGACGGTTCGGCGCTGATCGACATCCTGGACCAGGGCATCGGGATGAACGACGCCGAACTGGCCGAGGCCAACCGGCGGGTGGCAGTGGGCTCTTCTGCGGACGTGCCCACCTCGCGGCAGATGGGCCTGTTCGTGGTCGGTCGGCTGGCGACTCGGCACGGCATCGGCGTGAAGCTGACAATGGATCAGAAGGGCAGCGGTCTACGGGCCTTGGTGCTCGTACCGGCCGGACTGGTGAAGGAGGAAGCCTCAAGCACCGTGGGCCGAGCGGGAACCCCGCTGAGCACGCCGGACACCAAGCCCGCCTCGCAGGTGGCGGCACTCCGGACGACCGATACGGTCACCGCACCCCCGTTGCCGCGCCGGGGCGATGACCGGGTGACCGCCACAGCCCGTGTCGACGACTCCGCCACGACCTCCGGGTCCCCTCCCGACGCCGCCGAGCCGGACCGCCTGGCCGACACCGGTTCGTTCGCGACCGAGTCCGCGCCATGCCCGCCCACACCACCCGTCACCGAGGACGCGCCGGACGTCACCCAGGACGCGCCCGCCGTCACCGACAGCGGCCCCGCGAACGGGACACCGGTGAACGGCCACACCCTCCAGGACGTCATGCACCGGCCGGTGCCTCCGACGCCGTCCGGAACCGCAGACCCACGCGACGCCGCCACCTCCTGGTTCCGGCCGGCCACGCCGGAGCGGCCCGGGGCCGGCCCTCAGGACATCGCACGCGCACCCGCACAGCCCGCCGCGAACGCGGGCGACCCGGCAGCATCACAAGACACCGACGGATTCTCCTGGTTCGCGGCCGGGTCGGCCCGCCCGCCAGCGGCACGGCCCCTGGACCCCCCGCAACCACAACCCACCGCAGGCCCCCCAAAACCCGCCGCGCCGCGCCGACCGCCCGCGGCCGCGCCGACGGGAGCCGCGGAGGCAGCCGACCACACGCGGGTCGGACTGCCCAAGCGGGTGCCGCGCGCGAACCTGGCACCGGGACTGGCCGCACCGCGCGCCGGTGGCGTCGGTGACGTACCTGTGAGCGATGACGTGCGCGTAAGTCAGGACGCCCGCCGGACCCGCGGATTCCTCAACAGCTACCAGGCAGGAATCCGTCAGGCGCGCCCCGATGAGACGTGACACAGCACCCCGACGAGTCCGGCAGGAGAACGATCCCATGACCGCACCCCAGCTCCGGCAGGTGAGCCAGTTCGGATGGCTGGTCACCAACTTCACCGAGCGCGTGCCCAATGTGGCACACGCCGTGGTGGTCTCGGTCGACGGGTTGATGCTGACCGCGTCGAACCGGATGCCGGACGCCCATGCCCAGCAGCTCGCCGCCATCGCCGCAGGCGCCGTCAGCCTGATCCAGGGCGCCGCCAGCTGTTTCGAGACCGGTGACGTACGTCGGACCGTCGTCCAGATGGAAAACGGGATCATGCTCCTCATGTTGATCAAGGACGGCTCGTGCCTCGCGGTACTGGCGGCGCCGGACTGCGAGATCGGCCAGATTGCCTACGAGATGACCCTACTCGTCGACCAGGTGGGCGAGATCCTGACCCCGGAACTACGCGCCGAGTTGTACGAACTGAACCAGGCCGCCGCTCAGCAGCCCGGATAGGGAGACCATGAGCACTGGTGGGGGACCCTTCGGAACCCCTGGGGAGGATCAGGGGCCGGAGGACGACCAGACGTTCGCCGACGTGCTCAACGCGTTCAGCTGGGACAACGCACGACGCAGGCGGAAACGCTCCGAGCCCGGCGACCGACCCGAGGCCGCACCTCCCCAGGAGACGGACCGCCTGCCGACGCATCCGGCGCCGGGCTCCCCGGAGGCCGCCCCGCCCGCCGACCCGCTCAGCGCCTGGACGCCCGAATACCAGCACCAGGACACCGACCAGTACGCGGCCTCGATCGTCCGCGCCTACACCTGGACGGGCGGCCGGACCAGGTCGAACCACCACTTCGAGATCGAGACCCTGGTGACGGCCACCGAGCTGGGTTACCGCTCCACCGCCATCGCGCAGACCGAGTACCGCGCGGTGATCGGGCTGTGCCGACAGCCGGTGTCGGTGGCCGAGGTGGCCGCGCTGCTCACGATCCCCCTCGGGGTGGCCAAAGTACTGCTCGGTGACATGGCGGAGTGCGGACTGATCACCGTGCACCAGACCGCCACCGCCAACGGCGACCCCACCCAGGATTGCGCGCTGATGGAGCGGGTGCTCAGCGGACTGCGTCGGCTCTAGGTGTGCTGATGAGGTGACGGTTGGGCGGGTTGAGTCGTGGTCGGAGGGGATGGCCGGGCTGCTGGCATTCGGGGCACCCGTCCCGGCCGCTCAGTATTCGA
Organism: Streptomyces gilvosporeus; assembly: GCF_002082195.1. Taxonomy (GTDB): domain Bacteria; phylum Actinomycetota; class Actinomycetes; order Streptomycetales; family Streptomycetaceae; genus Streptomyces; species Streptomyces gilvosporeus. The sequence goes on along the minus strand of NZ_CP020569.1, from coordinate 651,468 downwards.
TCTCGAACATGCAGCGGCGCTGGGCCATGTCGTGCCCTCGAACGGACTCGTAGTGCCTGACGAGCCGCTGGAGAACGGCGTGCACCGCCAGCGGAGCAAACTCACCCCTCAGTTCCTCAGGAATCCCGGGCCCGCTCCTTTTTCCGGGGGCGGCCACAGGCGGACCGGGGAGGTGAGGAGGGTGCGGAGGTCGATGACGCGGTAACCATGGGCGGTGATGGCATCGAGGATCTGTGGCAGGGCCTGGGCGTCGATCACCTCGGTGCCCCCCTCGCGCGCCCCGACGTGCATCTGCAGGATCGCCCCTGGGCGCAGGGCGTCCAGCGCCCTGGCCGCTGCGTGCTCCACGGTCATGCCGCCCTTTGTGCCCATCCACCCGTTGGTGTCGGTGGTGAATTCCACGTCCGCGAATCCCAGTCCGTTGACCTCCCTGATCTGGGCCGGGCTGGTCTCGCTGTAGGGAAACCGGAAGAACGGGGTCAGGGCCCGTTCTGCCCCGGCCGCCCGCAGGGACCGATCCGCTGTCCGGACCTCGCGACGTCTTCCGGCCGCGGTCAAGTCCTTGAAGTGGGGGTGGCTGTGGGAATGGTTGCCCAGCCCGTGTCCCGCAGCCGCGATCCTCTTCACCACCTGGGGGTATCGGTGGGCGAAGTCGCCCGTCAGGAAGAACGTGGCAGGCGCGTGTCGGCGGGCGAGTTCGCCGAGGACGCGTTCCAGACCGGCGTCGTTCCACGCCGCATTGAACGTCACTGCGACCACCCGCTCGCGGGTACGGATCACGCGGTTCTCCGATCCGAACAGTGCCCGAAGGCCTTCCTCGTCCACAGTCGCCGCCAGGCACCGCGAACAAGCCTTGGCTGTCGCGGCCGGAGGCCCGGGAACCACCACCCCAAGGGCAGCAATCAGCCCGATGGCCATGTGGAGCAGGCGGCGGGACACAAGGCGGCGTGCAGTGGCGGAAGGACGCGTCTTCATGCCCCCGCCATCGGTCGACTGGCGCTTGCCCTTGACCCCTGCCGCAGTGACGGCGACGGGCCGAGCTGTTCGCGCACGTCCCGCAGCACATGCCCGTTGAGCGTGGTTGTCACTGATTCGCTGCTGGGGTCGAGGAGATGGGACCACGACATCCACCAGAAGGGGAGCGGGGCAAGGTCAGGTAGGGCGGCTGCCGTGGCCGCCGCGAAGGCGGTTTCCTTCAGGCGCCGGTGCTCCGGCAGCAGGCCGCGTTCGATGGCCCAGACGGTGGCCAGCCTCTCGATGCCCCCGCCGAACTGACCAGAGGGAACCGGCGTCCTGTTCGCGTTCCTCGCCGCGGCGGCGCCTGTGGCCCGGGGGCCTGGCCAGGGGCGCGGCAACGGACGGGAACGGGGTCTGGCAGATCGTGCACCGGTCGACCCCATGAGGACAACGGCGGGATGTGGACGGCATCCCGTAACGCGGGATGAGTCAAGGTCGCACGGTTTGCGTATTACCTCAGAACGAAGCAGCGAAGCCGGCCCGTGGACGTTCAGGCGAGCCGTCGCTGTCCACGGACGTTGTTTTGAGGAGGACTGCCGGTGGGATTCAACGACACCGAACCTCAGCGAGCTCACGGTTCAGTTCCTGATGCCGCGCAAGACATCCGGGACTCCTTCCAAGCCGTGCTGGACTCCCTGGACGCCGCACGCGCCGACCTCCATGCGTTCGACGAGCGGCAGGGCTGGGCCGAAAGCCCGCCGCCGACCTGGCGCGAACGCAGCGAATCGGCCAGGGACGTCGGCTTGGCGGAGCCGATCCCAACCCGGTTCTCGGCGCTGGCTCCGCCCCCGCCCCGGCCGACACAGGCGCCGGGGGACAGGCCGGAGGGCCGGGATCCGGGGCGTCCGCAGGCCGTCGCGCCGTCTACCGTGGAGTCGAAGTGGACCGGTGACATAGACCAGGTCGATGCTCCGCAGGACATCGTGGTGGAGCCGCTGTGGTTCCGCAACAGGCAACTGGAGGCTGATCCGCCCCCACTGACGGGAGAGCAGCCGACGGCCAGTGGCCCGCGCTCGGACACCACCGGGTCCGCCATTCCCCAACGACCGCCCGCGCCCTCGGAGGAACTCGTCGCCCCGTCCCTGGAGGTATCACCGCCACGAGTCCGTGCGCACGCGAAGAACAAGCGCCGAGGATGGCGGCGATTCACTGGCCGACAGGAGACTCGTGTCGCCGGAGCCTTCGGTTTGGGCGCCGTGAGCGGACTGATCGTCGCCTCTTCGCTGCTGGGCAGCGACAACCCGACCCCGGCCGTCCCGCCCACGTCCTCCGGGCAACTGGCCCCTCCGCTGCCGGACGACCCGGCCCCGCCCTCGGGGCAACGGGGCGGGAACCCGGCTGCCGCCCTCCGCGAGATCCCAGGCACGGGCGTGCTGCGCCAGGGCGACAGCGGCCATGGCGTATCCGAGTTGCAGGTACGTCTGCTCCAGATCCCGAACGTCTACGAGGGGGGCGCGATCGACGGCCGTTACGACGCAGACGTCCGCGCGGCCGTGGCCCGATTCCAGAAGTGGTATGGCGTCCGCGGCGACGAGACGGGCGTCTACGGTGACCAGAGCCGACGTGCCCTGATGTTGCGGACCAAGTAGTGGCCGTCAGGTCTGTTTGCGGTTCCTCCTGACGGATCGTCCGGTCAGCAGAGACACGAGGCGCTCCATGTCCGACAGGGCACGTTGCGTATGGCGTGGAACGATGCTGACAGTTTGCTGACCTGTCCAGGCGAACTCTGCCCTGCCCTGCGAAATTCTGAGTACGGGGCCGGCGCTGGATGGCCCGGCACGGCACTGCTGAACGAGGACCGGGATCAGGACGACGATCGGAACGCGGGCGGGGGCGATGTCACTTCAGCGCCGTATTCGCCGCCACCGTCAGGATCGACCGTAGCTGCGCGATGATGGCCAGCCGGTTGTGCACGAACTGCGGATCCGTGATCTTTCCGGTCGCCGGATCGGTGTTGCCGGCGCCGAACTGGAGCACCGGTGTGTGCACGTGCCCGCCTGGCAGGGCGTCGTGCAGGCCCAGCCGGTCGCGCAGCAGGGTCGCGCGGTAGGCGATCTCATTGGAGAGGTAGTTGCCGCCGCCGCCCTCACGGGCCGTGGAGCCCGGGGTGGGGCCGTCGGGGCGTACGACGGGTTCGGTGCTCCCTGTGGGGATCTCGGTGACCTCGGTGTGGTCGTAGGCCGGGAACCGGCCGGTGTGCGCGGTCACGATCGCCTTGTAGGGGAGGGTGGTCGTCGTCCACTGCGGTTGGGTGGCCGGGGCGGCGACCGGGACGGTCCCGGTGCTGCTGATGTTGTCGTTGTCGGGGTAGCCGCCGCGCCAGGCCCCGTTCGTCCGCTCGACGTCGAAGCGGCCCATCCGGCCCTGGCTCACCGTCGTGTACAGGTCGACCTTCGGCAGGTACGGCGCCAGCGTCCGCTCCACCGTCCCCGCCGCGAAGTCCTGCCAGCGCACCGGGAACGTGACGGCCTCGATGCGGGCCGGACCGGAGTCGGTCTGGATCACCGTCCCGTCGAGAGCGAGCGCGACGGCCCCGGACGGGTTGGAGATCCGGATGTCCCGGTCCAGTGTGAACGGGTCGAAGCCGGTGACGACAATGCGCTTGATGCCCGTGGCGCGCGACGGGTAGCGGATGTCGCTCTGGCCGCGCGAGGTCCGCTCCAACTGGTCCAGCAGGGCCGAGCGTTGCGCGTCACTGAGCCCGAAGCCCGGCTTCCACGTGCGCACGTCCCGCGTCATCCCGAGCCGCGCCCAGTACAGCGGCCGGTCGTCGTCCCGGCTGAGGTCGCCGCCCGCGGGGCCCCGCCCCTGCGCCCGGTGGACGGCGCGCCGCCACAGCGCCGTGCCGTCCCGTACGACGATGCCGCGGGCCTGCTCGAAGGAGTGAGTCCGGGTCAGGTCGCGGGCGAAGACCGGGGCCACGGAGCCGAATCCGGAGCGTCGCAGTATCTCCCGCGGTGCCGCCTTGTCGAGGCGCTGCTCCTCGACGGTCGGGGTCGGGGCGCCCTGAGCGGCCCGAGCAGCCGCAGTGGTCGCGGGGGCCGTCAGCCCCGCCAACAGGGCCATACCAAGGGCGCTGATCCGAACACGTAGGGAATTCAAGGGACTTAGGGTCCTTCCGTCGCTGTGTGTGGGGGGCGCGCGTACTGTTGGACCGGTGCAGTATCGCGTGACGGAAGTGGTCTACGCCATGGGGTGTTAGCCCAGGGGCCTGGCGCCGCTCAAGGGTGGCGGCTGGTCGTGGGGTAGCCGGCTACGTAGCCGTGGAGGGCGGGTGCTTGGCTGGAGTGGGGTGCCGGTCTCCCAGGGCCGCGTCAGGGCCGTCGGTGCTTTCACGCGCGCAGTGGGGGACGGCGATGCTCTCCCATTCGCTGGAGGCGTGGTCCCAGCAGATTTCGGTCCTGCTGTGATGGTGTGCAGAGCGATGAAGTCGTATCCGCCATGGGTGTTGTCGCGTATGCCGGTGTTGGGTGCGCAGGAGTGGTTGGTCAGACGTGCGGGTGGGTCAAGCTTGACATGTGTGTTCCAGCCCATCTGGAGGCAGGTCTTCGCCACGCCGCCGATGCCGCCGAGCAGCTCCGACCCGTATGGAGGACGGCAGGCACGTGACCGTCCCCGTCGACCGCCCGGGATCAATTGCGGGGCAGGTCTTAAGGTCGCGCTTTCACGAGGTGGGCTGTCCGACAGGTGATCAAGAACGCGGAAGGCCCTCCTGACCTGCAACGATAGGACGTGCTGAGGGTCCTGTGGGCTGCGAGGGAAGAAGCACCTTCCAGGTGAAGAGGCGTATCGGGTCGTACCCCGTCTTGATGCGGCGTTCCGCAGGTAGGCACGGTAGGCGCGGGACGAGGAGCCTCTCGGCTCGTGATCGTCATGTCGAGCCGAGGCTCGGATGAGCGTTGGGGTCCGATTCACGAGCTTCGGCGTGATGCGCCCTCGCGCAGCGACCGCAGCGCGTCACTGGGCTGAGGCGCGAAGCGCTTCGGCGAGCCATTCCAACATCGCTAGATGCCTGTTGATGTGTGGATGCGGATCTTTACCGTTGATCATGCGCAACAGGTTCATGTAGTGATCGATGCGCGACCCCTCCCAGAGCTGGTCGGCGAGCTGGCGCCGGACCTCCGGAGTGTCCGCCCTGCCTGACATGGCCGCCACGTCTGCCGGGACCAGGCAATCGCTGGTGTAGGCGTCGGTGAGGGCACGTCCGCGCCTCGATGCCGGGTCCTCGCCCGCCTCGCACGCTTGCAAAGCCTCCTCGGACAAGGCGCGCTGGAGTGAGGGATCTCGGACCATCCTCTTGCGTGCCTCCCTGTCCTTGCGGCTGTTGCGCAACGCGCGCCGCAACGAGCCGTCTTGGATCATCTCGGCAAGTTCGATCCACGCCTCGACCTGGGCGCTCGACGGCGTGTCGGGTAGGTGGGGCCTCATCGACTGCATGCCCGCCGTGAAGTCCAGGCTGAGATCGAGCTCTTCGCTCATCTCCTCCCAGAACTCGTAAATAAGCCGGTTGCGTTCGTTGTCCGACATCTGGGTGATCTTGGTCATGAGTCTCACTTCCTCAGCGGTGCTGTTTGCTGAACGACCGCGCGCAGCACCGCGCGTCTCGTATGCAGCAGTCGTATCTGCTGGTCGAGCAGCGCCAGCTGGGCCGTTGCGAGTTCGTGGAGCGTGGTCTTGCTGCTGAGCACACTCTTGATCTCGTCGAGCCCGGCGCCCAGCTCGCGCAGCGTGCGGACCAGGCCGGGCAAGGGCCAGTTGCCCACAAGCCCGCCAGGTGACGTGAGCGGCACAGCGACCCCATGCCGACCGCCTACCGCGCCCGTCTCCGCGGGGATGAAGCGGTGGGCGTCGGCCGAGTGGTGTTCTCAGGACGGTGTCTGTCACGGCGGCGTCGAGCAACGGGTTGTGCAAGTCGATGCCGCAGGCGGCGGCCGGCTCGCGATGCGAGATACCGACCGGCGTGTGCCTGACCTCGCTCGTACTCATGCCGGTATTCGCTGCCTCCGGATCAGCCGAATGTCGATCAGAGGTCAGTTCCTGCCGCCCGGCTGACGCTTCCTTCGCGGCCGGGCCGTGTCACGACTGCCCGGGTGTGTGGTCGACGGTGGTGAGCCACTGGGCGAGTCGGTCCTCCATGATCCCGGCCATGGCCTGGGCGCTGTCGGGGTCGTGGTCGGCTTCGGCGGCGATGGCCAGTGCGGCGGTGCGGGTGGCGGGGACGGTGAGGCCGGCGCGCAGGCTGACCAGCCAGGCCGTGGCGACGGCGCGGACGTCGGTGCCGGGTTCGGGGTAACCGAGGTCCGGTCCCTGCAGGGTGACGTCGGAGAGCAGGGCCGCGCGGTGGGGCCAGTGCCGGTACAGGGTCTGCCGGGTGACGCCGGCCCGTTCGGCCAGGAGCGCGGTGGTCTGCGGATATCTCATAGTCCGCACGTACCGCAGGGATCACCAACTGTCAGCCCCTGACGTCCCGGTCCGCGATTGCCGTCAGGCCAGCACGTCCGGACCTCAATCGCGGACCGAGTCGTAAGACACCACACCTACAGGCTCAGTAGTCGGCAACTACAAGAACACCGGCCGTGAGTGGCACCGTCCCGGCCATCCACACCCTCCTGACCTGCCCGTATTCAGGATAAAAGAGGTTCAGTGTTCACAGAGGGAGAATTCTCGTTCGTAGAGCTGCTCGTTGTGTTCGTCGACGAAGAACTTGCGTTCCTGCATGAGTTGTTCGCGGTAGTCCTTGGCCTGTTCCAGCGTCATGGTCGAGGTGTCGGACCATGGCTGTTGCGGTGGCACATCGGATGTCGAGACGATCGTTTCCGACGGGTCGACCAGGAAGAACGCGAGAATCTTGCGATGTCCCGGGCGGGTGGGGTCCGTGAGGCGGAATGAGCCGACGCGGTGTTGCAGGACATTCGGGAACGCCAGGCAGCGGCCCGCCGGGGTCGATGCCGATCCCAGCATCTGGTTCAGTGCGTCCTCGTCCTCCAGGCCGTAGACCTCACGCAGACCGTTGTCGTCGTTCTGTTCGTAGTCCGGGTCGTCGAGTGCCGCCCGGAAACTCAGACGGCTCTCGGTGATGTTCTCGCTGTCCCAGTAGTAGATGCCGGTCGAGACGATCCGCTCGTTCAGCATCCCCTCGACATGCCAGGAACCGCCGGTGTACTCGGGCTTGTCCGGGGTCAGATGAATGGTGGCGAGCTTGACGATGACCTGCAGACGGCGGCCGCGCAGGTCGACCCGGGCGGAGTCGTCGGGCAGCTCGGGCGGGGTGAAGGCCGGGGCGTCCGGGACGACGGGGCAGCGGTTCTCCCACCAGTCGTCCTGGGCCTCCCCCCATGCGCGGCGGGCTTCTTCGTAGGCCGCATCGTCACTGTAGGAGGCCTTGTCCGGATACTCCGGCTCCGAGTCGTACCACCCGTAGGGATCGGCCTCGATCCGCAGGGGCCGTGGATGGCGTAGATCGGTGAGCACGTTCTCGAACAGCGGGCGGATGCGTGCGAACAACTCCGGTAGTACGGAGGCCAGTTCGCGATGAGTCTCAGGGTGGACGTTGTTGACGTACGAACGGAAGGCGACATCGCCGTCGTCACTGACGTCGACGTCCGTGGGCAGCCACTGGAATTTCTCCGAGAATTCGTACCGCGAAGAGCGGTCCGTCGGGTTCTGCCAAGCCCGCTCGGGCGCGCCGCTCACCTCTTTCACCAGGCAGAAAAGTGAGGGATGAACCAGATCCAGTACCTGGCCGTCGGATCCGGGATGCCAGTCCTTTTCTGCTTCGGGGACCTGTTCCAGAACCCGAACCGCCTCGCGCAGCCGGGATCCGAGCTGGTCGTCGACCAGTGTGTCCGACTGCCATACCCCGTCGATGGCGGACACCTCGATGCCGGTTCGCCCGTCCCGCAGCGTGGCGTAATGCCGGAGTTCGGCAAGCACGTAACGAACCTGCGCCTCGGTGAGGCCCTGGGCGACCGCTTCTTGCGTCCACCTGGCGACGATGTCGGCATCGTTCATCTTGTCGAACCACCCCGGCTTCGCCCGAATGTGTGCGCTGCACTGCATCATCTGAAGTTCCCGCAGCGTTCGAGGTGTCGCGAACGATATGGAACGGGAAGCATGGAAGGGCAGCGGGAAAGCAGACAGGCCAGTCAATTCTCTTGGTCCTCACAGTCGATGTGCCGTGGCGGGAAGAGTACTTCAGCGGACTGACACTGCAGTCGTGGTTGTCCTCGCCGGTCAGGGAGCCAGGGCTTCGGCGTAGTCGCCCGATGTCCGGTTCGCGCTCGTCCAAGGGCGCTCAGCTCATCGTCGGAGGTGGCCGCCCGCGTACCCCCGCGCGGCTCAGGGCGGCGTGACGCTTCGGATGACGCCGCTGGTCTTCGAGACGCGTTGCTCCCGGCCGCTTGCGCGGCGGGGAGAACCCGGAGGCCTCACCACACGTACAGCTCTCTCCGTCCGCTATTTCCTTGGCGGCGCGGATACCCGACAGGCAGGCGCCGTGGACGGTCTGGTAGGAGTCGCGGTGTGCCGCCCCGCCGGCGAAGTGCACGCGGTCGTCCACGCTGGCGGCGAGGTGGCCGCGCCTGCGTACAACCGGTGCTGCCAGGGCCCGTCGTCGTAGGGCCGGCTGCAAGGAGAGGAGAAGCGATGTCGAGGACCGGGCAGCGACCGGTGGTGGCCACGGAACGGGGCCGGGTGCGCGGCGTGGTGGAAGGGGAGGTGGCGGCGTTCCGCGGGCTTCCCTACGCGGCGTCTCCGGTGGGTGCGCTGCGGTTTGCAGCGCCGCGTCCGCACCCCGGCTGGAGTGAGGTCCGCGATGCGGAGCGCACCGGCCCGTCGGTGCCGCAGGGCCCTTCCAGGCTGGAGCGGGTCATGGGGCCGCGAGTGCCGGACTGGGACGAGGACGGCTGCCTGACCCTCAACGTCTGGACACCCGTTGGGGCCCTCACACCGGGTGGGGCTGCGCGAGCGGTGCTGGTGTGGTTCCACGGCGGCGGTTTCACCAGCGGCTCCGGGGGCTGGGACTGGTACGACGGCGCCCGCCTCGCCGCGCTCGGCGACATCGTCGTGGTGACGGCCAACTACCGCCTCGGCCCGCTGGGTTACCTCCATCTCCCCGAGATCGGCGCCGAAAACCTCGGCAGCCAGGACCAGGCCGCCGTACTGCACTGGGTCCGGGACAACATCGCTGCCTTCGGCGGCGACGCCGGCCTCGTCACCGTCGGCGGCCAGTCGGCCGGCGCGTACTCGGCACTGTCCCTCGCGCTGGCACCGGAGACCGGTGGCCTGGTGCGCCGGGTGATCGCCCAGAGCGGCCCCTGGGGCATGGCACCGCAGGACCCGGCTGCCGCTGCCGAGTGCGCCGCCGACTACCTCCGCATCCTCGGCGTAACCGGGACCGATCCCGGTGCCGAACTGCGGCAGCTGCCCGTCGAGCGTCTGCTCGCCGCCTACGAGCAGCTGGCACAGCGCGCCCGACCGGGCGATATCGCGCCGCCGATGTATCCCGTGCTCGGTGGTCCCGGACATCCCGTCGGCTGGCAACAGACCGTCGCGGACGGCGCGTTGGGCGACAAGGACGTACTGCTCGGCACGACGGAGGACGAGATGACGGCGTTCTTCGCGTTCAACCCGCTCGTCCAGGCGCTCTCCCGAGACGACGTTGTGGCCACCATCCGGGGCCGGGCGGGCGACATGGCCCAGGCGGTCTACGACCACTACGCGGCCCGGCGGCCCGGCGCGACCCCGGCCCGCGTCCTCACCGACCTTGCCGCCGACCACGGCTTCGGCAACGGCGTGACCGAGATCGCCACCCGCCGCGCCGCCCAGGGCTTCCCCGCATACGTCTACCGCTTCACCCGCCGCCCGTCCCCCGACCCCCACGGTCTCGGCGCCACGCACTGCGCTGAACTTCCCTTCCTGTTCCACACCGTCGACGCCTACCCGGACGCCCCCATGCTCGGCAGCGCCGACGGCCAGGACCGCGCGCTGGCCGGCGCCTTCGGCGGCGCGCTCGCCGCATTCACCGCCACCGGCTCCCCGAACGGACCCGGCCTTGATCCGTGGCGCCCCTACCTGCCCGGCCCGGCACCGGAGGTCATGCGGTTCGGCCCGTCACCGGACCTCAACTCCTTCCGCAAGGAGCCCCTTTCATGACCCCGGCTCCTCACACACCTGCCCCCACCCGGAGCCTCCGCATGGGCTACGCCGTGGCCGGCGCACTCTTCGCCTTCCTCTGGACAGGAGGGGCCGACGAGCCCGCTTGGGTCCACGCTTCGCGCTCCGCCTTCCTCCTGCTGTCCCTTCCGCCGATACTCCTGCCGACCAACCGTCGTCTCGCCGCCGCGTTCCTCGAAACGACGAAACCGGCCCGCGCATCCGCTTGACGCCCGGCCACACGCCCGGCCCACCTACGCACCACTGCGGCTGCCCAGCCACCGAAGCGCCACCACCGCCCGCACAAGCACAGACCTCCCATGGAGCCCGACTTATTGGCCGCTCCCTGTCCGTGCCGGCGACGGCATGTCGATGACGACCCGGATCTTGGGCACCCCCGCCCTGTCCCGCAGCCGCTTCGACATACGGCGTCAAGCGCCGGGCCGTGGCCGCCTCCGGTCCATCACCACCCCGCAGCGCCTGACCCGCCTCTGCGCTGGGTCAGTCGAAGGATGTACCCGCTCATCCACCGTTGGTGGGAGGAAGCCGGCGGAAGGTCGGGACGATGCGCGGAGGGTGTTTTCACCTTTCGGGTGTCCCGGTGGCGCATGCGGGTTCGTACGGTGCTTGAGCAGCTGGAATTCCGCTGGGCATCGAGGGATGGGAGCGTGCGTGGTGGGCGGCGCGGTGTTGGAGGCCAAGGGCCTGAGGAAGGCGTACGGCAGCAAGGTGGCGGTGGACGATTTGTCGTTCACGGTGCGTGGCGGTCAGGTAACCGGATTCCTGGGGCCGAATGGGGCGGGCAAGTCCGCGACGATGCGGATGTTCCTCGGTCTGGATCACCCTGAGTCGGGCAGTGCGCTGATCAACGGCAGACCGTTCCATCGGCTGCGTCATCCGATGCACGAAGTGGGCGCGATGCTCGATGCCAAGGCGGCACACCCCGGTCGCAGCGCGTACGGGCATCTGCTGGGGCTCGCGTGCAGCAATGGGATCGGACGCCGGCGGGTGGGCGAGGTGCTGGAGATCACCGGTCTTGGTGCGGTGGCCCGCAAGCGGATCGGTGGTTTCTCGCTGGGCATGAGCCAGCGGCTGGGCATCGCCGCCGCTCTGCTCGGCGATCCGCAGGTCCTGCTGTTCGACGAGCCGGTCAACGGTCTCGATCCCGAGGGCGTCCGTTGGATCCGCGACCTGATGACGGGGCTCGCCGCCGAGGGGCGCACCGTGTTCGTGTCCAGCCATCTCATGAGCGAGATGGAGTTGACCGCGGACTGGCTCGTGGTGATCGGCCGGGGCCGGCTCATCGCCGATGCCAGTGTGCAGGAGGTCACCGCGAGTGGTTCGCGCCGTGCGGTCAAGGTGCGCACCCCGCAGGCTGATCAACTCGGCGTACGGATCCGGCGGGCCGGTGGCACGGTCACCGTCCACGGTGCGGACACCCTCCTTGTCAGCGGTCTGGACGCCCCGCGGATCTCCACGCTGGCGTTCGAGTGCGGTGCCGAGCTGCATGAGCTGTCCGAAGAGCGGGGCTCGCTGGAAGCGGCGTTCATGCAGCTGACCGGGCAGAGCCTGGAATACCGCACCGGTACGCCCGACCAGATCTGATTCCGCCCCTCACAGCACAGGCACGACTTCTCTCAGATAGGTGCTTCCATGTCCGTCACTGCCGTCACTGCTCCTGCGGCCACCCGCCGTGGCCGTCCCGGCGAGCCGCTGTTCGTCAACGTGATCCGGTCGGAATGGGTCAAGATCCGTACCGTGGGCGTCACCGCGTGGTGCCTGCTTGCCATGACCGCGCTCGCTGTCGGTGTCGCCGCACTGGTCGCCCTCAAGGAACAGACGCAAGGCCGACGATCCATCCAGGTTCTGGTCAGCATGAGCCACCTGGGCCTCAGCTTCGGCCAGTTGGCTGTGGTGGTCCTGGCCGCCACGGCCATGGGCAGTGAATACGGCACCGGGATGATCCGTACGTCGCTGACGGCCGTGCCACGGCGGGCTCGGTGGCTCATGGCGAAGGCGCTCGTAGTGGGCGCACTCGCCCTGGTCACCGGGGTATTGCTGAGCCTGATCTCCTTCGCGGTCGTGTACGCCTCCGCACCGGCTGTCTCGGGTACGTTCGCGGATCCGCAGGTGGTCCGGGCGTTGCTCGGATTCGGGCTCTACCTGGGCATGTTGGCCGTGCTCTCGCTCGCGGTGACCACGATCGTGCGCGGCACGGCCGGTGGCGTCATCGTGATGTTCGTGCTGATCTTCGTCGTGCCGCTCATCGTGTCCGGTTCGCCCGTCAGTCGCATGGAGCGATTCCTGCCCGTCGGCATGACGCCCCCCAACGCCGGGCTCGCCATCACACAGGTCGGCCCTATGCTCGGCGGGCTTCCGCCATGGGGCGGATTCGCGGTGCTGTGCGCATGGACGGCGGCGGCCATGGGTGCGGCGCTGTGCTTGCTCCGTCGACGCGACGCCTGAGGAGGCCCCGCGTACGCACACCGCTCACGCCGGGGAGCTGCGGACGGGCTACGTCGCGAGGAGTCCGGCGTCGTGGGCGACGATCGCGGCCTGTACACGGTTGGCGCACTGCAGTTTGGCGAGAACCCGGCTGACGTGGGTCTTCACCGTGGCCTCGCTCATGTGCAGGCAGGTGCCGATCTCGGCGTTCGACTTGCCCTCGCCCACGAGCTTCAGCACCTCGCGTTCGCGTGCGGTGAGGTCGCTGAGACGGTTGCGGGCCTCCGCGGTCCGGTCGGTGTCGCGGGTGGCGAAGGCGGAGAGCAGGCGACGGGTCACCGACGGGGCGAGCATGGCGTCGCCGCTGTTGATGGTCTTGACCGCCCGAATCAGTTCACGAGGCGGGGTGTTCTTCAGCAGGAAACCCATCGCGCCGGCCTGCAACGTCGCGTGCACATACTCGTCCAGGTCGAAGGTGGTGAGCACCACCACCTTCGGGGCGTGGGGAAGGCCGGTGATCTCCTTGGTCGCGGCCAGGCCGTCCATGACCGGCATCCGGATGTCCATGAGCACCACGTCCGGCCGGTGCGTACGAGCCAGGTGTACGGCCTGCGCACCGTCGCTCGCCTCGGCGACAACCGAAATCTCGGGATCGGCCTGCAGAATCAGGATCAGCCCGGACCGGACGAGATCCTCGTCGTCGGCGAGCAGGACACGAACGCTCATGGAGCGGCCTTTCTGGTGGTGTCGGGTGCCGTGGGGAGGACGGCAGCGACCCGGAATCCGCCGTCCGGCCGCGCGCCGGCCTCGAAGGTGCCTCCCAGGACGGTGACGCGTTCGCCGAGCCCGATCAGACCATGGCCACCACTGGGCAGACCGGCCGACGGAGTGTCCGGGCCGGCCTCATTCTCCACCGTGACCTGCAACGTGTCGGCCGTGTAGCGCAATTCGACGTGTGCAGCGGCGCCCGGCGCATGCTTGTGCACATTCGTCAGCGCCTCCTGGACCAGCCGGTACGCGGTGCGCTCGCACGACGCGTCCAGCGGCCGGACAGTCCCTGACCGTGTCAACTCGATCCGCATACCGGCGGCGCGCGACTGCTCGACCAGCACGGATACGTCGTCCAAGGTGGGCTGCGGTGCACGAGGGGCGGACTCGTCGCCCTCGTCGTCCGTTCGCAGCACTCCGAGCACCTGGCGCAGCTCCTCCAGAGCCTGCCGACCGATCCCGCCGACCAACTCCGCCGTGCGGACCGTCTTCTCGCTGTTCTCCGGATCAACCTCCAAGGTGCCGGAGTGGATGACCATCAAGCTGACCCGATGCGCGACCACGTCGTGCATCTCCCTGGCGATCCTGGTCCGCTCCTCGATCCGAGCCTGCCGCGCAAGGAGGCGCTGCTCGCGCTCCAGCCGTTCGGCCTTCTCCCGCAAGCCGTCCACCACCATCCGCCGTGCCTTCGCGTACAGGCCCAACAGCACCGGCCCCGCCACCAGCAGGACCATGAACGGGAGACGGTTCAGCAGACTCGCCAGGCCCGACTCCAACAGCGCCATGCCGGCGGCAAGCCCCGCGCCCAAAGACAGAACGATCAGATTGCGACCACTACGGCCGTACTTGGCCAGCGAGTACAGGCTGACGGGCAGCGCGAAGAACGTGACCTGGAAAGGCGTGGCCGCGATGATCACCAGGCACACCACCGTCGGTCGGCGGCGTCGCCAGATCAGCGCCAAGCCCGCCGCGACCGCCAGCCCGAAGAAGACCGGTGCGGGCAGCCCAAACGGATAGCCTCCCGGAAACTCGGCAAGCACGGCGAACGCCATCGCGCAGCCCAGTGCCACCAGGACGTCGAAGAGCATGCTCCGACGGCTCTCCCACCAGAACCTGCGCCCTGGAGGATGATGAGCCGACGGCCGCAACGCGGATGGTGACGAGTCTGACGGGCTTGACCGGCTCGAATCCGTCGGTGAGGCGCGGTGATGGTCCGGACGCATGGTACGGGGATCCTCCAGCGGCGCGAACGGGCCTGATCGGGACGACGGGGGCTTACCACCACACCGCCTGGCCTGCCTTCTCGGTGGCGCCCAGCCTAACGGGATTCTCCGTGCGCGCCCGTTCCCCATGGGGACCGTGCGTCCTGACTGCAGCGCCGCAGCGCCCCGCAGCCGCAGATCCTCCCGTGCTGCGGGCGTCGGCCGAAGCGTGTCCCCGCTTTCGCTGCTCACACCCGACCAATGAGCAGGAGACCCACCATTTTCGGCTCAGTGTTGGGTACCACCGTGTTGGCCAGGACTCAACGCGATCTGCAGTTCGATAACGCCCTGAAGCAACCCCTCCAAGCTGGTCGTTGCAGGTCGTAGGCGGTGCCATTTCAGAGCATCGTTCAACCGAAAACCCATCGGGGATGAGTTCCAGCCGTCATGGTGGTCAAAATACCAACGCTGGATAGATCGATCGCCAGAGGGGTAGGCAAGCACGCGAAGATCCTGGTGCGCACAGTGGATGGCGCACAGATACTGAAGGAAATGGGCGGCAGAAGTGACGTGAGTGCAGCTCGTCTTGGCGAAAGATGACACGGCCTTAGCGAGTTTATTGGTAGCCGGTAGATGCCCTTGCCGCGCAGTGACGTCAGGTATGGATAAGGTGAACGTGGAGACTTGGCGAGACTCGCGACAACAATAAGGAAAGTTTCAACCCGACCGGCAAAGGCAAGCCGTTTACGCAAAAATGGCCCGCGGCCAGGTAGCAGCCGAAATCATTGCCACCTCGCCTGGTGTGCGAGGTCTTCGAATGCGAAAAGCTTAATCATGGCGAGAGGAATCACCCTCTGTGTAAGGGGTGATTTTGCGCCCACCAAGAGGATCCGGAGGGAAGTCCATGTCTTTCAAGAACATCTTCGACGGCGGCGGACGGGAAGCCAAGTCCGCCGAAGAGTCCGCTCAAAAGGTCAATGAAAAAATTCCTGGCGCTAGGCCCGAACGAGAAGGGGTCGATCCGGAGCTCTATGACGGAATTCCTGAAGCTGCGCGCGACCCGAAGATCATTCGCGAGACGTCGCCCGAGGCGCTCGATGTCATGAACCAGTTCATCACCCCCCTGTTCAAGAACACCCAGACAGCAGCCGTCAAGCAGCAGGAAGCCAGCGTAAACCCCGAATCAACAACCGGTATGGCATCTTCGGCCAAGGATGAGGCATTCAAAAAGGTTCAGGCAGAGATCAGGGACGAAGACCGGCCGACGGTCAGCGATGAAAAGCTGGAAGAACTGAGAAAAGACAACTACAAATCGGTGAAGAATGTCCAAAGGGCTCAGGATGGGTCGGTCAAGTGGTGAGGGCCGATTAGGAAGACAACTCGAGGGCCGGCGGGTTGCGCAAAACTCTCGGTATCGTGATCCGGCCCTTGAACAGGGGAAACAGCCCCGCTCGGTGGCCTGGCGGCGACTTCTCGTTCGGTCACGCCAGCCGGAAGCGGCTCGCAAAGAATCACTAACCATTCGTTGAGTTCTGCTACGCAAGGAGACTGCAGGGCATGGGCGGCGCCACCAAAAACAACGTGAGTACGACTTATCTTGGCGAACGATTTATGCGCCACCCGCTGACTGGGCGAAATCTGAAGGAGCTCAAAATTGCCGACAAGGCCGCTGCCATCCTGGAGCGGGACAAGGAGAGGCTGAAGAGGAAGGCCGAGAAGAAAGCGCCAGATGGGACGGACCGGTATGTCGCCCCTACCGGGTTTTCCTTGAACAAGGGGCGTTTCGGCGACTTTCCCGATGACCAGGATGCGGCACATGAGCGCGGGTGGCGCGCCTATATGACGGTGGGTGTACCGCTTGTCGAAGAGCGAGGCGACATCGTACAGCCGCCTCCTGACGTGATCTCCAAGCAAACGTACGTCAATCGCACCGACCCCAAACCCACCACATGGTCACATACGGTTGAATTCTCGATTTCGAACACGATCAGCTGGTCGCTCCAGGGGCAGGTGCAGCTCACTTTCGGGGCAAAAACCACCGCATCGCTGCAGCAGCAATTACAGAAGAGCATGGCGATGAACCAATCCGAGAAAATGACCCTGAAGAACAGCAAGGACAATCAGGGCGTTGACGCGGAGTCTCAGTCGCAAATGACAAGTACGACGACAGCCACGAGTACCGCCACGGGCACCGGTGAATTGTCGGCACAACTGATGCTCGGGATCACTGCTTCTGTCAGTGGTTCGTTGACCACCTCGTTCAAAACATCGTCCACGCTGAACGGGGAGGTTGGCAGCCGGGTAGACGTCCTGGCCACGCAGCGGCGGCAGGTGAGGAGGTTCGACTACGAATTCCCTGTCTCCTTTGGGGGGTGGGTCGCCTTGTATTACCCGGAGCCAGTAGAGGTCAAGGAGACTCGGCCGGACGGCCCACAGGCCCGGGAACCGAAATACGCCAAGGTGATTGCGTGGAAACTCGGCGAGACCGGTACGGCTGCGGAGGCATTCGACTTGACCGATGAGGGCAAGCCGTTTATGCAAAAGGGGGAAGCCGAGGTCGTTTCTACCCTCGCCGGGGTGCACGAGGTCTTCGAGCTCGAAAAACTTGAGTTCGATATCAAGCGTCACCCGCTTCACAAGGGCGATGGCAAAGAGCAAGAGAGCCCGAGAAAGACTCCCGTCGAGCTCGCCACCGGGTTCGGGACAGCCGACGGCCTCGCGCTGGACCTGGTGAACCAGAAGGCGTACGTCACTGACCGGTACAACGGCGGCAAGCTGTACAAGGTGGACCTCGCCAGCGGCGGCACGGACTGGGTCCTGGAGACGCCGGGCGAAGTCAACGCTGTGGCGCTGGACCTGCCGGGCAACAAGGCATACGTCGCCGACTACAGCGGCAAGCGCCTGTTCACGGTGAACCTGTCCGACCGCTCCATCTCCCCGGTCAGGGGCGCCGAGGGCATGTACGCGTACGGCGTCGCGCTGGATCTGCCGGGCAACAAGGTCTATGTCACCGACGTCATCAACGGGAAGCTGATCGAGTTCGGCCTCAACAGCGAATCGGCGGTGAAGCAGCGAAGCTGGGACGTGCCAAGGGCCGCTGGAGTAGCGCTGAACGGGGGCAAGGCCTACATCGGCCAGTATGACCGCAACGGGCTGTACGAGATCGACCTGGAGGCGGATAACGGCGTCCCGAAGGCCGTGGCCACCAGTCTCGGGTACAGCGTCCGCGTAGCGTTGGATGGCGTGGGTAACGCGTACGTCTCGGACTCGTACGGCAACAAGCTGCATGAGGTCGTCGTGGCTGATGGCGAGGCCAAGGGCCGTCATCGCGTGGTGGCCGACGGTCTCGGCACGGTCTGCGGCCTCGGGCTGGACCACGACAACGGCTGGATCTACGTCAGCAACCGGGAGGGCAAGCTGTTGCGGATCTCCGGCGTGCTGCCCGATGCTTCGGCAACGTCGTAGCGTAGGGCGTTCGTTCCTTTCCAGGAGGGGAGCGTCAAGGCGGGGCCTCGGTTCCGGCGCGGCGAGCAGGGCCGGCACGGCGGCCCGGGTGACCGGGCCGCCGTCGTAGCAGCGGTAGGTCTTGCGGGCGAAGAGTTCACTGCCCGCCGGGGCGTCTCCGCTCCGGCGGGCAGTGCATCCACGGGCCAGCCCACGAGGTGCTCGCGGCGGCGCATCACCGCGGAGTCAGCAACTCAGGTCTTCTCGCGGACCGGAGTGATGCTGGAGAATCGTCAGTGAAGTGCCCGGGCATGCTCCAGGAACCTGTCGAGCACTCCGTCCGCGACCTTTACCGTGCCTTGCGGCCGGGTTGCCCCGGGGATGGTTCGGATGGCTGATGCCTGTTTCGCCAAGGCTCGAGAGTGGGCCTGTAGTCCGTCGGCTGCGGGGGGGGGGTGTCACCGCCGATGCGACAGGCATGGCCTGGTCGACGCGTTTATCGAACCTCGTGGCAACAGCCCGGAAGTTCTTCAGGGTATTGATGGTCCGCTCCACGGCGATGTGACAAACGAGGACGGCGCTGTCCCAGCTGACGGAGCAGGGTGGCGCTGCGTTCCATGAGCAATGGAGCGGTCTCGTAGCCGATGCCGGAGCAGCGCCGCTCTTCAGGACGATGCCGGCCGCAGACAATACAAGGGAAGTGGGATTCAAGAGGCGCGAGGTCGTCAGCTGCCCTTGCCACGCGAAGCGGTTGCTGGGTGCGAGCCCATCGGAGCGGCGTGGGTCATTCGATTGCTTGCTGGTACCCGGCTTGATGGGTGGGGGTTGCCTGTCCCTCCCCGCACCGAGTGATGGCGCGCAGATGCTCCTCCGATCCGGTGTTCACCCGTGCAGTCGCGGATGTTGGAACCAGTGCATTTCCATGATCGACGCAGATCGTTGGGTCCTTGTGGAAGCGTGTCGCGGAGTGAGGGATGTCGGTGGTGGAGGGTTTGCTCAAGGGGGCGCAGGGCCGGCGGGATGGTGTCGGCAGGCCGCCGATGCCGGAGCCGAGGGAGCCCACCGAGAAGCGTGCGCGGCTGCGTTCGGCGTTCGAGGACGCTTCATTCCGGGGGATGTGCCTGAACATCCCGTCTCTGCTCGCGGATATCGCCAAGATGGCATGGGCGATCGACCGGCGGGATGTTCTGGTCTTGGTCGGTTGCCAGGTCCTCTCGGGGGTATCGGCGGCTGTGGTGCTGGCGGCTGTGGGCGAGGCGATGGCACTGCTGGTGGGCGGCGGGCCGGTCTCCGAGCGAGTCCGCCAGGCATTGCCGGCGCTGGCGGTCCTGGCGCTCGCGGCGGGAGTGGGACGTGTCGCCTCCGGGCTGGCTGCGTGGGCGGTGGCTCGGGTCAAGCCGCGGGTGATGTCGGCCGCGGACACCGCGTTGGTCGAGGCGATGGTCTCGGTGGAGGTGGCGGCTTTCAACCGGGCCGGCTTTGCCGAGGAGCACGAGCGTGCGGAGACCGGTGTGACGCGGTGCGACCGGATGTTCTCCGATGCGCAGGCGTTCATCGCCGCGCTCGTCCGACTGGTCACCGCGTTCGGTGTGGTCACCGCGTTGCATCCCTTGATGCTGCCGGTGCTTGTGCTGGCGGTGATGCCGTCCGGGGTGGGGGCGGTGACCGAGGCGAAGATCGAACATCGCACGAACTACCTCAACTCGGCCAACCGCAACCTGCGCGGGATGATGCGGTCGCACGTCACCGCCTCGAACCTCGCGGACGAGGTCAGGGCGAACAGCATGCGTTCCTACCTGTTGTTCTGGTACCGGACGCTCAGTCGCCGCAACGACGAACGGATCGTACGGGCGGCCGGCGGGCAACTGCGCGCGAACCTGGCCGCGGCGGCGTTCGGAGGTATGTGCCTGTGCGGTGCGTGGGCCACCCTGGTGTGGCTGACGGTCTCCGGCCAGGTGTCGCTGGCGGTGTCGGCGACGGCTGTGGTGGCGGTGCGTACGGCGCTGGGCAGTCTCAGTAACGCGGTCGGCTACTGCGCCGCTCTGTTCCGTTCGACTCTGTTCCTGGGGGACTGGAAGCGGTTCGTGGACATCACGACGGCCGAACTGGAGATGTCGCGTGGGGGTGGTCGGGCTCCGCGGTGCCCCGAGACGATCCGCGTCGAGGAGGTGACGTACTGCTACCCCGGCCGGACCCGGCCGGCGATTGACGGGTTGTCCCTGACCTTCCGCAGGGGCGAAGTGGTGGCGGTGGTCGGGGAGAACGGGTCGGGCAAGTCCACGCTCACCCGGCTGATCACCGGGCTGAACCTTGCCGACAAGGGCACCGTGCTATGGGACGGGGTGGACCTGGCGGGCGTCGCCCCGGAGACGGTGTGGTCGCAGACTGGGCTGGTTCCCCAGTTCTTCGCCCGCTGGCCGCTTCCGTGCCGGGAGAACATCACCCTGGGCCAACCCCGTACATGGGATGACGAGGCCGTGTGGGAGGTCCTGGAGACGGTCGGCCTACGACAGGCTGTCCAGGAGCTCCCGGAGGGCCTGGACACCTTGCTCGCCCGGGAGATGTGGGGTGGAGTCACCCTGTCCGGCGGGCAGTGGCAGCGCCTGGCCTGTGCGCGCGCCGTCTACCGCCAACCTGCCGTTCTGGTCCTGGACGAGCCGACATCGGAGATGGACGCCCGGGGCGAGCACCAGATCTTCCAGGTGCTCAAAGGCATGTCGCAGGACAGGATCACGGTCATCGTGACGCACCAGCTGGAGAACACCAAGATCGCCGACCGGATCATCGTCATGGAGCGCGGCCAGATCATCGAGGAGGGCTCGTTCGACCAACTCGTCAAGGGTGGTGGGCTCTTCGAGGAGCTCTATGAACTCGGCCGTGATCGATGACCCTCCTTGGCCAGGCAGAGGCGCCGTGATGTGCAGTTCCGGTGCGTTCACGCGAGGTGCCGGCTGTCAGGTGAGCCGACCGTGACCTGAGGCTCCGGCACAGTGAGGGAGCGCAGTTGCCGGAACATGCCGGAACGCAGGTCCACCGAGGGCCGCCAGCCGAGGAGCCGTTGGGCACGCCGGGGGTCGGCCAGGGTGGTAGGGACGTCACCGGGGCACACGGCGAGCCGCTCCATGCGGATCTGCCGTCCCGTCAGGCTCTGGGCAATGTCGATCACGTCGCGGAGTGAGGCGTTGGAACCACCGCCGACATTGACGATCCCACTGTCGTCCCGTGCGGTGGCTGCCGCGATCGTCGCGGTCACCACGTCGTCGACGTAGGTGAAGTCCCGGCGCTGTCGTCCCTCTCCGTACAGTCGCATCGGCTGCCCGGTCACGGCGGCGCGCAGGGCGCGGTGGATGAACATGTCACTGCGCTGGCCGGGTCCGTAGACGGTGAAGTACCGCAGCGCCACGACGCTGGTGGGGCAGTCGACGCGGGCGGCATGGACGAAGCACAGGTGTTCTTCGGCGAGCTTGGTCACCGCGTAAGGGGAGAGCGGCCGGGGAAGGGCGCTCTCGGCACTCGGCCTGTCGCCGGCCGGACCGTAGACGCTGGAGGACGAGGCGACGACCACGCGTCGGACCGCTGCCCGGGCTGCTGCCTCCATGACCCGCTGGGTGGCGAGGATGTTGGTGTGTACGTACTCGCCGAATTGCTGCCCCCATGAGGGGCGTACGCCGGGGATGCCGGCGAGGTGGAAGACCACCTCCGCGTCCTGCATCACGGGTTCCAGGGCACAGGTCAGCAGGTCGGTGCGCACGTGGTGGTAGCGCGGCGAACTGCCGTCGGCGGCGTCGGTGATCGTTGGCGGGACGGTGACGGGGTCGCGGCGGTCGATGCCGACCACCGAGCTGCCCTCCCGCAGCAGGGCGGCGGTGAGGTGGGAGCCTATGAAGCCTGCCGCGCCGGTTACCACCACTCGGCGCTGACCTGGAGCTGCTGGCGTGGTCGGTTCCGGCACAGGTGTCTCCCTTTCTCAACGGGGGCGGAGCAGACGACGCACGACGGCTGTGGGTCAGTGGGCGGGTCCCGGCCCGGGGCAGCCGGCTCGGAACGGCAACCGGCCCAGCCGCTCAGCCAGGAACGCGGCGGTGTAGGGGGCGAAGAGCCCGTACAGCAGTGGTGAGAACTCCTCACGGGTCGTGCCGTACACGGGCAGGACGGTGTGGGCGTACGGGGTCACGACGGTGTCCTCGGCGGGCACCACGGCGATCACCTGTCGGCCCAGGGCCGTGGCGCGGGCCGCGACGGCACCGGCCAGGGAATGCGCCCTGCCCGGGCAGGAAAGGAGAAAGAGGGGGGTGTCGATCGGGTCGGCGAATCGCTCGACGTGGCACCACTCCTCCAGATCCTGGCCCATCGCGAAGACCGCCGACGCCTCGACGATCTTGGCCGCGCCGAACAGGGCGGTTCCCAGGCCCGGGCCGGCTCCGATCATCACCACGACCGGAGCGTCGCTGATCAGGTGCGCCACCTGCCGACAACGTTCCCTGATGGCGTCGACGGTGGCATTCATCGGACCGGCGAGCGCGGATAGTTCGCCCCGCAGTGCGTTGGCCGCGGCGGACGCATACATCCCGCGGGCTTCGCCGAGCCGGATGGCGATCATCAGCAGGCCCACCAGGCTCGCCTGGTGCGTGCGGATGCCCGGTGAGCGTTCGAGGCGCGGCACATCGATCACCATCGAGCGGTCACAGGTCCGGGTCAGCGGGCTGTCGGCGACACCGGTGAGTGCGACGGTCCGAACTCCGTGGTGGCGGGCACGTTCGGCGCACTGCAACACCCGTCTTGTGCCGCCGGATGCCGAGGTCGCGATCACCAGGTTGTTTCCCCCGACTGCGGACATCCCATCCGTGCCGTACTCCAGGAACCGGAGGGAACTCAGCGGTTCGCAGGGCACGCCGGCGAGCGACTCGAAGGCCATCTCGGCGGCACACGAGGCGTGGTAGGAGTCGCCGCTGCCGGTCAGGTACACGCGGTCGACCGAGGCCCACTCCTCCTGGCTCAGCAGACCGCTCGCCTGGAGTGCGAAACGGGGTGACTGTTCAGTCAAGTCATCGGCAAGTGCTGCAGTTTGATCGAACATCACCTTGCGTCGGCAGGGCTCCGGGGGGCCGGGGCGTCCGGCTGCCGGGCGCACGGTCCCGGTCACCGCTCCAGCCCCCGCACGACGTCGAGGTACCTGCGGACCTTGTCCTTGTCCAGGCCGGTGCCGCCGTCGGCGCTCTTGAGGCAGCTGCCCACGAAGGCACCGTCGGCGGCGGCGAGCAGCCGGGCAACGTTGTCGTGGTCGGTGTACCCCGCAAGGATCACCGGTACCCCAGGTGCCGAGCGCCGCGTCGCACAGATCATCTCGATCGCCTTGTACTCGTCCCGGTGACACAGTGCCACGGCGTCGGCGCCGGCCTGACGGGCGGCGGCCGCGACCTCGGCAGGGGGTTTCCGACCGCCGAACCAGCTGAAGTGCATGGTGTGCACATCGGCGATGATCTTGATGTCCGCGGCGTCGATCCTCTTCCGGTACTCGGCGACCGCGAGGGGGGCCGCCTCGATCAGCCCGCTGGCGGAGAGGGTGGCGCCTACCAGTGCACCGGCGCGGATGAAACTGCCCCCGGCCACCCGTGCCACCGCCAGCGAAGGCGAGATGGCGTTGCGCATCAGCTGGACACCGACGGGGAACCGACCGCCCGTCGCTTCCGCGATGGCCCGCACGACCAACCCGATTGCCACGATCCGTGCTGGGTCCGCCGAGTCCGCTGCCTCGTACACCCGGTCCACTGTCTGCACCAGGCAGCCATCGGCACCGCACCCGTGCAACAGTCTCGCGGCGGCGACCGCCTCGTCCAGGATGCGGGGGAAACTCCCTGGCTCGTGGAACGGTGTACCGGGCAGTGGCGGCAGATGGATCATCCCCAGGACCGTCTTGTGCCCGTTCTCCGCCTGGAAGTCGAGCATGCCTAGTCCTCCCTGACGTGGCGCGGATCCGTTCCCGCGTCGGTGACCGTGCTACCGGATGTCCCCGAGAAGCGTGCGCGCAGCCGAGCGAGCGCGGCCGACAGGTCCGCCCACGAACGTGCGGTGGTGACCCGGACCGTGCCGCCGGAGAAGCAGAACGTGAGCACGCCGGGGAAGACCGAGACCCCGGTCTCCCGCAGCAGTTCGCGGAAGGCCCGGTAGGAGTCGTCCCAGTCCGGGAACTCAACGGCCACGTTGATCGAGTAGCGCGGCGGCACCACCTGTGCGGACGCCTCCGTCAGGCCCGCGACCACAGCCTGGCGCAAAACCTTGAGCCCATGGTCACGGGCCAGCCGATCCTCGCGGTAGCTGCGGTATGCGGCGGCCAACTGCTGCCGACTCAGCGGCTGGGTTGTGGTGAACTCCGCCAGGTGCGCAGGACCCGGCGATTCGACACCGGCCAGCATCCACCGCTCCATCCGTGCCAGCACCTCCAGCAGCGTGTCGTAGAAGGGCGGCGGACCGGCGCTGTCCGAACGGGCGAGATGGTCGCCGACGAACCGGGCGTCGGCCAGCAACCAGCCGACCTTGAGGCCCGGCACCGACCATGCCTTCGACAGGCTGGAGACACGGATCACGTTGGGCGCCGCGCGAGCCGGCCCGAAGGTACTCATCGGGCCGAGCCATTCATGGCACTCGTCCAAAACGATGGCGGTCGTCGGCGAGGCGGCCCGGACGAGGCTGGTGAGCTCGTCCTCGGGCACCACCGAACCGGTCGGGTTGGTCACCGTCTGGAGCAGCACCATAGGGGTGTCCTGCCTGAGCTCGCGGATCAGCGGGCCCAGACAGACCCGGCCGGCCCGGCAGGGCAACGGCACCAGGCGGACCTCGCCACGCCGGGCGATGGACTCCACCAGCGGCGGATAGTTGGGAATGCCGCACAGCGCGGGCAGCGCGGCCCGCGGGCCCGGGCGGAGGAGACAGTCCGCGAGGGAGGCGATGGCCGCGGTGCCTCCGAGGGTGAGGGCGACGCGGTCGGCCGTGTAGCCGGCGCCGGCGATCCGCGCGGACTCGTAGGCGGCGATCGCCTCGCGCACAGCCCGGCGGCCCCGCCGGTGGGCAGAGTCGGACCAGTCACGGTCGAGGGCGTGGTGCAGACAGCTCTTCAGGGTCTCGGGCAGGCCCCAGGCTTCCTCACTGACTGAGCCGCTGGAGAGGATGACCGAGGCCCGCGACCGGAACCGCCCGTAGAGGTCGTCCCGGAAGTACCAGTTGAACAGCTCCTTCACGAAGCGCACGGTGGCACGGGAGGAGAGCACCTCCTCCGGGTGGGCGGTACGGCGTACCGGTGCGTCTCTCCACTGCTCGGCGAGCCAGGGCCGGCCGTCCCCGCCGGTCTCCTGCTCGACACGTCCCAGCCACAGGTCGCGCAGCTCGAAGGCATCCTGCGGATCGCGGGCCCGGGCATAGACGTCGAGTGTCCGCTCGTCGATCGCGGGTGCGAACACCCGCTCGTCCCCGAGCGCGGGGCTATTGTGGGCCGCGGCGAGTGCTGCCGGGGGAACCGTGAGCGGGCGCCCGGTGGAAGTGGTCTCGAAGAGGTGCATGGTCCGGCTCCGATGCTCGTGGCCTCACACCTCTGCGATGCGAAGACGTTGGAGGTGCCTCCTGGGGGTCGTCGGGTGCGTTGCCGAAGCCGGCCCCGCGGTTCTGCCGTGGAAGAAGAAGGTGTTGTCGATGACGACGAGCAGACCGCGCTGCCATCGCACACCAACGGCTGCGTCCGGGGCGTACATCGCCGCGAGCAGCGCCCGGATCGCGGCATCGACGGTGTCGGCCCCCGCGCCGTCGGCTGCCTGGTATCGCCAGGCAAATGGCTGGGCCATGAAGTCGCGGAACGAGAAGACCGGGCGGTTCCCCACCCGGCGGAGGATGGCCGAAGGTGCCCCGGCCTGCTGGTAGCGGGTCTGCGACAGGAGGGTCAACTGCCGGTCCGACAGCCGGGCCGCCACCGTTTCCATGGGTACCAGGACCGTCCGGGCCCTCCTGTCGCCCGGTTCGCGGCACATCAGCACGATGTAGCGCGGCTGACGGGGGAGGGGCTGACCGCTGCTCTCGCTGTGGAGGGAAAGGAAGTTGTCGGCGAAGGGCTGGATCGCGATGTTGTCGGTCTCGGGATGGCGACTGACGAGATTGAGGATCACCTCGTTCTCGACATAGGGGAGGACTGCGGGGTCGGTCTCCACGATGGCGCGGCCCAGACGGGCCCCGAGCGCGATGAACCGGCGGGCCGGGAGCGGCTCGTCGGAGTGGAGGGCCACCGCGCCCTGGGTTCGCAGTCGGGCGAGGGCGCGTTGTGGTAGCTCGCCGGCAGCGCCGAGACGGAAGGGACGGTTGAAGCCCGTCGGCGTGGCAAGTGTCTGCCGACCGTCCCGGAGAAGACATCGGCGCAACCGCACATGCCGGTCGGTGGCCCGCTCGACGAATAACCCCTCGATCACCTGGAACCCCCTGTCGTGATCAGGCCGCCCGGGCCTGGAGGTGAACGCGCCGTACGCCCGCACCGTCGTCGAGCGTCGATCCGGCCTGCCGGAATCCCAGGCGGAGCAGCAGCTCCAGGGTGGCGGTCAGATCCGGATTGGCCTCGCACCGCAGCACATCGGCACCGGCCTCCGCCGCTACCTCCAGTGCCCGACGCACGCACCGCGCCCCCAGCAGCGTGCCCTGGGACAGCAGCTCGGGTGCCACGGCAAGGCGGGACAGATAGCCGGGCTTCTGGGCCGCCGGAAAGACCGCGGCGTCCTGGGCGAAGGGGGGCTGCCACGTCAGGGTGAACATCGCCGCGAGCCCGGCGGATCGCCGCAGGGCGTGCACACAGCACGTCCGCACCCGCCGCGTCGTGGTCTGGGGGTCGCGTTGCGGGACCGGCGTTCCGTACCGGCGTGCCGTGTGGACGTCGCAGCGGCACAGCAACTCGTGGACCTCCGTCTCGTCGACACAGATCTCCCAGCGCTCCTCGGCCCAGCCGGGTGGAGAAGAGGTGGTGTGGTTCATGGCGCGACGAGGCTCATCCGGTGGGGCGAGTCGAGCGGCATGTGCGGTATGCCGAAGGCCAGGAACTCCACGGGACCTTCGGCATCGGGGTGGGTCCGCACGCCGTGTGCGTAGTGCGCCGGCACATAGACCGTGTCGCCTTCGGTCATCTCGTAGTCCGTGCCGTCGACGTGGATGAGCCCGCGGGCCCGCAGTACGTAGAGGATGTGGGCGCCGGGATGGGTATGGAGTTCGAAGGCGGATCCCGGCTGCATGACGATGCGGTCGACACCGATCTCCTGTGCTGCGGGGAACTCCTCCGAAGCCCCTGATGTCCCGCTGATACCCCGGAGTACCTCTCCGTGGGGGCTGAGCAGGGCGACTGCGGGCTCACGGTAGATGTTCCGTATATGCCGTTCTGGATCGAACTTCACGTCCATGGACCCTCTTCGCGACTGATTCTCGCAGTGTCGGAAGGCGAATCTCCGCGGAAGGAGCGGAGTGCCATCCCGCAGGCTCCAGGCAGTGTGGCAGGCATGCCCCCTGGGGGGACAGGGGCCACGTGCCACACGACCGGAAGTCGTGCACGTGTTTGTTGCGAGAGTCAATTACCTGGGGCGCATGGGGTGTGGGAGTTACACGGCAAGCAGGGTTTGCCGTTCTTCCGGTATATGCGGCACAGGAATTTAGACAAAATGTCGGAGCGTGTTATGTAAGTGAATTTGCGGGGGAGGCATACGGCGGAAATCGGCTGTCCGTAAGCCCGGTGAGGTCAGCCGGCATCACGTGTGCTCATGTGCCGAGGCGAGGAAGGCAGGGGTGTATGGATTGCCGCCAGTACAAACCGGCCTTTGATCGGGATGGATATGTTGTCATCCGCCAGTTTCTGACTTGCGACGAACTCTCCGAACTGCGATCGCAAATCCACCGATTCATCCGTGAAGTGGCTCCTTCGCTCCCCGATACCCAGGTCTTCCACTCGGTCGGGGAGGACGGGCAGCGGCGGATCCGCCTCGTGCTGCGCATGAATTGCGACGCTTTCTTCGAGGACTACCGCTCGCACCCGAAGTGGCTGTCACTCGCGCAGGCTCTCCTGGGGGAGGCAGCCGAGGCGTCTCCGCCGATCTACTTCGACAAGCCGCCCACCACCGACATGCCGACACCGCCGCACCAGGACAACTGCTCGCTGGGGCTCGACCCGCCCAGCGGAGTGGAGATGCTGCTGGCGACGCACGAGCGCATGGACGAGGAGAACGGCTGCCTGCGGTACGTCCCCGGGTCGCACCACGGCGGTCTGCGTCCGCACACCTACAGCGGGATCCGCGGCTTCGCCCTGGCTGCGCAGTTCGATCCGGCGGACGAGGCCCGTGAGGTGCTCGTTCCGCTCGACCCCGGGGATCTCGTCTGCCACCACCCGCTCACGGTGCACCGGGCACTGCGCAACCGCTCACGGCACCGTTCGCGCAGCGCGTTCGGGATGTGGTTCCAAGGCAGGTCCGCCCGCCCGGATCCGAACATCTCGGAGTTCTACAACACGCATGCACAGAAAGCACAGTTGACCGGACGGTGACACAATCCCGCCGAAGGAGCGGAAGCCCATGGAGGCATCCACGATGAGCGTGCTGGACAGGCGGATCCGGGACCCCCGGTTTTTGTGCATGTACGCCCCGCTCCAGTATTATCCCGACGAGGTATACCGCCCCGACTGTTCGCTGGCCCTCCCCTATCTCCATGCCGCACTGCGCGCAGCCGGATTCGACGCGGACCTTCTCGACACCAGCATCGGACGGCCCGGCCAGGACGATCTGGCGGACACGTTCTACCGCAAAACCATGGTTCCGGAGATCGGTAGCGGAATGTTCCGCATCGGCATGACACCGGAGCGTATTCTGGAAGAGGCCGAGCCGTACGACGTCATCGCGGTGAGTTCCATCTTCACTCAGCAGACCGCACGGTGCCTGGAGATGGCCCAGCTGATCAAAAGTGCCTTCCCGGAGAAAATCATGGTCGCCGGGGGAGTCAACGCGCGCAGCCTCAGGGGCCTCTTCTTCGACAGCGGTTACGACGTCATCTTCCTTTCGGAAGGCGAGAAGCCACTCGTCGCCTTCGCGGATTACCTGCGTTCCGGGTCCCCTTCGCTCGACGCCGTACCCTCCATCTGCTTCCGGCACGACGGCCGTATCGTGACCACGCGCGCCGGCCGGCCCACCACCGACCTCGACGAGTACCCCATGCCGTCGTGGGACGCCCTGCCCAACGAGCAGTACTGGGACATCAGCGTGCTGTGGGGAGGCCGCACCGACTGGATGGAAGACGGCCAGAAGCCGCACTTCGCCTCGATCCTCACCTCGCGCGGCTGCCCCTACCGCTGCACCTACTGCCACATCTCGAAGGAGCGCGGCGGAGAGGCGGGCGAGATCGGGGACCTGCGATTCCACTCGGTGGAGCGGGTCGAACGCGAACTGGACACGCTCAAAGGACTAGGGGTCGACCTGGTCTACATCAACGACGATTCGCTGCTGGCCTGGAAGCACCGAGTACACCAGGTGCTCGACCTGATGCAGAAGTACGACTTCGAACTCGCCGACATCAACGGGGTGAACATCCGGCACCTGTTCCGGCGATCGGCGAAGAACGACCGCCTCGTCGTGGACGTGGAGCTGCTCGAACACCTCCACGCCGCCGGCTTCCGCCGCATCGGCCTGCCATTCGAGTCCGGATCCCAGCGCGTACTGGACAAGTACTCCACGTCCAAGTGGCGGCTGGACAAGTGCGACGTCTTCGACCTGGTCGCAGTGATGCGGGAGATGGGCTTCACCATCAACGGGAACTTCATGGTCGGATACCCCGACGAAACCCTCGAGGAACTGACCAAGACCTTCTGGCTGGCCCGCCGCGCCATGGACGCGGGCCTCAACGGATGCGGCTTCTTCATGGTCCAGCCCTTCCCCGGGACCACCCTCTACGACGAGGCCGTGGCCAACGGTCAGCTGGACCCGTCAACGCGCCCCGACGACATGGGCTTCTCCAAAGCCCAGTCACCCTCGCCGTTCCGCAGCCTGCAGATCGACCCGCAGGTACTGCAGTACGCACGCAACCTCGCCTACGCACTGCTCAACAGAGACCAGAGCAGCTGGCTGCAACTGGCCGACGGAACCGTCGGGTGACAGGCCCGGCAATCGGCTCCCGCATCCCGCAGGAAGGCGCCCGGGCACCACGAAGAGCGGTGGGAAGGACGAGGTCCGCGTGATCATTCTCGGCACCAAACCGGTCCAGCACGACGCGTGTTTCGCACTGGTCCGGGACGGCGAACCCCTCTTCATCTACGAGCAGGAGCGCTTCAACCGCATCAAACACGGCATGTCCAGCCATCTGTCGGTGCTCTTCGAGGCCCTTGACGAGCACTCCATCGCGCCGGACCAGATCGACCTCGTGACCAACTGCATCGACCCGTCCCGCCTAGAGGCCCGCAAGCGCCAGGTACGGGGCTACCTGTCCGCCCCCCATGCCCAGGACATGGAGCGCTACCTCGAATGGCGGATCCCGACCTGGCACAAGGCCCTGCTGGCCGCCGGCTTCCCGGCCGACCGGGTGGTGAACATCCCCCACCACATCTGCCACTGCGCGGGGGTCTACTACGCCAGCCCCTTCGACGACGCCGCCATCCTCAGCGTCGACGGCAGCGGAGAGACCGAAACCTCGATGCTCGCCCATGGCTCGGGCAACGACCTCGACGTGCTGCGCACCGTCCCCCTGCCGCAATCCCTGGGTCTCTTCTACCAGGGAGCCACTATGTGGCTGGGCTGGGGCTTCGGCGAGGAAGGCAAGACCATGGCCCTGGCGGCCTACGGGGACCCGGCACGGTACCGAGCAGCGCTCGACGCGTTCCTCCGCATCGACGACACCGGGGCGTACACCTTCCTGCCCGCCCAACGCAGGGGCGCACACCGCTACACCTCGCCCGAGCTTGCCACGACCCTCTTCGCCCACTCCTTCGGCCCGCCCCGCCGGCCGGAGGAACCCCTCACCTCGCTGCATCAGGACGTGGCCGCCGCCGTGCAGGCCATCTGCGAGGAGATCATGCTCAACTCCGCCCGGCACCTCAAAGAAGCCACCCGGTCCGCAAACCTCCTGATCACCGGGGGAGTGGCTCTCAACTCCGCCGCCAACGGCCGGATCATGAAAAGCGGGACCTTCGACCGGATCGAGGTCTACCCCCAGGCCAACGACTCGGGCACGGCCCTCGGCGGCGCGCTGTACGCCTACCACCGACTCGGCAGAACCGAACGACCACGCCGCTGGCACCTCACCCACCCGTACTGGGGTCGGGAGATCGACCTGGACAACCTCCCGGACGTCGCCGCGCGCCACGGCCAGCGCGGCACCCGCGTCCCCGACCAGGAAGCGGCGGCCGAACTCCTGGCCGCCGGCCACACGCTGGGCTGGGTGCAGGGCCGGTCCGAGGTCGGCCCCCGGGCACTGGGCAACCGCTCCATCCTGGGAAACCCGCTCGCCCCGGACATCAAGCGCAGGATCAACGACGGCATCAAACACCGGGAGAACTGGCGCCCGTTCGCCCCATCCGTCCTCCGCGAAGACCTCACCGAGTACTTCGACGCCGACCAGGACTTGCCCTACATGACCATCGTGGCCCCCCTGCGGGAGGAGTGGCGGGACAAGCTCGCCTCCATCGGGCACGTCGACGGCACCGCGCGGGTGCAGACGGTGACCCAGCAGAGCAACCCCCGGTTCTACGCCCTGCTCCAGGCGTTCAAGCGGCGCACCGGCCTGGGGGTACTGCTCAACACTTCCTTCAACGACCGCGGCGAGCCGCTGGTGCAAACCTGCGAGCAGGCGTTCCGGCTCTACCTGACCTCCACCATGGACGCCCTGTGCATCGGCGACTGGCTCTTCACGGACAAGCAACCGCACGCTCCTGTACAGCCCTTCGCGCCCTACCTGGACAATTTCACCCGCATCCCCCGAGGAAGGCTGGCGCTGGTCGAGCCGGGCGAGCCCATGCCCGAGGCGATGAAGGCGCACCTGATGAGCCGGGCCGACGCGCACCCCGCCACCTTGCCGGACGTACTCGCCGAGGCGGCGTCCCGCCGATGGGACGGTGTGCTCTGCTACGTGGGCGGAACCGCCGATCTCTTCGTCTTCGACCGCGAACTGTACTTCTCCCACTGGGCCGACGCCTCCCGGCGCATCATGGAGGAAGCCGGGCTACCCGTGCACTGGATCGACGGCCGGGGCGACGTCACACCCGCCCGCGACGTCCTGTACATGCACCACCGCTCCTTCCAGTGCCCCATCCCGGCGACGTACGAGAGGTACTGGGCCTGATGCCTGGCGATCCGGTGTCCTGGACCGAGCACCGTGACGGTGACGTCCTCACCTACACCTTCACAGGGGGACTCATCGCCAGGGCCGAAGTCCCCGGGAAGAACGACGCGTTGCGCATCCTCCCCCTCACCCGCATCCAAGCCGCGCTGCTGCGCTGTCTGGAACAGCAGCCCGCCCTGGCCCGGGGAAAGCGGGTCTTCGAACCCTTCGCCGGGTCGGGCGCGCTGGGATTCATGGCCCTGCACCTGGGCGCCCGCAGCGTCGACTTCCTGGACATCAACCCGCGGGCCGAGGAGTTCCAGCGGTGGACCGCCGCAGCCAACGGCTTCCCCGCGGGAGCCGTCCGCTCCCTCACCACGGACCTGCGGACCTACTCGGCACCGGAACCCTACGACCTGCTTCTCGCGAACCCGCCGTTCCTGCCCACCCCCGATTGCATTCCGGGCACCCTCACCTCCAACGGCGGTCCGGACGGAAACCGACTACTCGCACTCCTGCTGGAACGGCTGGATGCATTCCTCACACCCCAGGGAGAGGCACTCATCCTGCTCTACCAGCCGGCCCGGGACGGCCTGCCGATCGCCGCCGAGGTCTTCGCCGAGGCGCTGGTCGGGCGCGTCGTCGAGTTCACCCCCCTACAGCACCCGCTGCTGCCCTTCGCGGCCTACCGCGCGGCGTACGAACGCCGCTATCCCGCCGAGCGAGAACGCATCCGGCAGTGGAGCCAGGCCCTCGAAGCGGCCCACGGCCCGGACCTGACCGTCTCTTACTACCTCATGCGCCTCGGCCCCAGGACGGGCCGACCGGGCGGCGCGCCACCCGGGACTGTCCCAGTGCGCCTGGTCGAAGGCCGTCCGGAGCATCTGCTCACCGACGACGACGCCGACTACGTGCCCGTCGACGGCCGTCGATGCTGACCGGCCTACGGAGAGACGACCGCCGTACCCGCATCCCCAGCGCCATGCCGCTCCCTCTCCGAACCCGCGACCGACACCCTGAAGGACCGTCACACCATGCAGATCCACGGCCCGGCCCTGAGGTTCGGCATCCACTCCGGGCAGCAGTACGCAAGCTTCCAGGAGTGCCTCGGACTGTGGCAACGGGGCGAAGCACTGGGCTACGACTGGATATCGCTCTTCGACCACGCCCGCCCACCTCTGGGCGGCCCCGACGGGCCCTGCCTGGAAGGCCCAACTCTGCTGGCCGCACTCGCAGCGCGCACCAGCACGATCCGCTGCGCCCTGCTCGTCTCCACCCTGACCTGGCGGCACCCCGCCCAGGCCGCGGCCATCGCCGCCACCATCGACCACATCTCCGGAGGCAGGCTCGAATTCGGCATCGGCGCCGGCGGCCCGGACCTCGGCTACCGGCAATACGGCATCCCCTTCCCCAACCGCACCGAGCGCCTGGAAATGCTCACGGAAGGCTGCCACATCCTGCGGAGCCTATGGACAAGAGAACGGACCGATTTCACCGGACGGCACTACCGCCTCCAAGGCGCATGTCTCCAACCCAAACCGCTGCAACGGAGACTGCCGTTGGTGATCGGCGGCGCGGACCCCCGACACACCCTCAGAATCGTCGCCGAACATGCCGACATCTGGAACGCGCTGGCCGGGACCCTGGAGAGCTATCGCCACCGGTGCGCCGCGCTGGCGGAGCACTGCGCAGCAGTCGGCCGGAATCCGGCGGACATCAGAAAATCGATCACCTTCCGGGCACTGCTCGCGGAGGATTCTCGTGCGCTGCACGACCGGCGTCAGGCGTGGGAGAGACGCCATCCACCCACCTCGCCGGACCGGCGGGAATTCCTCGTCCTCGGCACACCCGAACAGTGCGTCGAACGTCTTCTTCCCTACCTCCGGCTCGGCGTCGGGGACTTCCTGCTCGGCGCCCGGCCGCCGGTGGACTGGCACACCGTCGAACTCTTCGCCCGCCAGGTCGTCCCCGCGCTGCGCGGATATGCCGGCCTGTAGGCCCCTGCCCGGTCGGGAGATGTCATGCAGCTCTTCACCGACGCCCCCGCGCGCCTCCTGCCTCCCCTCCCGCCCGACGCGCTTGCGGGCCCGGCCCCGCGCACCTATCGGGCGGACTCGTTCGCGCCTGCCGTCGACGACCGCACACTGGAGGTGTTCCGGCGGGCCCGCAATCCCGACGACCCGCTGGAACTGCGGGACCTCTGGCTCGGCCGGGTGGAGCACGAGATGGGATGCCACGGCAACCGCCCCTGGCTCGCCGACCGCTGGCGGCAGGGCGCCCCGCTACGCGATGTCACCGCCGAGGAGGTGCTGTCCTCCGGTGTCACCGTGTCGTTGATCCACGAGCTGCACCACTGCTTCTTCCACGAGGAGTTGACCGACGACAGCCCCTCCGGCCCGCAGCCGTCCCTCATACCCGACTCGGTGACCGCATGCGCGGCGGAACTTCCGCAGACCGTGCGCGACTGCCTCAGCTACGCACTGCGGCGCGACTGGTACGGCTACTCCGACTCCTGCGGGCGCATCCCGGCGCGCGAGGCCCTGGCCGCCTTCGAGAACCAGCGCGTCGAGGGAGCCTGCTACACCTCCGGGAACCTGGCACTCACCATGGGCGGCGCCTTCGCCATCAGCGGACTGGCCGACCTCATCCTCTCCGGGCGTCCGGCTTCCGCGGCACCCGCACTGTGCGCCATCCCCAACCAGCCGGCCCCGGTGGCCGCGGTCGCCCGACGAGGCACCGTCCGGCTCGTCCCACTGACCTGTACCGACGGCATCATGTCGATCGGCCCCCTGATCGCCGCGCTGACACCGAACACCCCACTCGTCCTGCTGCCGACCGCGGCAGGCACCACCGGCGCCCGGATACCCGAGCCCGAACTGGCGGACCTGATACGGCAGTCCGCATCCACCACAGCCATCCTGCTGGACGAGTCCCACGAATGGTTGGGGGAAACCACCCCGCTCTGCTCCGCACGCTCCGCGTCCAACGTGATCCGTATCTGCGGCAACCCCCACATCTGGCAGCCCCAGGCCGTCGAATCCGGCTGGATCGTCGCCGACCGCGCCTTCATCGCCGACTACTACGAGTACGCCTCGACCAGCTTCGGCGGCCCGCCCTCGCTGCTCTACACCGCCATCGAAGTGACGGCCCGCATGGAACGCTGGCTTATCAGCGGAACAGACCGGATCGGGCCCGCAGAGGCAGCGGAGTTCGAGCCCGGGTACCGACTGTGCCGCACGCCGTTACAACGCGCCTACGACCGCTACCGCCTGGAACGGCACTCCAGGCAGACCACCCTCATGGCGCTGAGGGACGCCACCGCCCACCACCTCTCCCACATGGCAGCGGTGACCCGGCCCCGCTGCTCCGTCAACCTCCTGCTGACGACCCGGCGCTGCGACGACTCCTACCGGCTGGCCACAGAACTGCTGCGCAAGACGGGCGTGGCCACCTACCCCGGCATCCTCGACTTCTGCTTCGCCGGGGGCACGCTGCGGATCACCACCGCCAAGCAGCGGACCCACCTGGCCACCGCCCTCTCCCGGCTGCGCCCCGTACTGGAGCGCGGGCCATCCGACCCGGCCCCAGCCGACCGCCACCGCACGAACCCCGGGAAAGAGAACCCATGACGAACAGCGACACGCACCGCGCAGACCTGGAACACACGGTGCAGGACACGGTCGGGCGACTGATGCCCCCCGGCCCCATCAGCGCACCACCCGATCCCGACGCACCCCTGGCCGACCTGGGCTTCGACTCGCTGCGCACCATCTCCCTGCTGACGGAACTGGAGCAGGCCCTGTCCGTGGAATTCCCCGCGGACCAGATCACCGCCACCACCTTCCACAGCATCCGCACCATCGTCGAAGCGGCAGCCGAACTGGCCCCAGGGAAAGGGGAAACCGGCGACGATGACTGACCACACCAGCACCGACGACGAACGCGTGCACCGATACCACGGGAAGCCACCTTCCTCCCGGCTGACCGCTCGGCCCACCCTCGTGGCTGGCCTCGATCACCAGGCAGCCGTCCACGGCGACGCCCCGTACCTGACCACCATCGATCAGGAAGGAGCCGTCACCACACTCACCTACCGACAGTTCGACCGGCTCAGCCGCAGACTCACGCACTGGCTCGCCCACGAACTGGGCGCCCGCTCCGGCCAGGTATTCGGCCTGCTACCGGTCAACGACGCCATCTCCGCGCTCACCGTCCTCGCCCTCATGCGGCTGGGCTGCCCGGTGCTGATGCTCAGCCCCTCAGACCCGCCGGCCCGCGTCGCGCGGCAGGCGGCATTCGCGCACGCCCGGGCGGTGCTCCACGGGCCGACCGGGCAGCTCGCCGACCGGCCCGGCGGTGTGCCGTTGCCAAACCCACGGACGCTACCGGACCCGACGACCGACGTGCGGACGCAGCCCGATCCGTCAGCCGACGCGTTGCTGTTCGCCACCTCCGGCTCCACCGCGACATCGAAACTGGTGGCCCAGTCCCACTACAACTCCGCCGTCAACGCCGAAGCCCTCCGGCGCCATCACGGCCTGGGCCCGGGGGTGCGCTTCCTGGGCTGCCTGCCCGCCCACCATGTCAACGGGTTGCACTTCACCCTTCTCGGCACCCTCGCAGCGGGCGCCCACGCAGTGATCGCCGACAGGTTCGACCCCTTCACCTACCCCCACCTGCTCACCCGGCACCGCCCGCACATCGCCAGCGTCGTGCCAAGCGTCCTCGAAGCCCTCTTGGACGCCTGGCGCCACCCCCATATCCCC
Source organism: Streptomyces gilvosporeus (assembly GCF_002082195.1). Lineage (GTDB taxonomy): Bacteria > Actinomycetota > Actinomycetes > Streptomycetales > Streptomycetaceae > Streptomyces > Streptomyces gilvosporeus. The sequence goes on along the minus strand of NZ_CP020569.1, from coordinate 614,369 downwards.
GACGAATTCCGCTACTTCGTCTCGGCCGCGGCCCCCCTGACAGCCACGACCGTTCAAGCCCTGCACAAGCGCCTGGGCGCGCGGGTACTCCAGGGCTACGGCCTGACCGAGACCACCAACTTCTCCACGACCATGCCAATCGACCTGACCCCGCAGGCGTACGCCAGGCTCGCGCTCCACGCCGACATCCCCTCGATCGGGACGGCCCTGTACGGCAACGAGATCGCAGTACGCACCGCCGACGGCAGACGTGCGGAACCAGGCGAGACCGGCGAGCTGTGCATGCGCGGCCACAACGTGATGACGCGCTACGCGGGCAACGAGGACGCCACCCGCCAGGCATTTCGCGATGGCTGGTTCCACTCCCAGGACCTCGGATTCGCCGTCCCGGACGAGGAAACCGGCAAGACCTTCTACGTCACCACCGGAAGGATCAAGAACATCGCCAAAGTCCGTGGCGAGAGCGTCTCACTGGAGGAGATGGAACGGGTGCTGCGCGCCCATCCCGCGGTCCACGACGCAGCTTGCATCACCCGACCGGACCGGCTCCTGGGCGAGACGATCACCGCCGCGGTGGCCGCGGCACCGGAGCTGTCCGACGCCGAGTGCTACGCCCACCTCCAACACCACTTCGCCACCGCCACCCTGCCCGAGCGCATCGTCCACGTCGAGGCGGTGCCCCGCACAGCGACCGGGAAGATCCTGCGCCCCCAACTGGCAGCGATGCTGCGGACCGACCGACTCCCAGCAGGAGGACACTGTGCCCCGGCCCCCGACTGATGCGCCGCACCGCTCGGTCCCACCTGCGGTCGGCGACCGCCGCCCCTGGACGGACGTGCCTCCAGCCCTCCGGGCCGCCCTGGAACAACGCCTGGGCGCACCCGTTACCAGGGCGGTCACCTGCCCCGGCGGATTCTCCCCCGGAGTGGCCGCCCAACTCCAACTCGCCGATGACAGACGGGTGTTCGTCAAGGCAGTGGGATCTGAGCCCAACACCTACGCGCCGGAGCTGCACCGCCGCGAGGCACGCATCGCTCCCGTGCTCCCCTCCCACATCCCAACACCCCGCCTGCTCACTGCGCTCGACAACCACGGCTGGGTGGTACTGACCTTCCAATGGGTAGACGGCACGATGCCCACACAACCCTGGCGCGCACCCCAGCTGAACCGCGTACTGCGTGCCCTCGCCGCTCTCGCCACAGCAGTCACCCCCACCCCGCCCGCCCTCAGCGCTGTCCTCCCCACCGCCGCCGAGTCCCTGGCCGACGAGTTCCGGGGCTGGCGCAACCTGACGCAGCAACGCAACGCGGGGCTCCCACTCGACGGCCTCGACCCGTGGGCGGCCGCACACCTCGACACCCTGGCGGAACTGGAGTCGGGCTGGACCCAAGCCGTCCGGGGCGACGCCCTCGCCCACTGCGACCTCCGCGCCGACAACATCCTCCTCACCAGGCAAGAAGTGCACCTCGTGGACTGGGCCCGCGCCACTCTCGCGGCCCCCTGGCTCGACCTGCTGTTCCTGCTCGCACCGGCACCCCTCCACGGTGGCCTGTCGCCGGACACCGCCTTCGCCGCCCACCCCGCAGCCGCCGAAGCCGACCCGTCCGACGTCACCATCGCCCTGACCGCGCTCACCGGCATGCTCATCGACCGCTCGCGACGCCCACCCCCACCCGGCATCCCCACCCTCCGCCGTTTCCAAGCAGTCCAGGCCCGTACCGCCCTTCAATGGCTGCGGCGCCGACGCCTGCCACACCACTCATGACCACCCCACCCACCATCCTTCGAGGAGGCCGGATGACCCTCGGCACAGCGGCCACCGACAGCGCACCGGCCCAGTCACCCATGACCGTTACCCTCGCCTGCACACACAGCTACTTCCCACTGGCAGTGGCCGCGATCTGCTCGCTGCGGACCCACAACCACGACGTGCCCGTCCGTTTGTTCCTCGACCAGCAGCCCAAGGAACTGGCCCGGATCGCCGCAGCACTGAGAATCACTGCCCGGATCCGCCGGATTCCCGCGCACGATGAACACACCCGCTCCCGCCTGCTCAAGATCCAGGCGATGACCGAGGCGCCGTCCGGGCCGTGCCTCCACATCGACGCGGACACCCTCCTGCTCGACGACGTCGACGCACTCGCCGCGCAGAGCCCCATCGGACCAGCAGCAGGCGTGGACGTACGCATGCTGCTCCGCCGCCCGAAGGTACAGACCCTGTGGACCAACGGCCGGTACAATTTCACCGACCCGGCCCTCAGCCAGGAACAGATCACCCAACTCGTCAACGACACCTTCGGCTTGGCATACACGACGGACGACCTCGGCGCCATGCCTTGCTGGAACTCCGGCGTGATCTACGGAGCCGGCGCCGTGCTGCGCCAGGTCGCCATGCGCTGGCTGGACCGCTACCGCCGGATGATCACCGGGCCCCAGAGCAAGCACTTCGTCCCCAACGACCAACTGTGCCTCTGGCTGACCCTGCTGGAGATGAGCGAGGCGATCCCTATCGGCGAACTGCCGCTGCGCTGGAACTTCATGCCGGGCCGGGCCCTGCGCCTCGCCCCCGGGACGGAGGAGCTCAACGACGACGAGCTCGCGGACGTCGCGATCCTCCACCTCTCGGTCAACAAGGACGACGACTGGGCACTGCGGCGCAGGGAAGCGGTACTCGCCGCAGCCGGCGTCACCCTGTCCGACACGGTACGACGTCGGCGCGAGGAAGTTCAGGCAAGGCAGTCGCGATAGACCGCCACGTTCTCCTCGACCTCCCGGGACAGCCCGAACCGCGTCCGCACCGCCTCGCGGGCCCGCTCGGCGATTCCCTCCCGGTCAGCGGCGAGCATGCTCAAGATCCCGTCGGCGACCGCCCGCGGTGAGCCGACCTCCGACACCAGTACGGCCTCCTCGCCGTCCACCACCATCTCCGGCACCGCTCCCACAGCGGTGGCCACCACCGGCGTGCCCGCCAGCATCGCCTCCAGCACCGCGTTGGGGCAGCCTTCGTGCAGTGATGGCAGCACGAACACGTCCATGCCGCGCAACTGCCGCAGAGCGTCCTCCCGGGGCACGGCACCAGTGAAGACAGTGCGGTCGGAGACGCCGCTGACACCGGCCAGATCCGGCAGCGCCGAGGTCTCCGTGAGCGGCCCGACCAGCACCAGTCGAGCGTCCGGATGCCGCTCCAGCACCATGGGGAACGCCCGGATCAGCAGATGGACGCCCTTCTTGACGGCCGCCCGCCCGAGTGTGCCGATGACCGGTGAACCAGGGCAGCGAACGGTACCCGCCCGATACGCCGCCGGGGCGATGCTGTTGAGCACCACGGTGGTGCGCGGTCCGCAGCCGGCGAGGATGTCGGCCCGGCGGGCCGCCTCGCTGCTCACCGCCACGATCCGGGTGGCATGGGCCAGTGCCCACTGCAGCCGGGGCAATCGGCTGGGGTCGAAGACATTGCCGTAGATGTCGTTCCCCCGGATACCCACGACCGACGGCACCTCGCACTCGGCCGCCGCCCAGACCGCGTGGTAACCCGCGGAACTGGCATAGAAGCCGTGGAGCAGCGCGTGGTGGCGGCGGCGCACCAGATCCACCAGGGCCTGCTGGACGGCCAGTTCGGATTCCGGGCCCGGCGGTGTCGACTCCTCGGGATACAGCTCGAAGAAACACACACCTCCCTCCACCTCGCACGGCTCCCCGGGGACCGCTGCACCATCCGACGGGGCGGGAACGCGACGGCGCAGCCCGACGACGTCCACGGCGAACCGGCCATCTGCCGCAAGTCCGCGCGCCAGCCGCAGCACGCTGGTACCGACACCGCCGCTCTGGTTGACCTCACCACGCAACACAAGGGCGATACGGGGCCGCGAGCGTGTCATGCCACTCATTGTGGCCAGCAGCGGCGGACCCGTCCACGGCCCCTTTTCCGCCACCCCGGCACGGCAGGCACCCCTTCCGTGCACAGCCGTGGGGCCCGGCCAGCGCTCGACGACGCCGCCGACACAAGTTGAGCCCGGCACCGGGATGTGCCACGGTCTGCCCCATGCCCACGCTCACCGTACGCACCCTGCGCCCCGAGGACTGGCGGTTGTGCCGTGCCGTCCGGCTCGCCGCCCTGACCGAGGCCCCACAGGCGTTCGGCTCGACGCTGAGCCGCGAGGAGTCCCTCACCGAAAAGCAATGGCGGGAACGTCTGGCAGGCCACAACCAGTTCCTCGCCGAGGAAGACGGCGAGCCGTGCGGCCTCGCCGGCGTCGTTCCGGTCGGCCCGCACACCGCCGAGCTGGTCTCCATGTGGGTACGCCCCGCCACGCGTGGCACTGGTGCGGCCGACCTGTTGGTGCGGGCCGTACTGCGCTGGGCCGACGACGAGGGAATCGACGAGGTGCGGCTCCAGGTGACGGAGGGAAACACCGCGGCGGAACGCCTGTACGTTCGGCACGGGTTTCGGCGAACGGGCTCCCCGCCACCGCCCGAAAGCCCGGTGGCGGGTGGGGAGTTTACGATGATCCGCACCTTTTCGGACCTCAGTCGGCCACGCTGACGCCCCACCGTCGTTCGCAACACCTCCTTGCCGAGCGGCTGAGCACAGGAAGCCGGTGAGTCAACGCGTGCTCCCGGTAGTCTCCGTTCAACGGGACGAAGCCTCTCGGCGCGCATCATCGTCCCGTACTGGTGCCGGCAGGTGCCAGCGGGCCAGCCCGTAGAACCATCGCTCCACGGCTGCCATGCGTTCCACCTGCTCGTTCGGCGTCGCCCCCGCGATGAGGACGACTGCGGCGGCGCTCGACACACTGGGCGTCCCCACGCTGGTCGCGCCTGGTGCCAGACGCGGACGGTAGGAGACCACACCGCTCAGCGGGCAGGTGGCGGGGAGGTGCATCAGCCTGCCCGCGCGCGGCGGGAGGAGCACACAGCCGAACAGGCCACGAGGTGGTGGGGCATGCCGTGGGGGGAGGCCGATCGGCAGCCCGGCTTGGCCGCGGGCCGAGCAGAGGTTGAGATCTACACCGTAGGCGAGTTGGGAGACGTCGTTGATGCCGCATCCGCCGGTCCGTGCGGCGATCTCGCAGAGTGAAACGGTGCGGTCGGCCGCGAGAAACAACTCGGCGTGAAAGCTGGTCGGTTCCTCGACACACGGCAGCGCGGCAATGACCGAAGCCGTGAACTCCTCCAGGACGCGGGCAGTTTCGGAGCCGGCGGACAGCATCACCACTGTCTGCGGGCGGCCCTGTTCAAGTGCTTTCATCGGCGGCTGGACGTACGCGCTTGACCAGGCGTGCAGCACCTGTCCGCCAGACATGATGCCGTTGACGTGGAAGAGACGGGCATCGACATACTCCTCGGCGAGCAGACCCCAGGGCTCGTCCGGCCCCATGCACAGCCCTGCCGCCCACTGTTCGACCGCCCGTCGGTCCGCTAGGACCCGCACCCCCACTGACCCCGAACCCGAACGGCGCTTGACCACGATGGGGCCGCCCACCTCGGCGGCGAAATCCACCAGCCCTCCGACACAGTCCACCGCCCTGAACCGCGGCACCGCCAGACCTGCCTCGGACACCAGCGTCTTCATCCGGTGCTTGTCACGAAAGGCCAATGCCGACTCGACGCTCTGACCGGGCACGCCCAGCCATTGCCGGATCCGGGCCGCGCGGACCACGTCCGCCTCACTCAGCGACACCACCCGCCGCACCTTGTGCTCCTGTCCCAGACGCACGGCCCGGATCTCGACCGCACCGTTTCTGTTGTACTCAGCGAACTCCTCGCTCCACGCCCATCCGGACGGGTCCTTCGGCCTGCTGCCCGCCGCAGCCAGCAAGAACAGCGGGCCGGCCCCGGCGAGCCACTCCTGATAGGGATGGGAGGCCGGATTCTTCTTGCTCAGGATCAGCACGCTCATACTGTCCGCGGCCCCCTGGGTTGCGCCTCCAGCGCGAGCGGGACACCGCATTGGCCACGCAAACTCTGCGCCAACAGGTGAACACCGAAGGCCCGTTGATATGCGCCCGTGATCCCGGCTCCACCTGCACGGCAAGCAACCTCACAGAGCGTCATCGAACCGTCTCGACCCACGAAGACCTCGACACAGAACCCGGTAGGTTCAGCCGGTGCAGGAAGTGCACGAACAGTCTCGGCAGCCAAGGCACCCAGTGCAGTGGTACGCGGGTCCGACACGTCGAGCAGAACACCGCGGGTACGCCCACGACGGGAGTACGAGTCGGCACCGCCCCCTACGTAGGCCGACGGCCGGGCGTGCAGGAGTCGGCCACCGGCCATCATCCCGTCCACACGGCACAGGTCTCCGGTGACGTAGGACTCCACCAACCACCCACCAGGCATCCCATCGGGGCGCCGAACGGTTCCCGCGCTCACGAAGTCGAGCAGATCCGCCTCGTCGTCGATTCGCCGCGCCTGTGGCGAAGAACCGCTCATCCGCGGCTTCACCACGACCGGGTAGCCATGTGTGTCGGCGAAGGCCACGAGGTCCAGCGCAGCTGTCACCGGGGCCATGGGCGCGACCGGGATACCTGCACTCGCCGCCCGTTTCTTCATGGCGTACTTGTCCCGGAACGCCCTGGCCGACTCCTCGCTTTGCCCCACCACCCCAAGACGACGGCGCAGCCGTGCCGCTCGCAGGAGGTCGAACTCCGAGACGGTGGCGATGCGCTCGAAGCCGAATCGCGCATGCAGACGTTCGACGCCGAGCTCCGCCGCGGGGGAGTCGTACCCGTCGACCACCTCGACATGGCGGAAACGCCGGCCGCCATCCACCAGGCCGACGGCGTCGGCCACCGCTCTCGACGTGAGGACCACCACGCGCTCGGCACTGTCGGGCAGCCAGGTGTGGAGCAGGGGAAGAGGATCTGCCATGAGAGTGAGGATCACGGCACCAGCTTGGCGGATCGTGCACCGCTCGTGCGGTCTCTCCGAACGGGACACGCCTTGCCGACGACGGGACTGTAAAGAGAACATAGCCAAGGACGAGTCGGGGGACGCGAAAGATCTCCGGCACACGATCGACCGGGAGTTCACCACCACCGGCCGCAGCAGCGCCGACACCGCTGCGGCCGGTGGCCGACTGGGTCACGAGCAGCGCCGAGCAGTACTCCGCGTAGAACAACCGACGCGACCGGCTGCTCGGCCTGTGGGGCCCGGATTCCACGCCCCGTCAATCACTGCCCGTCAGTCCTCCACGCCGTAGTACTGCGCAAGGAAGGCGATGACGTCCTCCGCGTGCGGCTGCAGCTCCGGCAGGTACGTGCCCAGCGCCGTGCGCACGGCGCCGGTGAGTTCGGTGCGGCCGGTGGCCGCGGCCCTGACGTACGGGTCGAGGCGGCGGACCAGTTCGTAGTTGCTGTCCAGGTCGAGTTCCCGCATGGTGCGCTCCAGCGGCGGGGCGTCGGTCGGCGGTACGGGCGGCAGGAGCCGGCTGACGAACGTGACGCGGTGCATGACCCGCCAGCACGGCGGCTTCCGGTCGGACTGGCGCGCCTGCCGCAGCGCGGCCGCGTTGGGGTCGGTGCCGTTCTCCAGCCAGGACGGGTCGACGACCTTGTGGAAGAAGGTGTCGAAGTGCTCGGTGTCCTCGCCGAGGTGGAAGCTGAGGAACCGGTACGCGTCCACCTTGTCCGGGGCGTTGACCGGCTTGCCGTCGGCGTCGAAGACGGGCTTGCGGTGGGCGTCGTACTGCTGGACGTTGCCGGACGGCGCGCACGTGACGTTCAGGCCGAAGGAACGGGTGGCCTGCTTGCCGCGCGCTCGGGTGACGCTCATGCCGCCGCCGACCGACGCGTCCAGCTGCGCATTGACGCCGATGCCCATGACGTCGAAGGAGGTGCCGACGGAGGCGCCCACCGATCCGGACAGCGAGTACGAGCCGGACGTCGTCTCGCTCACCGCGTCCGCGGTCTCCGTCGTCTCGGCGAAGAACCCGCCGTCGGCCGTCCAGACGTAGGTGTTGACCAGGTCGCGCCGGGAGAAGCCGTTCCCGGTGGTACTACCGGCCCTGTCGCGCCCCCTGCCCGGAGCGGTGTCGCCGCCGATGGCGCCGCCCAGGACGCGGCCGGCCCGTTCGGCGGTCGGGTCGGGTGCGTGCGGATCGGTGGAGACCGTCTCGTAGTAGCTGCGCAGCCGCTGCTGCTCGCGCTGGATGCGGCGCTTGACGGCGTAAGCCTCGCGCGGCTTGTAGTAGCTGTACTCGCCGTGCTCGCGCGCCGACGCGTAGTCCGGGTCGAGGACCCGGCCGCGCTCGTCGTAGCCGACCGTGACCAGTAGGCGATCAGGTCCTCCTTCTCGCCCCTGAGCCGGGTGAAGAGGTTGTCCAGCACCTGCTCCTGGGTGCGGGCGGTGCGCCAGATCCGCACCTCCTCCAGGACGCCCTGGAACGCCTGGGTGACATGGTCCCCCTTGAGCCGTGCGCCGAGGGAGAGCTGGGCGTCGCCGTAGTCGGCGAAGTCCGCCGGGTCCAGGGGGTCGCAGGCCAGCGAGACGCCGTTGCGGTAGAGGCGGAAGGCGCTGCCGCGCGGGTCGGGATTGCGGGTCCAGCGCGCTCCCGCAGCCGGGCCGGGTGCGAGCCTGTGGTATCCGCCGCGGTGTTGCCCGCGTTCTCCTCGAACCGCCACTGCGCGGTCAGGCCCCGGTCGCGCGCCGTGACGGGCGTGCCGAGCTGCGCCGCGTCCCGTGCCAGGCCCCACAGCCGCACCTCGGCGACGACGCCGGTCAGGGAGCGGGTCTCCATGCCTTCGCGGACCCGGCCGATGTCGAGCGTGCCGGAGTTGCCCTTGGCACCGGGACCCTCGTAGCGGGCGGAGCCGGCCTCGCGGCCGTCGATGAAGAAGCGGATGTCCTGCCACTCCTGGACGTCGACGGACTCCACGAGCTCCACGGTCTGCTTGACGGGCTTGCCGTCGGCGCCCGCCGCGGTGATCTCCTTGCTGCCCTTGCGCTCCTGCATCGACCGGCCGCTCTTGCGGACGACGGCCAGGCGGTGGAACCTTCCAGTGCCGACGGCCTCGGTGGACGTGAAGCGCACCAGCTTGCCGTCCGGCTCCTCGAAGCCGAACTCCAGCTTCCCGTCGGGCAGTACCAGCAGCCGGTACGGAACGCTGCCGCCGGAGCCGTCGGCGGCGCGGCCCTTGGAGAGCAGGCCCTGTGCCGTATCGAGGGCGTCGACGCGGCAGAAGACCTCGACGGTGAGGTCGTCGGCGATGTCGAGCGCGTCGTTGTCGGGCGCCTCCAGGTACGCGCCGTCGGAGAGCTCGACGGCCCAGGACTGTTCGTAGGCGGCCGCGAGGTGGGCCCACTCGTGCGGGGGGAAGGAGGTCTCCTTGAAAGGTCTCGGTGCCGGCGAACGAATCGCCGGCACCGAGGGGTACACCGAGTCGAGGATTGCTGCTGGGAAGCGCCGCTGACCTGCGAAAGCGAGGTGACGGCGTTTCAGCCATCAAACGATTGACCAGGCCCGCGACCGAGTCAAGGACCGCTTCACGCCACGTGGCGCGCGGCATGCAGCACTGACCCTGGGCAGGCGGGACGGACGAGCTGTCGACGCGCGCTTTGAGTTCGGAGGCATCCAGCGAGTCCGCCTTGCCCGCGAAGTCAGCGATCTTCCGTGAAGCGATGCCGTCCATCCGGACCGCGTACCGTTGCCCACGCCAACGGAGAACTGACCAGCGCCTGGGTGCGGCGACTTGCCCAGGGCTGCACCTCCTGGAGGGAAAACGGCTTGGCCCACCAGAGTGGCGAGGCGTTCTCACTTGGTCCGACGGCCAGACCCGCCTCAACCGTACGGAGAACACCTCGCTCGCCATCGACGGCAACTCGCCCCCTCGGTGACATCGGCCTCGGCGGAGGCCGGCTCGATCAGGGCTGAAGACCTTCGTCTGCTCGGCCAGCCCCCCTGAGGGCGCCTACTGTGGTACCCGCCCGTCACGCGCGATCACCGATGTACGGCGACTTCGGCAGGCCGGGTGGCCGGGAACGGGCTGCCGTCCAGGGTCCAGTGAGGGTCGATGGCGCGGCCGAGCGAGGTGTAGACCTGGGCGGCGATGTCCGGATGACGGATGGAGCCGCCGGGCTGTCCCGGTGCGATTCGTGGACCGGCGCAGGCGACCCAGGCAGTGCGCTCCTCGACGGTGTCTCCGCCGTGGCCGCCGTCGTCGACGTGGCCGTGGTCGGTGACGACAATGACGGTCCAGGCCTCGCTCGCATACGTCGTGCGGTTGCGGACGGCCTCGAGCAGGCGGCCGAGACGCTCGTCGGCGCTGAGCACCGCCTGGCGGTACTCGGGTCCGCACCCCAGAAAGTGAGCGGTCTCGTCCACCGCGCCGAGGTAGACGAAGGAAGCCTCGGGGTCGGAGTGCGTCAGGACGTGGGCCGCCTCGGCCGTGACCTGCTCGTCGCAGTCGTCCCATGCTTCGGGGGTGTCGGCGGCGGGCGCTATGAAGGACAGTCGGCTCGGGGCCTTGAACAGGGGTCCGCCGCTGTGCTGGATCATCAGTGGCTCCCAGCCGGCCGCGACGAATGTCCGTCGCCGGTCCACCTGGGCGAGGCGGGTGGCGAAGTCGGGGAAGACATCGAGCCGGTTGGCAGAGAAGTTGTTGCCCCAGATGCCGTGCTTGGCGGGGCTGACGCCGGTGACGATGGTGGCCCAGCAGGGGCCCGACATCGTCGGGGTTCCGGCGTCCACCTCCATGGGCGCCAGGAAGCCGGCTTCGGCGAGGGAGTCGAGGTTCGGGGTCGGCAGCTCCTGGAGCAGGTCGTACCGGACCCCGTCGATACCGACGACGAGGACGTGGGGTGTGGCGGCGTCGAGGGGGTCGGGCATGGTCGGCGTTTCCTCTCGGTGGTGCTTGCTGGGCCTCACCATGCCGGGGGCGGGTACCGGGTGGGGGCATCGGAGAGAAGCCGAAGTGTCGGGGAGCTGTCTTCTCGGCAAGCGTGCCCTGGGGCGCGGGGGCGGGTTCCGGCGGATCAGGCGGTCCCGGGCTCTGCCGGTCGCCGGGTGAGGGGGTTGGCGCCGATCGAGTTGTGGACGGAGAAGCTCACCGAGCCCGGGCGGTAGCGGTCGTCGGACCATTCGACGGGACGGCCGGTGTGTGTGGTGGTGACCCGGCGCACCCGCAGGAGCGGGCTGCCACGGCGGACGCCGAGCAGTGCGGCGTCGCGGGTGCCCGCCGCCACGGCGTCGATCAGATGCTCGCCGTAGCTGAAGACCAGCCCCGTGGCCTCGTACAGCCGCTGGGTGACCGAGGTGCAGTCCGGCTCGATGTCCTCGACGGCCGGGGCGATCCAGTCCGCGTAGACCGTGCGCTCCAGCAGAACGCGTTCCCCGTCCAGGCCGCGTACGCGCAGTACGTGCAGCACCTCGGCCTCGTCCGGAAGATGCAGCCGCACCGTGTCTTCCGCGGTGGCTCTGCGGCGCTCGGAGGAGATCACGGTGCCCGATGCGGTGCGGCCCATGGCTTGCGCCCACTGGGCGAAGCTGCGCAGTTCGCCGAAGCTCTGACTGCGCCTGCTCGCCAGGACCACGCGCCGGGCGCCCTGCCGCGAGCCGATGAGGCCCTCCGCCGTCAGCGTGGCGACCGCCTGTCGTACGGTGCCGCGGGAGACGTCGTAGCGGGCGGCGAGTTCGGCCTCCGAGGGGAGCCGTGCGCCGACCGTGTACTGCTCGCGGTCGATGGCCTGACGGAGTTCTTCGGCTATCTGCTCGTGCCGTGCCGCCACGGGGCTCCCTTCGTCGGTCAACCGCCGTTGGCCAACTGTCCTTGGTCAGTGGAGAACTGCGCACAGTGCGCAGGGTCGGCAGCGTAGCCGACGCGGGCTTCCGAGCGTCGTCGCGACGAGGCGCCCGCGGTCATCCGCGGTCATCCGTCGCCTTCGGACGTATGGCTTCCCTGTTCACCATCCCTGTTCAAAGGGGGATACAAAAGGGGATGCAAAGAGGGCTACCCGTCTCTCGATGGCGCCGCAGGGTTGTTCCGGCGTTCATCTCGGCGACAGGAAGGCCGTGCCTACTGAGGCCGACTTGTTCAGACAAGTCGTTGGCACCCCCCTCTTGCCACTGGTACACATCAGGAGACGTTGTGACCACGTTGTCCCCCAGAACAGCAGCCCTCCCCAGGACAGCAGTCCTCACCGGCGGCCTCGCCGTCGCCGCACTCACCCTCAGCGCCTGCGGCGCCGCCCCCACTGCACAGGGCGGCGCAGGAACCGAGAAGGCGGCCACCGCCACGTCCGCCCAGGAATTCGGTGGCATGAACGCCCTGGTCGCCGCCGCCAAGAAGGAGGGCGAGATTCATGCGATCGCCCTGCCCCGGGACTGGGCGAACTACGGCGCCCTGATCGACGGGTTCCAGAAGAAGTACGGGATCAAGGTCAAGGTCGAGAACCCGGACGGCAGCAGCCAGGACGAGATCAACGCGATCACCTCCCGCAAGGGCCAGGACCGCGCCCCCGACGTCGTCGACCTCGGCAGTTCCTTCGCGCTGAGCGCAGCCCAGCAGGGGCTGCTCGCCCCGTACAAGGTCGCCGCCTTCGACAAGATCCCGGCGCAGCAGAAGGATGCCCAGGCCCGTTGGTACAACGACTACGGCGGCTATGTCTCCATCGGCTGTGACGCCAAGCGCGTCAAGAAGTGCCCGACCACGTTCGCCGAGCTGCGGGGGTCCCAGTACAAGGGCCAGGTTGCGCTCAACGGCAACCCGACCAAGTCCGGCTCCGCCTTCGGCGGCGTCTATGCGGCCGCGCTCGCCAACCACGGCTCGTTCGACGACATCCAGCCCGGCCTGGACCTCTTCGCCGAGCTGAAGAAGAACGGCAACTACACCCCGGTGGAATCCACTCCGGCCACGGTCGAGAAGGGCGAGACGCCGATCAGCATCGACTGGGACTACCTCAACGCCGGCTACGCCGAGGAGTTCAAGAGCAAGGGCGTGGACTGGAAGGTCACCGTCCCCAAGGACGGGCAGTTCTCCCAGTACTACTCGCAGGCCCTCAACAAGGACGCCCCGCACCCGGCCGCGGCCCGCCTGTGGGAGGAGTACCTCTACAGCACCGAGGGCCAGAACCTGTGGCTCAAGGGCTCTGCCCGGCCCGCGCTGATGGCGGCCATGGAGAAGGACGGCACCCTGGACAAGACCGCCGCGGCCAAGCTGCCGGAGGTCACCGGCGCGCCGAAGTTCCCGACCGAGGCGCAGCAGGCCAAGGCCAAGCAGGTCCTGGGCCAGGGCTGGGGGAAGGCCGTCTCCGGGTGACGTCCTCCATGACCACGCTCACCGACACCGCCGTGGCGGCCGCCGTCCCCGTACGGCGCCGCCGCTCGGCCGGGTGGCTGGCGGTGGCCCCGTTGCTCGCCTTCGTGGCACTGAGCTTCGGGGCCCCCGCCCTGGCCATGCTGGGCGGCGCCTTCACCGCCAAGGATCCGGCCACCGGAGCCACCTCGTACACCACGGCCAACTTCACCGCCTCCCTGCACGGCGCCTACCTCACCGCCCTGCTCGGCAGCATCAAGCTCTCCGCCGTGTCGGCGGGGATCGCTGCCGTGCTCGGGCTGCTGCTCGCCCAGGCCGTGGTCACCTCCCGCTTCCGGGCCCTGCGGGAAGCCGTGCTCACCGCCTCCGGAGTGCTCGCCAACTTCGGCGGCGTGCCCCTGGCCTTCGCATTCGTGGCCACCCTCGGCAACTCCGGTGTGCTCACCGGCCGACTGGGCCTGGCCCACGATGGGTGGGACCTGTACAGCTTCTGGGGCCTGACCCTGACCTATCTCTACTTCCTCATCCCGCTGATGGTGCTCACTGTCACCCCCGCTCTGGACGGACTGCGCTCCCAGTGGCGCGAAGCGGCGCAGAACAACGGCGCGACAGCCGCCCAGTACTGGCGGCATATCGCCCTGCCGGTGCTGGCGCCCTCGCTGCTCGGCGGACTGGTCCTGCTCTTCGGCAGCGCCTTCGCCGCGTACGCCACCGCCGCGGCCATGGTGGGCAGTTCGGTCCCGCTGGTGACCCTCCAGATCGCGGACGCCATCTCCGGCAACGTGCTGGTCGGACAGGAGAACGTGGCGCTGGCCATGAGTCTGGACATGGTCGCGGTCGCCTGCCTGGTGATGGCCGTGTACCTGCCCCTGCAACGACGGAGCGCACGATGGCTCGACTGACGACTCTGAAGCTGCGCGGTGCGGGCGCTCGCCGCCCGCGGCTGTGGCGCGGGGCGATCCTCGCGTGCGCCGCCGTGTACTTCCTGGTGCCCCTGGCGGCCTCCGTGGTCTTCACGATCGACGTGCCCGGCAAGGGGGTCACCTTCGACGCCTACACCCAGATCTTCCGCGCCGACGGTTTCGCCTCCAGCCTGCTGCTCTCGCTGGAACTCGCCGCCGCCACCATCGCCGTGGTGCTCGTGCTGATGGTCCCGGCCATGGTCGCCCTGCGGCTGGGCGCGCCCCGGCTCCGCCCGGTCGTGGAGGTCGTCTGCTCGCTGCCGCTCGTGGTACCGCCGATCGCCCTGGTGGCCGGGATCGGCACGGTACTGAAATGGGGACCCGAGCACCTGGCCTCGACCCCGTTCTTCCAGACACTGGTGGCGATCCAGAACCCCTCCTTCCCCGCCGTGCTGGTCCTGGCGTACACCGTGATGGCGCTGCCGTTCGTGTACCGGGCGCTCGACGCCGGACTGCGGGCCGTGGACATCCGCACCCTGACCGAGGCCGCCCGCAGCTGCGGTACCAGCTGGCCGCGCGCCCTGCTGCACGCGGTGCTGCCCAACCTGCGCGGCGCGCTGCTGAACGCCTCGTTCCTCACCTTGGCGCTGGTGCTCGGCGAGTTCACCGTCGCCCAACTGCTCGGCTTCCAGCCCTTCGCCGTGTGGATCGTCAACATCAGTGGCTCGCAAGCGCAGTTGTCCGTCGCCGTGTCCGTGCTCAGCCTGCTGATCACCTGGGCGCTGCTGCTGGCCCTCGCCTCGTTCGGCGGCGGGTCCCACCGGGGTGACGGACGCCGCGGCAATCCCCCTCGTACCGCCCGTACCCCCTGTAGCACTCGTACTGCCCGTACTGCCCGTACCGCCCGTATCGCCGAGGAGTGACCGGCTCCATGACCAACCCCAACACCACCACCACCGTCCTGGCCACGGACTCGGACTCGGACGGTCACCGGCCCCAAGTGGCCGGAGCCACCGTCGCATTCCGTACCCTGCGCCGCGCTTTCGGTGCCACCGTGGCCCTCGACGGACTCGATCTCACCGTGCACCCAGGTGAACTCCTCGCCCTCCTGGGCCCGTCCGGCTGCGGCAAGACCACCGCGCTGCGCATGCTGGCCGGTTTCGAGTACCCCGACTCCGGTCAGGTCCTCGTCGACGGCCGGGACGTCACCGCCGTCCCGGCGCACCGCCGCGACACCGGCATGGTCTTCCAGTCCTACAGCCTCTTCCCGCATCTGAACGCCCTGGACAACGTGGCCTTCGGGCTGCGCATGCGGAAGGTACGGACGGCCCTGCGCCGCACTCGCGCCGCCGAACTGCTCGACCTGGTCGGCCTGCCCGACCACGGCAGCCGCTATCCGCACCAGCTCTCCGGCGGCCAGCAGCAGCGCATCGCCCTCGCCAGGGCCCTGGCACTGCGCCCGCGCGTCCTGCTGCTGGACGAGCCGCTGTCCGCCCTGGACGCCAAGGTCCGGCTCACCCTGCGCGAGGAGATCCGGCGCCTGCAACAGGAGTTGGGCATCACCACCTTGTTCGTCACCCACGACCAGGAGGAGGCCCTGTCGATGGCCGACCGCGTGGCGGTGATGCGGGGCGGCCGGCTGGAGCAGTGCGCGACGCCGGCCGACCTGTACGCCCGGCCCGCCACCGCCTTCGTCGCCGAGTTCGTCGGAACCATGAGCCGCATCCCCGGCCGCATCGTCGACAGCGGGACCGTCGAGGTGCTCGGCCGCCGGCTGCCACTCGACGGCGGGGCGCCCGCAGCGGCGGCAGGTGAGGTCGACGTACTCGTACGGCCCGAGGCGGTGCGGCTCGGCCACGACCCGGCCGGCCAGGCCCGGGTCGTCGCCACCGCCTTCCTCGGCGCCGTCACCCGCGTGACCGTGACGCTGTCCGACGGTACGTCCGTCAAGGCCGACCTGCCCACCGAGTCCGCCGCCGGCCTCCCGCCCGGCTCGCCGGTGGCCGTCACCCTGCCCGACCGCCCCGTCCTCGTCGCCCCCCGCGCGGCCTGATCCTCTTCCGCCTTCCGCCTGCCCCTTCCCGTTTCCGATTCCGTTTCCGACCACCCCACCCATCCGAAAGAGAGCTCCGTGTCAGCCGATACCCCCCACAACCACCCTCTGCAAGCCGTCCTCTTCGACATGGACGGCACCCTCGTGGACACCGAGGAACTGTGGTGGCAGGCGGTCCAGGAGGTGGCCGGTCCGATCGGCCACCGGCTCACAGACGCCGACATACCCGAAGTGCTGGGCCGGGCGGTTCACCACACCGCGGCGCACCTGCACCGCGTCACGGACGGCGCACGGTCCGCGGGTGAACTGTGCGGCGCCCTCGAAGCGCGCTTCACCGCACTCGTCTCCACACAGGTGCGCCCGCTGCCCGGCGCCCTCACCCTGCTCGACGCGCTCGCCGCCGAGGGAGTGCCGGTCGGCCTGGTGACCGCGTCCCCGCGCAGCGTGGCCGACCTGGTGCTCCGGGCCCTGGGCGCGAACCGGTTCGCCGTCTCGGTGACGGCGGGCGAGACACCGCGCACCAAACCCGCGCCCGACCCGTACCTCGCCGCCGTACGGCAGCTCGGCGCCGCGCCCCCTGCGTGCGTCGCCGTGGAGGACACGCCCACCGGGGTCACCTCCGCCGAAGCCGCCGGGTGCCGGGTACTGGCGGTGCCCTCCGCCGTGCCGATACCTTCAGCGCACGGGCGGGCCGTGGTGAGCAGCCTGGTCGAGGCGGATCCGGCGCTGCTGCGGGCACTGGTGAAAGACCGTTCCTTTAACGCCCTGACCTGAAACGAGTCGACCACACACCGGGACCAGTCCAGTCGCGCTGCGGCGTTGAGCTCGGCGAACAGCACCCCATGCAGCCGCTGCCACACACCGGCCTCGTTCCCGTCACGCAGGCGCCGTCGGCACGTCATTCCCGGGCCGAAGCCCAGCTCTTTCGGCAGGTGCTCCCGCGATCTCACTGATGCGCCGGGGAGAAAGCCGCCAAGGCTGCCCCGAAGGCCAGATGGCGTCGGCGTGAACCCTGGGGAACATCTACGTCCGGAGGGTTACCTTCCGGTAGTTCTCTTGGCTAGAAGAGAGCGGTGACCCTCACCCGCAGAAAAGTCCTGGCGGGAGCGGCTGCTGCTGCCGCCCTCGCTCCGCTCGCCACCGAGCGCCTCGCCACCGCGGTGCAGGCGCCCTCCACCGCCCTTCCCGCTCCGGAGCAGTCCGGTATCGATCACGTCGTGGTCGTGATGATGGAGAACCGTTCCTTCGACCACTACCTCGGCTGGCTGCCCGGCGCCGACGGCAAGCAGGCCGGCCTGACGTACACCGACCGCAACGGCGTCGCGCACAGCACGCAGCATCTCCAGACCACCCAGGGCTGCGGCAACGCCGACCCCGACCACAGCTTCGAGGGCGGGCGGATCGAGTACAACGACGGCAAGTGCGACGGCTGGCTGCGCGCGGGCGCCAATGACGAGTTCGCGATCGGCTACTACCAGCAGGACGATCTCGCGTTCTACGGCAAGGCCGCGCCCGCCTGGACGGTCTGCGACCGGTACTTCTCGGCGACCATGGCCGAGACGTACCCGAACCGCTTCTACCAGCACTCGGCGCAGACCGACCGGATCCACAACTCCACGGTCACGGCGACCATACCGACCATCTGGGACCGGGTCGCCGACGCCGGGCTGCGCGGGCGGTACTACTTCAACGACGTGCCGTTCACCGCCCTGTGGGGCACGAAGTACGCGGGAATCTCCCACCCGTTCGGCCAGTTCCTCACCGACTGCGCGAGCGGCAACCTGCCCGAGGTGTCGTTCGTGGACCCGAAGTTCCTCGACGAGGACAGCGGCTCCTCCGCCGACGACCACCCGCACGCCGACATCCGCGCCGGCCAGTACTTCCTGAGCCAGGTCTACAAGGCGGTCACCACCAGCCCTGCCTGGGAGCGGACCCTGCTGGTGATCAACTACGACGAGTGGGGCGGCTTCTTCGACCACGTCCCGCCCACCACAGCGCCCGACGCCCACCCCGACTGGGGTCTGCGCGGCTTCCGGGTGCCGTGCCTGGTCATCTCCCCGCGCGCCCGGCGCGGCCACATCGCGCACGGCACATACGACCACGCCTCCGTCCTCAAGGCGATCGAGTGGCGCTGGAAGCTGCCCGCGCTCACTCCCCGCGACTCCGCCGCGAACAACCTCGCCGAGGTCCTGGACTTCACCAACCCGCCGGACCTCACCGCACCGCAGTACTCCGTGCCGCCCTTCACCGGCCTGCCGTGCCCGCCTGGCCAACTCGCCGACTTCGAGCAGTGGACCGCGCTGCGCGACAAGGCCATATCCGACGGATGGAAGCTCCCGTAACGCCATGAAACACCGACTCACCTGCAGCCGACGCCGCCTCCTGGCCCTCCTCGTCGGTTTCACCGCCCTCGTGGCGGGGGCCGCCGGCACGATGCTGGTACAGCAGGCCGGGGCTTCCCCCATCGCGTCCCCGAAGCCCCAGCACGTCTTCGTCATCAACCTGGAGAACAAGGGCTACGACGAGACCTGGGGGCCCGACTCCAAGGCGCCGTACCTCAGCAAGACGCTGCGGTCCCAGGGCGTGCTGCTGTCGCAGTACTACGGCACCGGCCACAACAGCCTGGACAACTACCTTTCTCAGATATCCGGCCAGGCGCCCAACGCCGCCACCCAGGCGGACTGCCAGACCTTCACGCCCTTCGTGCAGACCGGGACCGTCGCCCCGCAGCAGGCCGTCGGCCAGGGCTGCGTCTACCCGAGCGGCGTCAAGACGCTCGCCGACCAGCTGACCGCCACCGGGCACAGCTGGAAGGGGTACATGGAGGACATGGGAACGCCGTGCCGCCATCCGCAGCTCGGCGCGGTGGACGACACGCAGAAGGCCAAGGTCGGCGACCAGTACGCGACCCGGCACAACCCGTTCATGTACTTCCACTCGATCATCGACCAGGCGGACTCCTGCGCCCAGCACGTGGTCGACCTCTCCGCCCTCACCACCGACCTGAAGAGCACCTCGACCACGCCTGCGCTGAGCTACCTCACGCCGAACCTGTGCGACGACGGGCACGACGCGCCCTGCGTGGACGGCCGACCCGGCGGCCTGGTCTCCGCCGACGCGTGGTTGAAGCAGTGGGTGCCCGTGATCACCTCCTCTCCCGCCTTCAAGAAGGACGGCATGCTGGTGATCACCTTCGACGAGTCGGACGGGCCCCAGGAGGACGCGAGCGCCTGCTGCGGCGAGGGGCCGGCCCCGAACGCGGCTCTGCCCGGCATCACCGGCCTGGGCGGCGGCCGTACGGGTGCGCTCGTGCTCTCGCCGTTCACGAAGCCCGGTACCTGGAGCAGTACGCCGTACAACCACTACTCGCTGCTGGCCGGCATCGAGGACCAGTTCGGGCTTCCGTACCTGGGCTATGCCGGGCAGAAGGGGCTGAACCACTTCGGCACGGACGTGTTCAACGCCGGGGTGTGACAAGCGCGTTCACACGACGTCGGTCTCCACTGCCCCTGGCGGGCGGTGGAGACCGAGGTCGTTTCTGACGGGCGTGCCCGTGCCTCCGACTCAGATGAAGGCAGAGGTTGCGGACCGCTGCGCGCTCGCCGGCTTCGGCATCGCCGCTCGTTCGACGCTATTCCACTTGGCGGCGAAACGTCGCATCTCCATCTCGCCGTAGGAGAAGTCGGCGGCCCCGGGTTCGTCCTTGGCGTCCTCGCGGCCCTTCCGCAGATCCCGATACGCGGTCTGAATGGGCGTCGCTTCCTGCTGTGCGCTGTCGCCACGTGTGCGCCGACTGTGCCGCTCCCGCCAAAGACGCTCCTCGGCCAGGATCTGACGTCTGGTCCGATACCACTGGGCCCCTCGCCCCACGTGGAAGGCGTCCAACGCCCCGGAGTCCATCGCCACGACGCGCCGCATCCTGGAGCTGTACGACACCCCGCCCGCCGACGGACCGGTGATATGCGTCGACGAGTTGGGGCCGTTGAACCTGATGCCCCGCAAAGGCAAAGCTTGGCCGGTCAGGCGTCCGCTCAGGCTGTGGGCCACCGACAACCGCTACGGCGGCGTGCGGCACATGCTCGCGGCCCTCAATCTGGCCACCGGCAAGCTGTACTTCCGCATCCGCCCGCGCAAGCGGTGGCGCGAGTTCCCGACTGGACCGAATATTCCGCCCGGGCCGCCTGGGGGCCTTGGGGTGCTGCATGTACCAGGTGTCGGCGGACTGCCGGGAGCGGTGGCGCCCGCGATACGGGTGGCGCTCGACGAAAGCCCGCGGCCGGCAAGTCGGTCGGCAAGAGCCCGCGGCAGGCATCGCCGCCTCTCGTAGTCCGGCAGTGCAGCCGGGAGTTCTGGGGTGCGCTCGGGCCGTCACCCGGGCTCTCGTGTGTGGCTGGATGAGAGCCAAAACGTTCGAATGTGTGCCCGATGTGCCGTATGCGGGGTAGTAATCCTGTTTCAGCCAAGGTGTCGGGCGGTCTACCGCGCCGCAGCATTCGGATTCTAGGCTTGGTGACTCGCTACTCGGTGTGAGCGCGCCCATCCCTGGGGTGCCGTGCACCCGTTTCCGACTCCATCCCACTCCGCTTCCTGTGCCCTGCCATGCCCGGGTACGGCCGGCCCTTCCGAAAGGTGTCCGGGCCGCCCGTCGCTGTCCGCTGCCTGCTGTGCAAGGAGGACGTTTGTGCCCGCAGAAGTGATCTTCTTCAACGTAGGCCAAGGCGACTGCACGCTGATCGTGTTCCACGACGGCAATCCCTACAACGGCGATTCCGCGGTGCTGGTGGACGCCGGATCCAAGAAGGAGGTCGGTCACGCCGCGTCGGGAGGAACGGATACCACGGCGAAGGCGGAGAACAGGAAACGGGTCAAGGAGAAGATCGCGGGATACCTGGGCGGCCTCAAGAACCCGAACACGCTCGACTACGTCGTTGTCACGCACCCCGATGTGGATCACTACAACCTGATTCCCTACATGCTCCTGGAAGACGACGAGTCGGCGCTGAAATACACCGTCAACAACCTGCTCTACGTGGGAACTCCCGCCGAGCACAATACGAAGCGGGCCACCAAGGCGACCACCCGTGACCTCCTGATTCCGACAAGTAAATACAACCCCAAAATCAAGAAGAAGGAAGTCGTCGCGTCCCCCACCAAACCCCGGAGGCTCGATCTGGCGGGCAGCGGCAGCGGTGATGCCGGCCTCTATGTGATCGCGGCCAATACCGTCTGTACCAAGAACGAGGTGACGGACGCCAAGAAACCCCGCATCGATGGCACCACCTCGGCCCGGCGGATCCCGCTGGCCGGCTGGCCCGGCACCGCGGTGCCGGCCGGATCGGATGACGAGGAAGAACTCGACCTCCCCGCCGAGGCGGAGGACAACCGGAAGTCGATCTGTCTGATGCTGGTCGGCGCGGCCGATGGGGGCAAGGAACAGCGGGTCTTCCTGATGGCAGACGCCGGCCACGAAGTCGAGGACGTCCTGACGGACAAGCGCAACAACGCGCGGTGGACCCCGAAGCTGAAGCGCACCGGGAACACCTGGCTGAAGGTGGGCCACCACGGCAGCGACACCGCGACCTATGCCAAATGGCTGGACCACATCACGCCCGACGGCATGTTCATCAGCTCCGGGACGCTGCCGTTCGGCGTCTCGGGCATCCCGAAATTCTCCCACCTGAAGACGATCGTCCAAAGGTGGATAGACAAGAAGCTGCCGCCGGTGGTGGTCGCCCCGGACCCGGCGAACCCGCTGCTCCCGGACATCGCCTACTACGGGGACACCGCGGGCGACCTGCCCCGCCCGAAGGCGGCGCCCGCCGCGGCCTCCGAAGGCGCCTATTACCGGCTGGAGGGCGGCATCAAGGGAGTCGCCACGACCCTTACCCGGATGCCCGGAAAGGGGCGGGACAAGGACTCCAAGGCGCTCAAGATCTCCCTGGGTCACGATTGGCATCTCGCCATCGATGCCAAGGGTCCCAACACCTATTCGATCACCTATAAGTGAGGGGCCGACGCGCATGACGCTGTCCGTAGCCGCATTGCGGGAGAAGCTGACGAACAGTGCGGGTGGTGAATTCCATGTGACGGCGGAGGAATTGGGGATTCCTGCTGCCTCCACCCTCTTCGACGACCATCTCGGCACTGATTCCCTCACCGTTACGGGCGCCGACCCGCTGGTCGAGCAGCTCGCAGTGGGCGGCGAGCTGAAGCTGCGCCATCTCGATGCGGCCGTGCCGGTCTTCGCCTCCTTCCTGGCCGACGAGACCGGCGAGGATGTCACCGGGGTGCACCTGGACACCACGCTCCCGGGCTGGAACATCCCCTCCGGCCACCTCGACATGGATCCCGGCGTTCTGCGCGGTTCCGGGTTCGACGTCCTGCACCTCCTGCTGGACGCCACACCGGACCCGGAGGGCACCGTCGCGCCACGCACCGGGATCGGTGCCGAGCGCCCCCTCTCCGGTGCCTCCGGCGGGCCGAAGGCGTACGTCGCCGGGCTCCAGCCGCAGAACGAGGATTCGGCCTGGCAGTTGGCGGGATTCTTTACGCCGGTCCCGCTGGGGGCCCTGGGTGATCTGGCAACGCTGGCGCCGGGATTGGCGGGCACGGCGTTCGACCTTCCGAAGGACATCGGCAACGTCGGTGCCCTGCATGTCAGTGCGCTGTCCGTCAGCTTCGCGCCGGCCGGCGGCGGGAGCGAAGGCGAGCTGCTCTCCTTCTGGGTCCGGGTCCGGCTGGGCATCGACTGGACGGTGATTCCGGACACCTTCACGATCTCCGGGCTGCGGGCCGAGTTCGACATCCGTCCTTCGCCGGAGGGCTTCAAGGTCGGCGCGCTGTTCGGCGGCGTCCTCACCATCGGCGACGGCATCGAGGTCGCCGCCGCGTTCCGGGCTCCCGGCCTCCAGGTCTTCGCGCAGCTCACCAGGCCGATTCCGCTGGCCCCGCTGCTGGCGAAGTACTTCCCGGGCCTGGACCTGCCCGCCGACGCGCTGACCGTGGCGGAACTCCGGCTCTACGCCCAGGCCGGGAGCGGACCTCCCGGCTACAGCCTCGCTCTCGCCCTGGACGGCGACTGGCCGCTGCCCGTCCATGGCATCACCCTCCGCGAGCTGGATCTGACGATCGACATCGGGGGTGGCACCAGGAACGCCTCGGTGACCGCCGGCTGGGCGGTCGGCGAGGGCACGGTCCGGGTCGCCGCGGCGTACCAGAACGGCGGCTGGCAGTTCAGTGGCGCGGCTTTCGGTATCACCGCGGCCGACCTCTTCCGGATCTTCCATGCCCAACCGCCCTCCCTACTAGCCGACTTGACGCTGCGGGAGCTCGGCACCGCCTTCGACAGCCGAGGGGAGGGCATCGAGCTGTCCGGTGCGCTCGACTTCCCGCTCGGTGACGCGGACGCGGCCCTCACGCTCACCGCGACGCTCACCCGAGGCGACTCGGGCTATGACAAGACCGTCACCGGGCGGCTCGCGGTCGTCGTCCCCGGATCGTCCCCCGACCCCGATGCCGCCGGGGCGGACGACGTACACCTGCTGGATGACGAAGAGCGCCCCGGATACCGCGTGCTGACCTTCGAGGTGAACTACCGGGAAGACGGCGGCGGGTCAGTCGTCACCGGGGCGTGGGAGGGAAAGCCCGGTGTGCCGCTCATCGACCTGGTGGCCGCGATGGGGCTCGACCTCCCCGAGCTGCCGGACGTGCTCAAGCCGGTGCTGGAGTCGTTCTCCGTCCAATATCGCTCGGCAAACGGCGAGTTGCTGCTCACCGCCACAACCGAGCACACCGGATGGGTCTATGCGGGACTGCCCGGCGGGCCCAACGGGAAGCGGCTTTCGGCCGTCGCCGTACGGGGGCGGCTGGACGCGCGTGCCTCCTCCCTCCCGCTGATCGGGGAGGCGATCCCCAAGGAGCACGACGTGGTGCTGGACGGGGTGGCGTTCACCGGCACCCCGCAGGGGTGGACCGCCGCCAAGGCACAGCAGGTCAACGCCGCGCTGGACGTCCTCGACCCCGTCGTTCCGCGACGGCTGGCGCGGTTCGCGACCGAGAACGCCGGGCCCGGTTACGCGGTGCAGATCGAGCTGTCGCTCGGCGGGGTGCCACAGCCGCCGCTGCTGCTGCCGATCACCGGGAAGCCGGGTGGTTCCGGGGCGGCGGTCGCCGGACCGGACCGCACGCCCGTCGCCGTGCCGTCCGGCGTCCGCGGTGCGGCGGACGACACGGCCTCGCGCGAGCTGGAGCTGACGTTCGGGCCGGTGCGGCTGCGCCGCCTCGTCCTCGGATTCGCCGACGGCGCGGTCTTCGTCGCCTTCGACGCGCTGTTCAGCGCCGGGCCGGTGGAGTTCGCGCTGCTCGGCCTCGGCATCGGGATCGATGCCGAGCTGCGTCCCGTCCCGGTGCTCCGCGGCGCCGCGCTGTTCATCGACAAGCCGCCGCTGAAGGTGGCCGGCGTGCTGGAGCGGCGGAAGACCGAGGACTACGACGAGCTGATCACCGGCATGCTGGCGGTGGAGACCGGCTTCTTCGCCATGCAGGCGATGGGTTCCTACGCCCGCAGCCGCGCCGGCTGGGCGTCCGTCTTCCTCTTCGGGGAGATCGGCGCACAGGGCGGGGCCGCGCTCTTCGGGCCGCCCGCGTTCACCGTCAACGCGCTCTCCGGCGGCTTCGGCGTGAACAGCACCGTACGCACCCCCGACATCACCGAGCTTCCACGATTCCCGCTGGTCAACCGACTCACCGGCGGAGGTCCCGACGACCCGACACCGGAACAGATCCTGGAGGAACTGATGGGCCCCGGGGCCTGGGTGCAGCCGCATCCGGACCGCTACTGGGGCGCGATCGGCCTGGAGTTCACCACCTTCAAGTTCCTGCATACCCGGGCCCTGGCACTGGTGGAGTTCGGGGACGCGTTCAAGGTGATGATCCTGGGCCGCACCTCCCTCACCTTCCCCAAGAACGCGAGCGCCGACCGGAAGGTGCACGCCCGCCTCAACATCGACATCAAGCTGGCCTACGAGGCGGTCAAGAACCTGCTGTCGCTGGACATCGCCGTCGCCGAGGGCTCGTACGTCTTCGATCCGGCCATCCGGCTCACCGGCGGTATCGCCGTCTATGTGTGGACCGGTGGGCAGCACGGCGGCGACTTCGTCATCAGCGCGGGCGGCTACCATCCCCACTACGAGATCCCGGCGCACTACCCGCGCCCGGCACCGCTGGGCTTCGTCTGGTCCCCGGACGACAAGCTACGGGTCTCCGCACAGGGCTACACCGCGCTCACCCCGAACGCCTTCATGCTCGGCGGCCGACTGGACGCCCGCTACGACCGGGGGCTGCTCTCGGCGTGGTTCACCGCCCATCTGGACGCCCTGATCCAGTGGAACCCCTTCCACTTGGAGATCGCACTCGGCATCCGCATCGGCGTGGCCTTCACCATCAAGGTGTGGTTCGTGAAGGTGCGCGTCTCCATCGAGGTCGGCATCGACCTGGCGCTGTGGACACCGCCGCTGGGCGGCCGGGTGAGCGTCAAAGTGTGGTTCATCTCCTTCTCGTTCTCCTTCGGCTCCGGTCGGACCAGCCCGCCCGCGATCTCCTGGAACGAGTTCCGGCAGCAGCTCCCCGAGCCGCTCACCATCGCCCCGCTGCGCGGTGTGCTCGCCGATGTCGCCCCCTCCGAGCTCGCCGCCCGCAGCGCGGCCAGCCTGCCCACCCTGGTCTCGGCGTTCGGCTTCGCCCTCAGCACCGAGGCGGCGCTGCCCGCCAGCCGTATCACCGTCAACGGTGCGGACCTGCCTGCCGACACCCGACAGGTCGATATCCGGCCGATGAAGAAGCAGAACGTCGCCTCCGAGCACAAGGTGACGGTCTATCAGCGCGGTGCTGTCTTCGACTGGAAGCGGTACGGCTGGAAGATCATTCCGGTCGCCAAGTCGGTGTCCCAGGCGCTCTACGGCGTACCACGGGACGAGCCGACGCTGGCCGACCCCGATCTGCTGCCGGACCGCCCCGGCGGCGTCCGCATCGAGGTGCCCCCGCCGGACGAGGGTGACGCGGTCGGCCCGATCACGGCCCGTGCGCTCGATGTGGAACGGCTGGACGACGGCCGGATCCCGCTGCGCCGCGATGCCGCCGACGGCCCCGCTCCGCGCGAGGACGACGGCAGCATCCGCAGCATCACCGAAACCCTCGCGACCGCAGCCACCGCGGCCCGCCGCGGCGCCGTCCACACCGCGCTCGCCGGGCTCGGCGTCGCCCCGCCCGCCGACTGCGACGGCCCCCTGGACCACTGGGCCCAGCAGGCCGGCCACGCCCTCACCGACCCGCCCCTGACCACCGCCGCGAGGTGATGCGCCGATGACCACCGAACCGAAGACCGCCGGACCGCCGCCGGTCGCCGCAGCAGCCCCGACCGCCGCCCCCGACCTGGATGTCACCTTCCTGGACCATCTGCGGCCCCGCGCCACCGCGGGCCCCTACCGGGTGACCGTCGAACAGGTCCTCAAGGGCTCCGACGGACAGACCCTCAACCCCGGCGACCCGCTCACCGCCGAACACAGCTTCGAGATCCGCGCCCCGCAGTTCGTGCTCGACGCCGCCAGCGTGCACGCCTTCTATCCGGCCCCCGGCGCCGCCGGCGACTTCACCCGTACGCTGCCGCACGTCACCCTCACCAGGGCGCCGCTGCCGTGGGAGCGGGACCAGCGCTGGTCCCGCGCCGACCGCCGGGCCCCCTGGATGGCGCTGCTGCTCTTCCGGGCCGGCGAACTCCCTGACGATCCAGAAGGGTTGGCACACACCACCAAGCGCACGGTGGCGAAGCTGGTCACCCCCGACGAGCCGGGGGTGCTCGGCCCGGCCCTCACCGGCCTGCCGCCCGAGACGCTGAGCAGCGACTGCCACACCATCGACGTCCCCGCCGCGCTCTTCAACGCCCTGGTGCCGCGCGAGGAGGAGATGTACTACCTGGCGCACGTTCGGGACGTGCGGCCCGCCGCGCTCCGCGACGACGGCGAGACATTCACCGAGGGCACGTTCGGCGTCCTCACCGGCAACCGCTTCCCCGTCACCACCGGCGACTACGCGGCCCACCTGGTCTCGTTCGAGGGCTTCGACGGGCGGCTGGAAGGCGAACTGCCACCGGGCACCGAGTTCGTGCGGCTGGCCTCGTTGTGGGCCTGGTCCTTCCGCTGCGACACCAAGGCCGCCTTCGACGCCCAGGGCATCCTGCAAAAGCTGGTCGCGCCCGGCCATGACGACCCGGAGGACCTGGCGCTCCGTCTCCCACCGGGGACCGACCCGCCGTCGGATCCCGACGACGCCCAGCAGCTCGCCCTGGAGCGGCTGCGCCGCGGCTTCGTCCCCGTCGCGCACCGGGTCCTCTCGGGGGAGCGGACCTACGGCTGGTACCGCGGGCCCGCCACCCCCGTCACCGCCCCCGAGGTGCCGCCGGTGGTCGGTGAACGCGGCACCCACACCAGCGCCGACCACGCCCTGATCTACGAGGCCGAGCACGGCCTCTTCGACGTCAGCTACGCCGCCGCCTGGACCCTCGGCCGGGCCGTCGGCCTCGCCGATCCGCAGTACGCCGCCGAGACCGTCCGTGCCCGGCGCCAACTGGCCAACGCAGCAGCACAGTTGATGGCGCGCGGCGGCGCTCGCGGCGCCGGCCCGTCCGAACTCGCCACCGGCCGCCGCAGCCTCCGGGCGCTGCACGAGCTGGCCCGCGAGCGCGGCGGGCGGTCCCTCGCCGAGGCCCTCGCCGCTCCCCAGATCCCGTCCCGGCCCGCCACCGACGACGACGCCGACGTCCGGGAACGGGGCCCCCGGGTCAGCCGCGCCGAGGCACGCGCCGCCGCCCACGCCCTGCTCGCCGACGAGGACGGGCAGGCGGTGCTGCGCGCCACCGCCGAGCGCACCACCGGAAGCCTCCCGCAGTGGCTGGACCAGCTGACCCTGCTCCGCGGAGTGCCGTTCCCCTACCTCGTACCGGACGCCCGGATGCTGCCGCCGGAATCGCTGCGGCTGTTCCGGATCGACCCGGCGTGGCTCGCCGCGCTGACCGCCGGCGCCCATGACGTCGGCGTCCACACCTCCCTCGACCACCGGCTCGCCCCGGCCCTCCGCGAGGCCGCCGCCGGCCGCTCCGCGGTGGCTCCGCCCGCCGCCGGGCTGCTGATCCGCTCCGCGCTGGTCCCGGCCTGGCCGCAGATCCGTGTCACCGCCTACCGCAAGGGCGCCGCGCTCACCGAGCTGCGCCGCGACCACCCCGACCACGACGTCCTGCTCTGCCTCTTCGACGGGGTGCCGGACGAGCTGGTGCTGCGGGAGCCCAGCCAGGGCATCCGCTTCGGCATCGACTCCGGGGACCTGATCAACCTCCGACAGCTCGCAGCGGGCGGCGACCCGGAGCTGGGCGCGTCACTGCCGGGGCGGCGCTTCCCCTCGGGCGGTTCGAGCACCGTCTTCACCGCGTATCTGCGCGACGGCGGCGCCGGCGGCCCGGCCGGGGTCCTCCGCCTCCTTGACGGCGACGGACGGGAGGGCCTGGTCACCGGCCTCGCCCGCGAGTTCGGGCTGGACTCGCTACGGCCGTCCCAGCTCGCCGTCGAGCTGATCAACTCCCCGATCGAGCAGCGGCTCACCGTCCCCCCGGCAGCCCAGTGAAGGAGCCGACCCCGATGCGCGCGACCGACCTGATCGTCCCCATCGAGCTGCACGCCATGGTCTACAACTGGGGTGTGCAGGGCTCGGAGCCCTTCCACCGCTGGTTCCCCACGTACCAGCAGATGCTGCGCGACCAGGGCACCGCCGAGCCCACCCCCAGTCCCTCCCCTCCGCAGCAGGACCTGGTCGACAAATACGGCGTCTACCTTCAGTGGCAGCTTCCCGAGGCGCTCGCCACCGGCCACTACGACCCGGAGAGCCGGGAGACCACCTTCCCGCTGATCCCCAACCGGTGGCTGATCGTCCGCTACTACGACGGCACCGACGGCACCCGGAAGGCCGCCGGCTGGGTGGTGGCCTCCGACTTCCTGCACTCCGAGCACCCGGACTGGAACCCCGGCACGGAGCGCCGCACCCAGTACGTCAACCCACGCGGTGACAACGCCCCGTTCCTCGACTTCATCGGCCGCGCAGACAAGCTCGAAGCGGACCGGCCCTGGCGCGAACCGGCCCGCCGGGAACCGCACTTGACCGCCATCGGCCCCGGCGTCCCCGCCTTCGCCGCCTTCGAGCCCTACCACCGCAATGTGCTCTCCTTCTACGACAGCCTCAACGACCTGCGCCCGCACCCCACCGCGCCGGCCCCGGACAACACCTTCAGCTACCTGGCGATCGGCTGGTACACCGAGCGCGGCATCGACCTGCTCACCACGGCCGCCGACATCCCCGGCCTGCTGCCGCCGGACGCCGAAGGCCCCGAGGACGTGATCCACGCCCTGCACTGGGCCCTTCCCGAGGGCGCCGAAGGCAGCGCGCTCACCGACTCCCGCTATGTCGGCACCGCGCTCGGCATCCCCTGGCAGCAGGGCGCCTCCGCACCACCGTCCGACAAGCCGGACTACGGGCGGGTGAAGGTCGCTGTCGGCCACAGCACCGATGACGCCGCCGGAGCCCTGACGGCACATCAGACGCGCTCCGGCCGCACCGCCGACCTGCTGCGTGCCCTCTACCACGGCACCATCGACACCTTCGACGGCGCCGACGGCTCCTGCGAACTGGACGACGCCACCCGCAAGACCTGGTTCGCCGGACGCACCGGCGGCTACGCCTGGGAGATCGTGGACCGTCCGACGGAAAACGGCGATCCGCCCGCCCGGCACCGGCGCGCCGAGGACCCCGGATGGCTGGCCGACCTCAATTCCCTTCAGGCCGCGTACGACGCGCTGGAACCGCGGTTGCGCCACAGCCAGCAGCGCTACTGGTCGCTGCACTGGCTGCGCGGGCTGCCCAGCCGCCAGCGGCCCGAGGGGTTCGCCGAGGCGGCTTGGGAGCAGCTGCGGCCGGACCGCCCCGGCAACCTGCACGACCGCACCGCCGCCCTGCACCAGCAGGCCGTGACGCTGCTGGCGGGGCTCCCGCACGGCAGCACCCCCGAAGAGCTCCAGGCCGCCATCGACGCCTACGCGGCGGCTCACGGTCTGCCCGAGCACCTGGAGCTGAAGCGGGTCGCCGCCGCCCCCTTCCACCAGCCCGCCGACCCCGTGCTGTTGATCGAGGGCTCCGGCGCCACCCAGCCGCTCACTCGCGACACCGACCATCCGCTGCCCTGCCGGATCCCGGACCGGCTGCTGGAGTCCGCGTACTTCGACGGCGCGTGGCACGACGTCCCCACCTCCCCGCCCGCGCCCGAGCTGGGCGGGGACGTTCCCGCGGTGTGCGCGGCGCTGCTGCCGGAGTTCGCCTTGCTCGACACCGCCGCCCGCACCCCCGCCTCGGGGCCCGGCCCGACCGCCCTGCACAACCTCGTCGCCGATCCGTCCGGGCTCACCCGCGGTCTGCTCGCCGAGTACACCGCGGTGTGGCGGCAGCCCTGGCTGCCGATGTTCGTGCAGTGGGACCTGCGCTACAGCCCCACCCCGTACCACAGCGAGAACCGGGACAACTGGGAGTTCGACGGCGACGACTACGCCTGGCTGGGCACCGGCTCGACGGTCGGCAGCGAGGAGGACGCCCGCCAGCGGGTGTTCCGCGGCCGGGCCTTCCTCGCCCCGACGACGGTGCATGTACTGCGCGGGCAGCTGCGCCGCTATCTGGAGACCTTCCCGGAGCCGGAGACCGCCGGGCTGGCAGCGCTGCGCGAGGACTGCAAGGAGCTCGACGTACTGTCGCAGAGCCTGGACGGCCTCAACGACTGGCTCCTGAGGCAGGACGGCGCGGCCCGGCTGGTGCCCGACGCGCAGAGCGCCGACCTCACCGGCGACGGCAGCACCGTGCCCCGGCCCGGTCCGCGGGAGCAGTCCGCCGCGCCGGAAGACGTCTTCCAGCCGGTGCGCGCCGGACAGTTCTTCTTCACCGACCTCCGAATCATCGACCGGTACGGGCGGGTGCTCGACATCGTCGCCGACAACGAGGGCCGCCCCGAGCGGTTCGATCCCCGGCGGGCGGTGAGCGTCACGCCGACGCCGGGCCGCAGGCTGTTCGAGGACGTCCGCGGAGACCAGCGCTTCATCCAGCTGCCGCCGCGGATGCTGCACGAAGCCCGGGTGCGTCTGGACACCGTGGACGCCCATGACGGCAGCCGGTACGCCACCGGCCCGCGGGCGGCGGATGTCGGGGCGGTGACCGGGGCTCCGGCCGACGTGGCGGCGGGCTGCCTGGGCGCCGGGGCGGGTGCGGGCGCCGGCCCGGTCGCCGGCTGGCTGCTGCTCAACTACCTCGACCGGACACTGCTGGTGTACGGGCCCGACGGAGCCCCACTGGGCGAGCTGCGGGTCGTACGGAACATCTCCGGGGTTCGTGCGACGGCGTGGAACCCGCTGCCGCACTCGCCGTACGACAACCCGGGATCGGACGCCTTCAAGGCGGCATTCCCACAGTTGAGCGGCTTCGCCACGGAACTGCTGAGGCAATCCGCGGCATCGTTCGACGACCTGATGGAGTCGATCGACGAGGCGCTGGAGCGGGTCGAATCACCGCATGCGGAGGACGACCGGACGGCGGCCCGGCTCCTCGGCCGCCCCCTGGCGCTGGTCCGCGCCGACCTGGGCATCGACCTGCGCGGCCCGCTGCTGACCGACGCCGGCTGGCAGACCGTCATCGATCCGCCCCAGGAGGAGTACCCGCAGTACACCTGGCCGGTGCGGCTCGGCGAGGCCGAGCGGCTCTCGGACGGGCTCATCGGCTACTACGCGACGGAAGGCGAGCCGGGCGACGCCATCAGCTACCGTCGGCTGCACGCCGTCGCGCCGGTGGACGACAGCGGCTACACCGTACCGATCGGGCACGGCGAGGGGCTGGCGCTGCCCGCACGGATCACCACGGAAGATCCGGTGACCCACCATCTGACGCTGCTCGCCGACCCACACGCCCCGGTGCACGCCAGCACCGGAATCCTGCCGATCGAGGCGCTGGAACTGCCCGCCGATCTGGTGCACCAGGCGCTGTTGCGGATCCGTGCCTCCTTCCGCCTCAACCCGCTGCTGGCACCGCTGCGCAACGGGCAGCTGGACGCCCGGCGGACGGCGGGCGTGGACTCCGTGCGTACGGCGGCCGGCCCGGGCGGCGCGGACGAGCTGCCCGAGGGCCTGGTCATGCCGCAGCCGGCCCAGTGGCACGGCACCTGGACCTGGGCCGAACCGGAGCTCGCGGACGGCGCCGAGCTGCCGACCTGGTCCGAAACCCCTCTCGCTCCCGCCGACACCCGCTTCCACGCCGACGACCCGGCACCGGCCGCCCGCGCCGGCTACCTCCAACTGCACCCGGTTCAGGAAGGGCCGAGCCGACCCGCCTGACCTTCCACAGGAGAAGCAAGAAGCCAGGAGCAAGAAGCACGAAGCATGAAGCACGAGGCAAGCGGTACGACGTAAGGAGCACCCCGATGGGGAAAATCATCCGCGGCGGCAGCGCACTGCTTCCGCTCGACATCTCCACCTACCCGCCCGAGCTGAACATCGGGCACCCGGATCCGGTGACGCTGAAGGTCACCGTCGGCGCGGACATCACCGGGACGGTGCTCTGCGACAAACTCACCGTCAGGCTGCGGATCGGCGAGGGCGGATCCGCGTGGACCGCGAACCGGGGCGCCCTGAAGTCCGGCGTCACGGGCGGAGAAAGCCCAGGACAGGGCGACGGCTGGACGCCTGAGGACGGCTATGACGACGGCGAATGGCAGGTATTCGTATTCGACCCGACGACGCAGGCCCGCTTCGACGGCACCTGGAAACTGACGCTGAACATCTTCAACATCGAACTCAACGACGCACCGGGCTGGGCCGAGCTCCAGGTCGTCGAGCAGACCTCGACCGGCGGCCCGACCAGTGCGAAGACCACCAACGCCCAAGTGCAGAAGGCCCCGGACACCTTCGTCTTCCACAGCTTCCACCCGGAGCACATCATGGTCGGCAACGGCGACCGGGCGAAGCTGGAATGGCAGGGAACGCAGGACGCCGCCTACACCATGTTCTGGGACAAGAACGAGGAGCAGTTGCAGTTCGGTCCCAGCAAGCCGTTCGGCGAATGGCTCTCCCCGGCACTGCACGAGCCCACCGGCTTCATGCTCCAGGCCCGCTACACCAAGGACGGCAAGACGTTCGAGCGGACGTTGACGACGAGTGTCGGCGTCGTCGACCCCGATCTGACGGTAACGAACCTGACCGTGCTGGGCGCCCTCACCGCAGACGGCGAGGTGACCACCACCGGCACCCTGACCAGCAAGGGGGCGCTCACCGCCAAGTCCGGCCTGACCGCATCCGGCGGCGTCACCGCGTTCGGCGGCATCACTGCCACCGACGGCATCGTCCGCATCCGCGACCTGCGCGGGCCGTACGGCGAGCATCTGACGATCGACAGCCCGACGGACTTCCTCGCCGGCGACGACGTCACCGTGGCGGCCAGCCTCACCACCAACGGCTCGTTCTACCCGACCGGAGGCATGACCGCGACCGGGGACATCGTCAGGATCAAGGACCTCCGCGGCCCGTACGGCCAGTGGCTGAAGATCAACAGCTCGACGGAGTTCCTGCCGGACAACGACGTGCTGGTCAACGGCGGCCTGGAAACCAAGGGCACGCTCACCACCAACGGAGCCACCGACCTCGCCAGCAGGCCCCAGCAGTGCGGGCTGACCTGGAACACCACCCGCGGCTGGACCGCCCCGACGACCGGCCTCGCCATCGCCGAGGTCCGCTGCGGCGGCGGAGACCGCAACCCGATGGTCACCATCACCTCCGACGGGCAGTCCGTCGATGCCAGCACCTTCAAATTCAACGATCCGGTCCGCCCCGGGTACTCGGTCGCCGTCCTCGCCATCCGGAAAGGCGCGGACTTCAGTGTCTGGTTCGGTGACGCGGGCGGCGACGGTGGCCCCGACTGGAAGGCGGCATGGTTCACCTGGGTCCCGTTCGGAGTCGGCGCACTGGACATGTGAGACGCACAAGAAGCCATGTCATGCAACACGCACAAGAAGGCATATGACGCACATTGAGTTGGAGAAGGGCAGGGCTCCATGAACGAGATCATCCGATCCGGCACCGCACTGCTTCCGTACGCCGTCGAGACCTTCCCGCCCGAGCTCAACGCCAGCACACCCGGCAAGCCGGTCACCGCCACGCTCAAAGTGGTGGTCGGCGCCGGGCTGACCAGGTCGGTGCGCTGTGACCGGCTCACCGTCAAACTCCGCATCGGCGAGGGTGCCTCGGCCTGGACCGGCAACCGGACCGCGCTCGACTCCGGCGTCGTCGGTGGGGAATCCCCCGGGCAGGGCGACGGCTGGACCAAGTACGACGGCTATCCGGAGGGTGACTGGCAGGTCTTCGAGTTCGAACCGACCACCACCGCCGTATTCGACGGCAACTGGCGGCTCACCCTCAATGTATTCAACATCGAGGTGAACAGCGCCCCGGGCTGGGCCGAGTTCCAAGTGGTCGAGAAGACCTCGACCAGCGGTGCCACCACCGACAAGGCCACCAACGCGCAGTACCAGAAAGCGCCCAGTGCATTCGTCTTCCACAGTTTCCATCCCAAGGACCTGCTGGTCGGGAACGGTGACCGCGCGACCCTGCTGTGGCAGGGCACCCAGGACGCCGCCTACACGATGTACTGGGGCGAGACCCACGAGGAACTGAAATTCGGACCGGACCAGCCCTTCGGCGAGTGGCGGTCCCCCGAACTCCACACCCCCACCGGCTTTATGCTCCAGGCCCGCTACACCGAGGACGGCAAGACATACGAAAGGACGCTGACGACGACCGTCAGCGTCATCAAGCCCGATCTGGAGCTGCGCCACCTCACGGTCAACGGCACGCTGACCGCCAAGGGCGCGGTGACGGCCGAAGGCACACTGACCGCGAACAGCACGATCACCGCGAACGGCGCCCTCACCGTCGACGGCGACACCGCGCTCAACGGCCATGTCACTGCGGTCGGGAGCGGAAAGATCGTGCGGATCCGCGAACTGCGGGGCCCGGTGAAGTCCGGCGGTCAGACCGCCGATCCTGCCCTGCTGATCAAGAGCGATGTGACCGTCAACTCGGCCAACCTACTCAGTGTTCGCAACATGATCGGGCTCGGCACCTACCCGACGATCGACATCGAGGGCCACCTCAAACTCTCCTCGTCCGGACGAACGACAACGATCAACGGCCCGCTCGTCGCCAAGGGGAACGTCACACTCGACCAAAAGAGCCTCCACCAGCCGCCGCAGGACAACAAGCTGACCGTCAAAAGCGCTGCGGCCATGGAAGGCGCCACAAAATTCACCGGCCCGGTCCAGGGCTACCGCACCAGCTACAGCCGCAACTGGGGGCAGAACACCGCACCCACATCCTCGAACAAGTACACCGCCACCGCGCCCACGGACGGCCTCCTGTACGGCCAGATCCTCTGCTACGACAACACGCGCTATAACGACAACATCGGCTTCAAGGGCAGCCTCCACGTCACCGTCGCGGGCAGGACATACCGCTGCGACGCCCCGATCCTGCGGCAGTCCGGGGCCGGTGCGCAGCACTACACCCTCACCGCACCGGTCCGCCAGGGCGACTCCATCGCCGTGCACATCACCAACGACACCACGTCCATCTACTACAGCAAACTCGCGATCGGTCTCGTCTGGCGTCCGTTCGGCCAGGACAGCCCGCTCGCGGGTTTCACCAGGACCGCAGAGGCCGAACCCTCCATCGTTGACAACGAACCCGCCCCGCCGGACTCGGAAGCCACTGCCACCGACTGACCAGGCCGGCCCGCCACGCCAGCTGGAGTGCTCGGTGGCCCGGCCGG
Organism: Streptomyces gilvosporeus; assembly: GCF_002082195.1. Classification (GTDB taxonomy): domain Bacteria; phylum Actinomycetota; class Actinomycetes; order Streptomycetales; family Streptomycetaceae; genus Streptomyces; species Streptomyces gilvosporeus. The sequence continues at coordinate 578,220 of NZ_CP020569.1, read as the reverse complement.
GTGCGTGGCAAGGTGGTGACCCGGAGAGCGGAGCGTCAGGTTCCACAACCAGCCGTGAGAGTACGGAGCGAAGGGGTGTCAGGTGCAGGCACTGGACATCGCGGGGGCGTGGATCACCAAGCCGAGGGTCTTCGGAGATGACCGAGGGACCTTCCACGAGTGGTTCTGCGCGGAACGGTTCCGTGAGTCCACCGGCCATGACCTGAGGGTCCTCCAGGCCAACTGCTCGGTGTCCCGGCGCGGGGTGCTGCGCGGGGTGCACTTCGCCGATGTCCCGCCGGGACAAGGGAAGTTCGTCACCTGTGTGCGGGGGGCGGTTCTGGACGTGGTCGTGGACATCCGGCTGGGTTCCCCGACGTACCGGCACTGGGTGGCGCGGCAGCTCGACGACCGGACCCGGCGTGCGCTCTACGTCGCGGAAGGGCTGGGCCACGCATTCATGGCGCTGTCCGACGACGCGACCGTGGTCTATCTGTGCTCCGAGGGATACGCACCGGGGCGCGAGCACGGCATTCATCCGCTCGATCCCGAACTGGGCATCGACTGGCCGGCCGGGCTGGAACCGGTCCTTTCCGAGAAGGACGAGGGCGCGCCGTCGCTGGCGGAGGCGGAACGGGCCGGACTGCTTCCGTCCTTCGACGGGTGTCAGGCTCACTACGACCGACGCCTGGCTCAGTCGGAGGCCCGGTCCGAGCGGCAGTGAGCCGGCGGAACGGTGCCCGGCGGCCGCTGCCGCTCGACGGCGAGCAGGGCGGGGAACGCCTCGGCGAGCGCGCCCCTCCAATGCCGGATCGGTTCGATCCCGGCGGCCCGCCAGGCGGCGTGGCTCAGGGCGCCGTGGGCGGGCCGGGAGGCGGGGCGGCCCAGTGCCCGGCTGGTGGTGCGCACCACCCGCCCCGGGTCCGCGCCCAGCAGACGGAACGTCTCCTGGGCCAGGCCGTGCCACGTGGTCGCACCGCGGCTGGTGCCGTGGTAGACGCCGGCCGGTGCGGTGCCGCGCAGGGCACCGAGACCCAGCCGTACCAGCAGATCGGCGAGGTCGGAGGTCCAAGTGGGCTGGCCTCGCTGGTCGTCCACGACCTGGACAAGGTCGCGCTCGCGCTCCAGCCGGATCATGGTGCTGACGAAGTTGGGGCCGCCCGCGCCGTAGAGCCAGGCGGTGCGGACGACGTAGCCGGTGTGCGGCAGACCTGCCAGCACGGCCTGCTCCCCGGCCAGCTTGGTGCGTCCGTAGGTGTTCCGGGGGCCGGGGTGGTCGTCCTCGGCACGGGGGCCCTCCAGGTCGCCGGAGAACACGTAGTTCGTGGAAATGTGGAGCAGCCGGGCGCCGGACTCGGCGCAGGCTGCGGCGAGATGGCGTGGCCCGTCTCCGTTGACACGGGCGGCGGCGTCCTCGTGGGTCTCGACGTCGTCCGTGGCGGTCCATGCGGCGCAGTTCACCACGATGTCGGGCCGGTGTGCGCGCACCGCTGTGCGGACGGCCCGGGCCTGGGTGATGTCGAGTTCGCGCCGGGGCAGCCCGGTGACTTCCGCACCGTCCAGCCGGGCGAGCCGGGCGCACAGCTCCCACCCGAGCAGACCGCCGGCCCCGGTCACCAGCCAGCGGACTACCATGTCCGCTCCCACCAGCGGCGGTTGTCGCGGTACCAGGCCACGGTCTCGGCCAGGCCGGTGGCGAAGTCGGTGCGCGGGCGGTACCCCAGTTCCTCCCGGATCTTCGTGCAGTCGAGGGAGTACCGCCGGTCGTGGCCCTTGCGGTCGGTGACCTGCTCGACCGACTCCCAACCCGCCCCGCAGGCGGCCAGGAGCCGACCGGTCAGTTCCCGATTGGTGAGCTCGGTGCCCCCGCCCACGTTGTAGATCTCGCCGGGGCGGCCGGCGGTCCGGACCAGTTCGACGGCGCGGACGTGGTCGTCGACGTGCAGCCACTCGCGGACGTTCAGCCCGTCGCCGTAGAGCGGCACCTTCAGTCCCTGAAGCAGCTGGGTGACGAAGAGCGGGATGAGCTTCTCCGGGTACTGGTGGTGTCCGTAGGTGTTGGAGCCGCGGGTGATCCTGACGTCCAGGCCGTGAGTGCGGTGGTAGGCGAGGGCGATCAGATCGGCGGCCGCCTTGGAGGCGGCGTAGGGCGAGTTGGGCAGGAGGGGCGCGGTCTCCGTCCAGGAGCCCGTGGTGAGGGAGCCGTAGACCTCGTCGGTGGAGATCTGGACGAAGGTCCGCACGTCTGCCCGCAGGGCGGCGTCCAGCAGGGTGTGGGTACCGAGGACGTTGGTCCTCATGAAGTCCGCGGCGCCGCTGATGGACCGGTCGACATGGGACTCCGCGGCGAAGTTGACCACGTACCGGTGATTGCTCATCAGCTCTCCGACGAGCTCGGCGTCGCAGATGTCCCCGGTGACAACGGTGCAGGCGGGGTGGTCGCGGACGGCCGCCAGATTGTCCGGGTTGCCGGCGTAGGTCATCTTGTCCAGCACGGTGATGCGGGGTGTGCCGGCCTTGTGGCCGGGTCCGGACCCGTCGGCGAGCAAGGTGCGCACATAGTGGGAACCGATGAACCCGGCCGCTCCCGTGACGAGGATCGCCTCGTCGGTCACGAGCAGATCCTGGCCGAGCTGTGGTCGCCGAGGACGAACCGGTGGGCGCGCGGCGTCGTCGAGGCCGGGGCGACGTCGACGCGGCGGCCGATGAGGGACGCCTCGATCCGCCGGACACCGCGGATCGAGGAGCCCGGGAGCACGATGGAGAACTCGATCTCGCTGTCGCGGACGTGGCAGTCCTCGGCAACCGAGGTGGACGGGCCGATATAGGAGTCGGCGACGGTTGTGCCGCGGCCGATGATGGCCGGGCCGACGATGCGGGACCCGCGGATGCGGGCGCCCTCGGCGATGGATACCCGGCCGATGATCTCGCTGTCGCTGTCGACGGATCCGTCGGTACAGGGTTCAACGGTCTCCAGTACGGCGCGGTTGACTTCCAGCATGTCCGTGACGTTCCCGGTGTCTTTCCAGTAGCCGGAGACGACCGTGGAGCGTACGTCCTTGCCGTTGTCCATCAGCCATTGGAGGGCGTCGGTGATCTCCAGTTCGCCGCGCCGGGACGGCTCGATGGCCCGTACGGCGGTATGTACCGCGGGGGTGAAGAGGTAGACCCCGACCAGTGCCAGGTCGCTCTTGGGTTGGGGCGGTTTTTCCTCCAAACGGACGACCCTGCCGGAGCCGTCCAGCTCGGCCACTCCGAAGGCGCTGGGATCGGTCACGGCGGTGAGAAGGATCTGTGCATCCGGGCGGTGCCGGCGGAAGGCGTCGACGAAGCCGGTGATGCCACCGATGATGAAGTTGTCGCCCAGATACATCACGAAGTCGTCATCCCCGAGGAATTCCCGGGCGATGAGCACGGCATGGGCGAGGCCCAGCGGGGCGTCCTGGGGGATGTAGGTGACGTCGAGGCCGAACGCCGATCCGTCCCCGACGGCCCGCCGGATCTCCTGGCAGGTGGCGCCGACGACGATGCCGACGTCGGTGATCCCGGCGTCGGCGATGGCTTCGAGACCGTAGAAGAGCACCGGTTTGTTGGCGACCGGGACCAGCTGCTTGGCGGACGTGTGGGTGATCGGCCGGAGCCGTACGCCCGCGCCTCCGGCCAGCACAAGAGCCTTCACGGCGGTGATCATATGGGTGGCTTGCCATCAATCAGAATTATTGACTCCTCTTCGGCGAGCCTCCGGTCGGCGCGCGAGCCGATCATGCCCGTGGCAATATGCAGATTCATGAGCACAAATAACCATATAGGCGGTTTCGTTGTCCGCACCCTGTTGCACCACCATCAGCGGATCCTCAACCGTGCGGAACACGTCCTGATAGGTCTGAGCCCGTTCAACGGCTACTACAAGCCGCGGCTCGTCCGGGACCTGGTGGCCTGGGGCCACCATCACTTCGACCGCGTGGATGTGTTCGTCCCCGGCTGGGAGACCGCCCATACGCTGACCGGCGCCGGCATGAGCCCCCGCGACGCGGTGCACCGCTCCCGCCGGGCGGCCAAGCGGCTCCGCAACGCCGCCGTCGACGCCCTGCGATCCTGTGACGACGCCGAACCGCATATGCGCGTCCATACCTCCACGACCCTCGCCAACCGGGCCGCGTACACCCGACTGCACGAACGCGTCCGCACGGAGTACGCGCACGATCCGGTGATCCGCGCCGCTTGCCGGGAGACCGCCCGCGAAGCCCTGCGGACGCACTGCACAGGGCAGCCGACCGAGCAGCAGATCGACCTCGCCGTCAGCTATCCGCTCGCCGAACTCCCGCTGATCCTCGACAGCCCGGCAATCTTCGCGGCGGAGTCGTCGGTCGTCGTCTACCACCGCGAGCTGGGGCCCCTGACCCCGCTGATCCTGGGCCATTCCCCGACCGTGGAGCCGGTCGCCGGGCAGGGCTTCGCGGTCGTCACACCACCGCCGACCGCCCTCGAAAGGAGCGAAGGATGAGCCGCGTCAACGATTTCAGCCCGCCGCTGCGCTACCCCTTCGCGCTGGGTCGGCACGGCACCCCGCCCCCGGCCATCGCCTGGGCGCGCAAGCACCACCCTGTGTGCCCGGTGATCCTCCCCAGTGGCCGACAGGTCTGGATGCTCACCCGGAAGGACGACATCACCCATCTGCTCACCAACCCGGTCTTCTCCCGCGACCTCGTCTACCCCGGCGCGCCGCGCTTCGTCGGCGAGGACTTCACCGCCGTGCCCGGCGGCATCTTCAATCTGGACGGCGCCGACCACGCCCGGATCCGCCACATCCTCGCGCCGCACTTCACGCCCTCGGCGGCGGCCGGGCACACGGAGATGATCGCCCGGCACGCGGAGGGCCTGCTGGACGCCATGGAGACCGGGCCGAACCCCACCGATCTCGTCGAGGCGTACGCGGCTCCGCTGCCGCTCAGGGTGAGCTGCGAGGTTCTCGGCATCCCCCTTCAGCAGCGGGCCGCGTACCTGGATGCCTTCCGCACCCAGACAAGCCTGGTGGTCACGGCCGCGGATGTCGCCGCCGCGACCGCCGCGACGCTGGATCTCACCGAACAGATCATCAAGGGCAAACGAGCCGACGGCGACCACAGCGGGCCCCTCGGGGCGCTGGTCCAGGCCGAGGCCGAAGGCGTCATCAGCGACGAGGAGTTGCACGGCACCGCCAGCTACCTCCTCGTCACCGGGTCCGAGCCGCTGGTACCGCCGCTGGCCACCGGGGCGGTGACCCTGATGCGCCACCCCGACCAGTTGAACGCCTGTCTCGCCGACGAGGAGTTGTGGCCACGGGCGGTGGACGAGGTGCTGCGCTACCACCACAACGGAGTCCTGGGCCTGCCCCGGGTGGCCACCGAGGAGATCACCCTGCATAGAGTGCGCATCGCCGCGGGCGACGGAGTCTGCGCACCGATGCTCGGCGCCACCTGGGACCCCAGGCACTACCGGCACCCGGAGAAGTTCGACATCCATCGCACCGGAGACATGTCGGCGACCTTCGGCTCCGGACCGCACTTCTGCCTGGGAGGCGCGCTCGCACGGGTCTTTCTGACCACCGCCTACGCGGCCCTCTTCCGGCGCTTCCCCGACCTCTTCCTGGCCGTGCCCGAGGACGACCTGCCCTGGCAGATCGACATTCAGCTGATCCGGCCGGCCAGGGTGCCGGTCTGCTGGTGACGCGCCCGCAGAGCCCGCCGTCACCCTGGGCGGTGGGCGGCGGCAGCGACCCGGCGACGGCCTCCCGAACAGACCGCCGTTGCCGTGCCGCTCCGCCCCTACGCTCAGGACGCCGCCGCGACGAGTTGCCGGACGAACGCGTCCGGTCCCGGCATGGCGGCGATCTCCTCCCGCACCTCGGCGCACGCCTGGCGGATCTCCGCGTCGCGCAGCGCCCGCTCCACGGCTTCCCGCAACTCGGCACGGCCGGGGCGGGTCTTCTCCACGGCCGTGCCGACTCCTCGACGGATTACGGCCTGCGCGTTGACCGGCTGATCCGCCGCGTGCGGCATCACCACCTGAGGGATGCCGAGGGCGAGCGCGGTGAACGTGCTGCCCGAGCCCCCGTGATGGACGACCGCGGCACAGCCCGGCAGAAGCGCGGTGAGCGGAACCCAGCCGACCGTCCGGACGCCGGGGGGAAGGGGACGCCCGGCCGGCGGCGTGGCGGAGCCGATGGCGAGCACGACCTCGGCATCGAGGCCGTCCAGGGCCTCCAGCACGGTGGCCAGGGCCTCGTCCATGCCCACCTCCGGGAGAACCGATCCCCAGGTCACGCAGATCCGCGGGCGCCGGGGACGGACGAGCAGCCAGTCGGGCACCACCCCACCGCCGTTGCACGGCACGAACCGCAGCGGCACACCGGGCTTGGCGCCGGGCGGGCGCAGACTCGGCGGGCAGACGTCGGCGGTGAGCACGGGCGGGGCGGGCGGGTCCGGCAGGAATGCGGAGAGGTCACCGTAGGGCATACCGAGCCCGATGTGGACGGAGGGGACGCCCGCCTGGTCGGCCGCGGACTGTCCGCCGCCGATGAAGGAGGTGAACACCAGCAGGTCCGGCGCCCAGTCACGGATGACGCGCAGAATCCCGTCGGTCATCCGCTGACCCACCTCCAGCGCTTCGGAGGTGGCCCCGCTCTGGTCTGCCCCGTCGTGGTCGCCCTCCGGCTGCGGCGGACGCGTGAACCGCTGCCAGGCGGTCGACAGGTCGTGGGCCGCCGGCCGGGTGGCCATCGCGCGCTCGGCGAGGCGACGGTAGGCGTGGGCGGCGGTGCCGTCCGAGACCTCCACGGCGGCCAGCCCCAGCCGGATCGCCATGTCCAGGCTCGGGCCCGTCGCGGCCACCCGCACCTCATGGCCCGCGGCCTGCGCCGCCCATGCCGTCGGCACGGCGGGCAACAGATGGCCGACTCCGGGTGCTGCCACGAAAAGGATGCGCACGGCGGGCTCCCCTGCGGAGGTGGGCGACGGTGCCGAGGTCATCGCGACTATATGGGCGAGGTAGGGGCCGGCAAGGCAGCCGCGCCCCCGCACCGGGGAGTTTCACCGTGACGCCGACGACCTCGCCGCCCGAGCGGTTGCCGTCCCTGACCGGTCTGCGGTTCGTCGCCGCCTTCGGGGTGTACCTCTGCCACGCGGTCTTCCTCGGCCTGCGGGGCCGGGCATGGATACCGACCGAACTGCTGGGCCCGCTGGCGGTGTCGCTGTTCTTCATCCTCAGTGGTTTCGTGCTCACCCGGTTCGCCCGCCCCGGGGACACGGCACGCGCGTTCTGGCGCCGACGGGTCGTCAAGATCTACCCGAACCACCTGACCGTCCTGGTGCTGTTCATGATCTATTTCATGGTCGTCGGCATGGCGGTGCGACCGTCCGGCTCGGTCCTGATGCTGGTACCGGGCATCCTCCTGGTGCATACCTGGCTGCCGAACTACACCCTGATCGGCAGCGGAAACATCGTCTCCTGGTCGCTGGCGTGCGAGGTCTTCTTCTATCTGCTGTTCCCGCTCCTGCTGGCCCTGGTCCGCAGGATCCCACCACGGCGGCTGGCGGCAGCCGCGGTCTGCACGGCGGCGGCCGTGTGGACCGTACCGGTGGTCTCCTATGCGCTGGACGGCGCACCGCTGCCCGGATTTCCCTGGCCGGTACCCCGGGACCAGCTGTGGTTCGCCTACTTCCTGCCGGTTTGCCGCCTGCCGGAGTTCGTCCTCGGAATCATCCTGGCCACCGGTATGCGGTCGGGTGGCTGTACACGGCGGGTGGGTATGTGGGCCTCGTCCGCACTGCTGCTCACCTCACTGGTCCTCGGCGCCACCGTACTGCCGACGGTCTTCCTCTTCGCCGCGGTCGGGGTGGTGCCGCTGACGCTGCTGATCCGGGCCACCGCCGCGCTGGATCTGCGCGGCGCCCGGTCGCCGCTGCGGACGCCGGTGATGGTCTTCCTCGGCGAGATCTCGTACGCCTTCTACCTTGTCCACACCCTTGCGCTGCTGGTGGTCTACCACTTCATCGGTGACGCCTGGTCCGGCCTGGCCACGGGCGTGCTGGGGCTGCCCGTGGCGCTGCTCATGGCATGGCTGCTGTACACCCTGGTGGAGCAGCCCTGCATGCGGCGATTCGCGCGGCGGCGGAGACCTGTTACCAGCCCCGCGCCCGCGCGGGCCAGGGCGGATTCCGAGCAGCCCGGGAAATCGGCGTGAGTCGGGGTTGAGACTGGCGAGCCCGCATATTGCGGTGTCGCGTATTCCGGACGGGTTCGAGGCCCCGTCGCCTTGCATCGACCGCCGGCGGGTGCCATGCACCCGGGATCTGCCCGACCGGAACGGGTACTTTGGGCCGATCCGACGGGTCGCCTTGGCGACGGTGAGTACCGACAGCGGGTAGCGCCGTGATCGACTGGCCTGGGAGTACGTGAGCGGGTTCTGGCTCTGGCTCTGGCTACGGTGCCGGGCAGCGACAAGGTGTTCGGGGCGATGGGACACGGCTTCGCGCTCGATGCACGGCTGACGGCCGCCGAGGTGGCCGATGTCGAGGCGTGCTTCGGCGTCGAGCTGTTCGAGGACTAACGCTCGTTCCTGCTGCGTGTCGGAGCCGGCGGGGCGGGCCCGGCTTATGGCGTTTTCCGGCGCGACGGCTCCGGTGGCACCGGTGGAGATCCTGGCGGAGCGGCCGGGCACGGAGGATTTCGACAGTCCGCCGCGGGACCATCCGATGGCGTGATCGGCCGGTTCTTTGGCCAGGGCTCCTGTTGCGGGCTCCAGCCGTCTGCTGATGGGCCCGCACGATCGTGGAATCCACCGACACTGCCCAGGCCAGGCCAGGCCAGGCCAGGTCTTCGTCGGCGTCGGCCTGAGCCATCAGTGCGGTGACGACCCGCTGCCATGTGCCGTCCAGGGCCCACCTCTGCAGCTGGTTGTAGACACCTCGGCAGTTGCCGTAACCGCACACCAGCAGCCGTCGAGGCGCGGGTCTGCCGCCTGCGGGCCGGCCGCAAACTCGGCCCGGCACGCATCGGCACCACCCTGGGGCTTCCCGCTTCGACCGTGCACCGGATCCTCGTCCGGCAGGGCCTGAACCGCCTGGCCTGGCTCGACCGGCCCACCGATCCGCCGCTTCGAACGCGCCCAATCACCCGGGAACGCAGGAGCTGTAAGCCGGTGATCGGCTACAGCTACATTCACTCCGCCGTCGCCGACCATTCATGGCTCGCCTACGGGGAAGTCCTCACGGACGAGCGCCAAGCCACCGCCATCGCCTTCTGACGACGCGCGAACACCTTCTTCACCGTGTACACCTACGTCCGCCCGCTCCTGCCGGCCGTCAGTGGTGCCGCTGCCCGAACCGGCGTCCTCCCCGAAGCGATGTTCAGGATTCCGGCGTCCCTGGCGCATCCGGACTGCGCTCGCGTAAGCACGCTGCACAGTGAGCCACGGGTGAGCGATCCGGCCCCCTGTTCACCGTCGCACGGATCGCTTGAGGTACCCATCACGCACATCATGCGAGCCATACGACGGTCGGTGTCGTTGATCAGGTTCGTGCGGCCGCCGGTGGCCCCCGTGACCGGCCTGCCGACAAACGCGGCTACGTATTCCTCGGCACCGCCACCGCAGCAGCCCTGATCATCTGGCTCCGCACATGATCGCCCAACAATTCCTAGGCTGGGAGGGAGAAGCCCTCGGGCGGCGCGCCCTCGACGAACAGCATCCCCACCGTGACCTTGCCCTCTCGTATCTCCCGGGCCCGCTGATACTCGGGGGAGTCGTACCATTCCCGGATCCGGTCCATATCGGGAAACTCGATGACCACGAGCCGGGAGGAGTCCCATGGCATCGACGTGACGTTCCTGAAGCTCGTTTCACTGATGGGGGATTGATGCCGGACTTTGAGGAGTTCGAGACCGTGATCGGGCGGGCGTACCCGGCCCGGAACCCGGCGGAGCTCGCCGATGAGCTGTTGACGTGGGCCACCGGTGTCCTGGACATCTGGATACGGCCCTGGCAGGAAGCCTTCGACTTCCTGCGGGAGTTGCCGGCCGATGACCGGCAGCGCCTGGCGAAAGCCCTGGTAGACCGATACCACTCCGCCGCCGCGGACTCTCCCGACCGGCTCAACGCGCTGACCTTGCTGGGCGTCCTCTCCCATGGCCTGGACGAGGACGGGCTCTGCGACGAACGGCTCAGGAGGCTCGACACCCTGAGCAGGCAGTATTCCTTCGGGTACGGCATGCGGTTCGTAAGCTTCGCCGAGGCCGAGCTCGCAGCCGGGCGGCAGCTGCCCCCGGCGGTCGCCGCCGCATTCCGGAGGGCAGCCCTGGACCGCTTCCGGGACAGCCACGTATCTGCCGTGGCGAAGCAGCTCACCGAGCCGGTCCTCAACGTGGGTGAGCAGTGGGCGGAGCAGGCGCTCGCCGAACTGCCGGGGCTCGCCGCCTCTTGGCGGCAACTGCTGGCGCATGCGACGACCGTCACTGCCGCAAAGCCCTCCGCCAGGTGGGAGAAGGCCGGCCGGAAACTGCTCGACGAGACGGGGGCCGACGCGGTGCGCGAGACGGTGCTGCCGTGGCTCACCCTGGTCGGCCGTCCCCGCACCCTGGCCCTGCAAATTGACCTGAACGAGGCTGACTACAACCAAGCCTATGACCCCTTCAATGCCAACGCTCTGCGGGGGATCGCCTGTCTGCTGTCGCTCCTGCCCCCGCACCCGGACATCACCTCGGCTCTCGGTGCGCTCGTCGAGACCTCGCTGGACAAGGTCCCCAGGCTTGGGCCGCGCAACCCCAAGGTCGCCAACGCAGGCGTTCTCGCCCTTTCCCGGATCGATCACCACATGGCCTGGGACGAGCTCTCGCGGCTGGCCACGCGCGTCTCCCACAGGGGCACCCTCAAGCTGATCAACGCCGAGTTGGAAGCGCGAGCCAAGGCACTCGACACCGGTCGGCCCCGGCTGTGAAAGCTCGGGGGCCCATTCTGTGCATACGTACAGAAAGGGTCCCGGACGCGGAACGGCCGACCAACCAGGTCAGAAGCGCCGGGTGTTCAGCGCGCGCTTCACCGCCTGGATCGCCTTGGCGATCTCCATACCGCGCGGGCAGTCTCCTCTGACGGCATTCTCGGGTTCTGGCACAACTTCCGTGACGCAGTCACTCTCTGTCACGACTCGGGATGCGATTGCGCCGGGGAGGTCTGTCCGTGATCAGCCGTAACTGCGGACGTTCATGTCTGGTTACCGGGAGGTACTGCCCGTGCCTCCGCACCTCGTCGTGTCGGGGGTTGTTGTACGGCTTAGGGCCGTGTCTGGAGTTGTCATGATGTTGCGTTCGCTTGCCCGGGGCACCACCACCCTTGCTGCAGTCCTGCTGCTCACGGCTCCGGTCGCCACCACTGTGCACGCGGCGGAAGCACCGGCCTGTGCGAAGGAACAACTCGCGTACATGGACGCCGAGGACAAGGCATCCGCGACAGACAAGGAAGCCGACGCGGCACAGGACGCACTCTCCCAATCAGAGCGGGACAGGCAGACGCTCAACCAGACGGACGAGCACCTGTACAACCTCACGTACGCCATGGACCGCCTCATCCGGAACAACGAACAGGTGAAGTCCCGAAACGTGGTCATCAAGGCGGCCGAAGCTGCCGCTGAGGGGATGGACAGGGGCGACGCTGCGACGGTGGCCGACGCGGCGGACAAGGCCGAGGCCGCCGGGAAGCAGTTCCTCAAGGACACTCAGAGCGGCCACCCCATGGAGTTTGACCGAGTCGAGAGCCTGGTTTACGCGGTCGGGAGGGATGCGGCAGCGGCCAGGAAGGCTACGGCGGCCAAGGACTACGGCACCCTCAAGGAGAAGGCCCAGCAAAGCAGGGACCGCGCCCGTTCCGCTCAGGACGCGGTGGCCCCGGCCAGGGCCGACCTCAAGACCTGCCTGAAGAAGGCCACCGCATAGGACGGATCGGCGGTTGAGGAGAGCCGAGGCAAGCCGCGCGCCACGACCCAACCTCGGCTCTCTGGGCTCCTGCGACACGGCCACGCTCCGTCATGACAGCAGGAAGCGTCTGCGGAGGAGTTGGAAGCCCGCGCGGCCGAACATCTGGCGCTTGAGCATCTTGATCCGGTTGACATGGCCTTCGACGACGCCCGAGTTCCAGGGCAGGGTGAGGCCGGCGATAACGGCGTCGCAGTCGCGGTCGATGCCAGCGGCGAGGCTGTGGAGGCTGGGCAGGTCGTCCTGCCGGACGGCGTCGAGCCAGTCCGGCAGGCCCTCGCCGTGGCGGCCGGTGAGCATGGACGCGAAGGAACGGACGTGGCGGGTCAGAGCGTCGAGTTCGGGGCAGTGCGTCCGGACAGCCTTGAGCTGGAGCTGCTCGGATTCGGTGAGGGTGTCCGGGTGCCGGAGGATCCATCCCGCCACGGCTCGGGGCGAGGGCGGCCTGGCGGTCACCGGCCGCGGTGAGGTGCGCTTGTCGTGCAGGTAGGCGTGGACGCGCTGGTAGCTGCCCTTGTAGCCGAGCGGCACGATCTCCTCCCAGAGCTTCCAGGCGTTGGTGCAGCCCTCGTTCCAGCGGTTGTCCAGGTAGGGCTTGAACTCGTCGAGGACGGAAGGCCGGTTTTGCCACTGCCCGGTGAACAGCTCCTCCGGCGTCGCGGCGTCGGCGAACTGCTTGACGGTTCGCCAGGTCATTCCGAGCTGCCGCTGGACCGATCGTTGACTGTGTCCCGCTTTCAACAGGGCGTGGACGGCGGCGTGCCGGGCCCGGGTCCGGTCAGCGAACCGGTGTCCTCGTGGCCAAGGCGAACCGGACGGGTCCGCGGCCGGAACGGCCTCGGGTTCAGGCGCTGCGGGTGTCAGGACACGCAGGCAGCGGCGGTGCTGGGAGACGCTCCGTTCGGCGGCCTCGCTCAGGTTGTGCCACAGATGCCACCTGTCGGCGACATGCACCGCCTGCGGCGCTCCAGCTGCGGCGCCCTCGGCGAAGAACGGCGCGCGGTCCCGGCAGACGACCTCGACGCCTGGCCGCTGGGCGAGCCAGGCGGCCAGGCTGGACGCTTCCCGGTCCGGGAGCAGATCGATCGGACGGCGGGTTTCGACGTCCACCAGGACGGTGCCGTAGCGGCGGCCCTGGCGGGTCGCGTACTCATCGACCCCAACCACCCTCGGCGCGGGCACCTCCGGCTCGGGAAGCGCGTCGACCACACGCAAGACCGTGCTCCGGCTGACGGACAGGCCGAGGACCGCGGCCAGCCGAGCGCCGGCCCGGCCGGCCAGGGCAAGACCCACTTCGGCCAAGGCCGAACGCAACCGCTCGGTGCGCTGGCCATACCTGCGGGTCAGCCCAGCTATCTGCTCCACGAAGGTCCGTCGCTGGCATGCCGCATTGCGGCACCGAAACCGCCGAACCCGTAACTGGAGTACGACGCTTCGTCCGGCACTCGGTACGTCAGCGGGAAATCGCTGGTAGGAGCTGTGGATCCGGGTCGACCAAGCCCCGCACCCCGGGCAGGCGGCACCGACCGTCGTGCACTGCGCGTCAACGCGCACTATCTCGATGTTCACGTCCACCGACAACACCGCGACGTCCGCGATCGACGGGAACAACAGCTCCTTCAGCCGGAGCACGACCTCTTCCACGGCCCGGACTTTCAGCCCAGCCGCCCAGACCATGGCTCATTTTCGGGCGACTTCGGGAGCCGTCCCAGGACGCTCAACCATCACTCAGAGTGGCCGCTGCACGGAAGCTGTGCCAGAACCACTCGAAGTGAACGAAGCCACGAGTGGCTGTGACCAGCACAGACCTGAGGTGTCCTAGCGGTCGATGTCGAGCGCCGTTCCGTACAGCCGGTCCACCTTCAACCGGATGACCACCCGGCGCTCAGCAACCAACTGCTCCAGGAACGCGTTTTCGCCCTCCGGCTTTGCGGCCTTCGGGATCACCCCAAGCGATGCGAGATTCCCCTCTATGCGTCCTCTGGACAGACCGAATTGCGCCGAACGTAGGCCATCCGTTCGGGTGTTGCGCCACCGCGGTCTGTGGGGCCAAGGTGTGAGGCTCACTGCGTGTTGTTGATAGCGGTGTGCGACGGCAGGGGGGTTGCTTTGGGGTCGGGAACAGCGTCGCCGGATGAGGGTGGGGTCGGCGTGGGCGCGGCCAGGGTGCGTGATGTGGTCCGCGATGTCGTGGCGGAGGTGGCCGCTGAGGAGTTGCCCGTCGTGGACGTGCTGGCCGGGTTCGACGACACGACTGTCTTGCAGCGGTTACGACGGCGGAGCCGTCGGCGGGAGCCACTGGGCTTCGGTCTGGACGAGGTCGCGGTGTTGGTGACCCCGGTGGTGTGGCTGGGAGTGGACCAGGCGGCCAAGCGGATCGCGGACAGCGCGGTGGATGGCGCGTCGAAGGGAGCGAAAGCTGTGCTGCGCAAGGTCTTGCGACGCCCGACCGCGTCCGTCGTGGTACCGCCGTTGACCCCCGCGCAGTTGGGCGAGGTGCGGCGGGCCGTGCTGGAGATGGCCGCGCAGCGGGGCCTCGCGCAGGAGCAGGCGGTGACGGTCGCCGACGCGGTGGTGGCCCGGCTGGCGGTGCCGGACGATGACCCGCAGGATCTCGGCGAAGGCACGTCACCCGCGGGCGAGGCGTGACGAGCGCGGACCCCGCCCGGCCCAGGGTGGACGAGCGGGCGATGAGCGCGGGCACCACGATGCGGTTCGTGCTGCTGCTGGTGCTCATGGTGGTGGCCAGCGGCACGATGATCGTCGAGGTGCTGTCCGGCCTGAACAGGTCGAGTGGGCTGGGCTGCCTGCTGGCCGCTGGGGCGGATCCCACCCAGGGCACGGTGGCGGCCACGTCGGCCGGCGTCATCACCCAGTCCGACGCGTACGACGCCTGCGAAGCACGCTTCAACTCGTCGCTACCGTGGTGGCTGGGCCTGGCGTGGCCGGTCCTGCTGCTGGTGGTGGCCGGTGTGCTGTTCGTCGGCCTGCCGGCGTGGAAGACGCGGCGTGGCCGGGTCGTCCCGCTGGACCTGGTCGACCGCGACGGCGAGTTCCGGCGGCAGCTGGCGGACCTGGTCGACGTGGCCGGCCTGGCCCGCGCGCCGCGGTTCGTCGTCGACCCCGCAGCGCTCTCGGCCGGGGCGGTGGTGTTCGGCCGCAACCGGCGCGCCACGGTGTGCCTGCACGCAGGCCTTCTCGCCCGCAGGGCTGCCGACCCCGAGGGTTTCCGGGCCGTGCTGCTGCATGAACTGGCCCATGTACGCAACCGCGATGTCACCATCGCCTACACCACGGTCGCCCTGTGGCGGGCGTTCCTCGTGCTGGCGCTCGTGCCGTATCTGGCCCGGACCGCCTACGGCCTCATCGACGGCCTCGGGTCGCCGTTCTGGCCCGGCGTGGGGCCGATCGCGACCAGGAGCCTGCTGCTGCCGGTGTTGCTGGTGCCGCTCGTGTACCTCGCGCGGGCGGATGTCCTGCGCAGCCGGGAAGTCTATGCGGACCTGGCCGCGGTGCGCTGGGGCGCGGACCCCCGGGGCTGGGCGGTCCCGGTCGCCGGCCGTGCCGGTGGCGCGTTGCGGCAGGCGGCCGGCTCGTTCGTCGAGCTGTGGCGAACCCATCCGCGATGGGATCTGCGCCGGGCGAGCCTGGACGACCCGGCGCAGTTGTTCGGCGCGAGCCCGCTGTTGATGTTCCTCACCGGGGCCGCCGCCATCGTGATCAACTCCCAGATGTGGGACTACCTGGGACGGTTCAACCTGGTGGGTAACTGGCCCTCCGGAGCGATCGCGTTGGTCGCGGCGGCGTTGGTCACCGCGGTGGCCGGGACCGTGTTGTGCCGGGCCGTCGCCCACGCCATGGTCACCGGGAGCCGGGTGCCCTCCGGGGTGCGGGCCGGGCTGTGGCTGGGAGTCGGGATGGCGGTGGCGGAGTTCGGCGCCGACCGTGTCGCGGTGTTGGAGTGGCTACCCAACCAGCCCGAGGCGCTGCTGCTGCCGGTGCTCGCCGGTGCGGTGTTCGCATTGTGGACCACGCGGTGCGCCCAGCTGTGGCTGCGGGCGTGGAGGGGAGGCAGTAGCCAGACCGCGATCCTGATTGCCTTGGCCGGCGCCTTCCTGGTGTTGTCAGGGTGGTTCTCCTGGTGGCAGCAGACCGGCGTGGAGCTGGCCTTCCAATGGCCCTTCAACGTCTCAGCGATGCGCGACTCGCTGACGCAGGGACAGCCGCCTGGACAGGTCGCCGAGCATGCCGCCGCGCTGTCGGTGATCGCCGGAGTGTGGTCGGTGCTGGGCGAGTTGGCGGAGCTGCCCCTGGTCCCAACTGCGGCATCGGCGATGTGGGTCGTGCCCCTGCTTGCCCAGCTTGCCCGGCCGGCCGTCGGCGCGCCTCGGTGGGTTCACGACGCCGTGCGGGACGACGCGGACGTGTCGGTGCCCTGGGAGGCGACGCCGCCACTGCGCCGCGCCGTGTGGCCCGGTCTGGCGGGCGGGGCGGTGGGCTGGGCTGTGGTCGTCGGTGTGATGGCGTGGACGCACACCTGGCAACCGCCGCTCGGGCTACGTGGCGTCGAATACTTGATCTTCGCGGGATGGGGGCTGGTGGCCCTGACGATGGCTGCGGCCGTCGCCGCGGTGGCCGCGGGCATCGCGGCCCGCGGCCACCGGTTGGCCTTGGCGCTCGTCGCGGCGGGGACGGCCGTGGTGACCGGGTACTGCGGGATGTTTGCGCTCACCTCGCTGGACGGGTGCATCCCGTCGCTGGCCGTCCTGCAACCATCCTGCCAATGGCGGCCTGTTGAGGCATGGCGGGAAGCGCAGCCCATTCTGGGCCCGGCCCTTGTGCTCGGCGTGGCCACCGCGGTCCTGGCGGCCGCCATCGGGGCGGCGGTCCGGACCTGGTGGCGGCGCGGCACCGCACCCCAGCGGGCCGCAGTCCCCGCAGGTGTGACGGGCACGCGGTTGGCCGTCCGTCGTGCCGGAGTCGGCTTGCTCTGCGCCACCGCCGTGGGCATCGCCGTGGCCCAGGAGGCACTCCACACGGGACAACCCTCGCCAGCGCCCGCCGACGCCCACGCGCACCTGCCCGCCCCGGTCGACCAGGCGTCGGCCCCACCCCAGATCAAGAAACTGCAAGTGGCCGCGTGGTGGAAGTACGGCGGCCGTGATCTCGCCGGCCACCGTCTCGGCCAGATCATGGGCAACATGGGCAAGGTGGTGCGGGACGCCGCGACATCCGCTGACCCGGACAACCCCGATGGCGTTCTTTCCAGGCTGCGCCCGCTGTGCGCGGACCTCGGCCAACTCACCCGGGACGCCCACGGTTATTTCCGCGTCCCTGACCCGCAGGCGCAACGACTGTGGGCGACATTCCTCACGCAGGCCGACAAAGGCAGCGCGGATTGCCTGGCGGCGCTGGACCAGCGCAACCGCGAGCTGTTGAAATCGGCCTCCCAACAGGAGATCCTCCACGCGGGCGCCATCGGCGCGCAGGTCGCGACCTGGATCTCCAAGGTGGTCTCCGGTGACGGCTCGGCGAAGCCGCCCGGCCCGGCTGAGCCCGACGGCGGGGCCGCCGCGCTCAGCGCCGCGGTCAAGAAGGCCATGGCGGGCAAGGGCAGCGTCAAGCTCACCGCGCATGTGAGCATGGGCAGCGTGAGTACGACCGACGAGGACTGCCTGATGCGCCTGCGACCTGCAGCGGTCGCCATGGACTGCTCCGTGGTCACGAGCGCACTGGGCACACACCGGACGGCCCACATGATCGTGCTGCCCGACAGCGCCTACCTCTCTGTGCCAGACATGCTGCGGCTGCCCGGCGGCAAGCAGTGGGCCAGGCTCGGAGCCGACAGCAAGAACCCGATGTCCGCGATGCTGGCTGAGTCGACGAAGCGGCTGCAGAACTCCATGGACGTGAACGCAACGGTGCCGCCAGGCGCACAGATCGTCGGCACAGCGAGGGAACAGGTTGACGGGAAGCCGACCACACGCTTCGACATCGCCTACGACGTGCGGGCCGCGGCGGACGCCGCCGCCAGCGACGCGGACAGGCAGTCCCTCCTAGCACTGGCGCAATCCGGCGTCAGCACGGTGACCAGCCAGATATGGGTGGACGAGGCCAACCTGCCCGTGCAGATGGCCAGCACGGTGACACTGCCGCAGTACGGCCCGATGGCCACCAAAATGAGGTACACCGACTGGGGCGGGCCGGCGGACATCCAGGCACCGCCGGCTGACCAGGTGGGTTCCATGCCGGGCGGCTAGCCTCACCGCGATATCGGCGGCACTGGCACCATGGTGCAGGCGGCGGGCCGTGCACGATCCGGGCGGCGGACGGACGCTGAACGTCGTCACAATCGCCCGTGATCACAGTGGCTGTTCCCACGCCGGCAGGCACCCGCCGACCTGCGCGGAGGCCTCGCCGCTGACGTGGTCCGGTTCGGCCCCGATCTCGACTGGAACCGCTCCTGATCGCCCCTCGTGGCGGGGGCGCGATGACGGGAATCGAGAGCCGGCCCTGGGTGTCCAAGGAATTCGCGGCTCAGGGATAGAACTGCCCAGCCCAACGCCGGTATCGGGTGATGGGTCCGTCCCCCTCGGTCAGGCGCGGCCGGGCGAGGTATTCCTTGGTGTTCCAGACGGGGACGTCTCCGTTCTGTTCCGAGAAGAGGAACACTCTGTTGTGGTACCAGAGGAAGAACTGGGACAGCAGATAGCTGCCGGCTGCCGCGAGGGCGCGGTTCGCAGGGGTGGGGAGGAACCCAGGGGCGGGTACCCGCGCGTCGATGCCGCTGCGTAGTTGGATTCGCCAGGGGGCGACGGGGGTTGGCATGAACCAGATGCGGACGGTGAAGCCTGCGGGCAAGTGGATGTGGACCTCGGTTCCGCCCAGGCCGTGGAGGGTGAATTCGTAGCTCGTCAGCATCGGCTTCTTCCAGCCCGGGGGGCGTACCGCCATTTCCAGGACGACGCGGCTGGTAGTTCCTTCCTCCGTGAAGGACTTGGTCACCCGGACGCTGGAGACGCGGGGCCAGTGCAGTGCGGTGAGGTGTCCGAAGTCGACGATGTTCTCCAGGACTTCCTGGGGGTGGCCCGCGCATTCGGTGGTGTCACGGGCCACGGGTGTGAATTCTCCGGGGTGGGCGGGGAGCAGGTCCCAGGTTGGCGCGGCGCCGGCGTGGTGGTGCCACACCAGGATCAGGCCACCCTCCTCGCGGACGGGCAGCAGGGGCAGAAACGCCTTCGGCGGGCGGGTGCCGTAGCCCGTGCGCGTACAGGTGCCGTCGGGGCCGAACGCGAAGCCGTGGAAGGAGCAGACGACTTCCTCCCCCTCTATCCGGCCCGCCGTGCCGAGGTGCGCCCCGAGGTGAGGGCAGTAGGGGCGAGTCGCGCGGATCAGGCCGCTGCGGGTGCGGTACAGGACCAGGTCCTGGCCCGCGAGGCGCCTGGTCGTCACCTTGCCGGGAAGCAGTTCGTCGGAGAACCCCGCGCAGAACCAGCCGTTCGGGAAGGGGAGTGGGGGCGCTTCGTCGGTGTAACGAGGTGAAACACCTTTGGCCGGTGAGTACTTTGAGGAGTGTCCTTGGGGCTTGAACACGGTGTGCCTCCCTATGCCGCGAGGCGGTGGTAGCGGCCGGATGTGCGGTAGTAGGCGGGAAGTCCGGCGATCCAGTCGTGCATGGTGTCGACCATGGTCACGGTGGCCCGCCAGTCACGCACGGGCATGGACTGAGCCGTCAGCGCGGAGTGCAGGTCCTGTTCGGCGGTCTGGAAGTCGCCCACCGCCTGTCGGATGCGCAACGCGGCTTCGTGCAGGGCCTGTTCGATGGTGAGACCTTGTTCATGGGCCAGGACGATGACGAGGTTGCCGGTCTCGCCGTGCGCCAGTTCCTTGCGGAGCGTGTAGACGTCGTTGATGAAGTCGGCAGCGTCGGTCGAGGCGGTGACGAGCTGCTCGTACGGGCCGGATTCCCGGACCGTGGAGGGGAGTTCGCACCGCAGGGCGATTTCCGACAGGTTGTAGAGCATCGGCATGTAGCCGGTGATGCGGCGTCGCTCCACGTACTCCGCGACGCTGGGAAGACCTTCCTGTTTGACGCGCTGCTCGTCGACCAGACCGTCGAGCAGCTGGGCCGTGGTCTCGCCATGCCGCCCGGTCCAGGCCGGGGAACCGAGCATGCGGGTGCGCCGGTCCAGGTCGGTGTAGGCCGCGACCAGAGGGTGGCCGATAGGGGCGTTGTCGTCGGCCAGCACCGCCCGGATCCCTTCGACCGCCTCGGCAAACGAGGCGCGGGTCCGGTGAGTTTCCGCCGTGTCGTCCAGCACCCCCATCCAGGCGAGCCAGCATGCCATGAGCGACAGGCCGGTCCTCGACGCCTTGGGGACGGCCACCGCCGCGCAGTGTCCCCACGCGTGCGAAGCCATCCGGTGGGCCTCGCTCCGGTCGGCGACCAGGCCGGTCCTGCGAGCCCAGCGCAGTACGGAGCGTTCCGCGTACGCCTGGTGCGGGCTTGTCCGCTCCGGGAACGGCAGTGCGAGTTCGGGGATGAACACCTGTGTTTCGTCCAGCTCGGTCGACAGTGCCTGCGGCAGCACAGAACAGCACTTCTGGTTGCGCGAGAACGGCTGGCTTTTCGCGCCCTGGGGCGCTTCGGAAAGGGGGTTGAGGAGCTCGGGGCACTCGGGTGAGGTCAGTTCCCGGGGCAGGGCGAAGTGTTGGTGTTCTTCGGCAACGGTGATCGTCTCGACGTCGACGTATCCGTGGGAAGCGAGTCGTCGCAGGGCCGCGTCGACGAGGCTCTCGGGCACGGAGGCACCGGAGGTGACACCGACCGTAGTGACGCCTCTGAGCCATGCCTCGTCGATCTGTTCGGCGTGGTCGACGAGGTGGGCGCTGGGAGCGCCGGCGTCCTGGGCGACTTCGACCAGGCGCACGGAGTTGGAGGAATTGGCGGAGCCCACGACGATAACGAGCTCTGACATGGCTGCCATTTGTTTGACCGCGAGCTGGCGGTTCTGAGTGGCGTAGCAGATGTCGTCGCTGGGCGGGGAGATGAGTTGGGGGAACTTCTCCTTCAGGGCGTCGACGGTTTTCATGGTCTCGTCGACCGAGAGTGTGGTCTGAGAGAGCCAGGCAACCTTGTCCGAGTTCCGGACCTTGACGTTCTGTACCTCGTCCGGGCTGTCGACGACCTGGATGTACTCGGGTGCTTCGCCGATGGTGCCGATGACTTCCTCGTGGCCTTCGTGGCCGATGAGAAGGATGTCGTGGCCCTCGCGGGCGAAGCGGGCGGCCTCTTTGTGGACTTTGGTGACCAGGGGGCAGGTGGCGTCGATGACGGTGAGATGCCTCCGGGCGGCCTCTTGACGGACGGTGGGTGCGACCCCGTGGGCGGAGAAGATCACGACACTGCCCTCGGGTACCTCGGTGGTCTCCTCCACGAAGATCGCGCCCTTGTGCTTGAGGGCCTTGATGACGTACTGGTTGTGGACGATCTCGTGGCGTACGTACACCGGCGGCCCATACAGCTCGAGGGCCCTTTCCACGGTGGCGATGGCGCGGTCCACGCCGGCGCAGCAGCCGCGTGGAGCCGCCAGCAGGACGCGTCGGCGGTTCATGACGCCCGCTCCGTGGCGAGGGCCGCGACCTGCCGCAAGGCATCGGCCGCGGCGGGTGGGCAAGGGATATTCCTCAGTGCGGTGAGGGCTTGTCCATAGCAGTTGTTGATCATGTTCTCCACGGTGGCGCGGGCCCCGGTGGCGTCGAGGACGTCCCGGATGTGTGCCGCGCCGTCTTCGGCCAGGTCCGGATCGCCCACCAGTTGGTGCAGGTGTCGTCGTTGGACGGAGGTGGCGCGCTGGGCGGCCAGCGCGAGCAGGACGGTGTGCTTGCCTTCACGAAGGTCGTCCAGGACGGGTTTGCCGGTCTGGTTCGGGTTGCCGTATATGCCCAGGAGGTCGTCGCGGAGCTGGAAGGCTTCGCCCAGCGGCAGCGCGAAGGCCGTCAGGGCCTCATGGAGGGCGGGTTCGGCTCCTGCGAGGATGGCCCCGGTGTGCAGGGGGCGCTCAATGGTGTATTTCGCAGTCTTGTACCGGATCACGCGTAGGGCTGCGGCCACGTCATCCATGGGCCCCAAAGGAGCTGTGAGATCCAGGTACTGGCCGTAGATGACCTCTTCGCGCATCGCCTCGAGCACACGACGTGCGGCGGTGAGCCGGGCGGGCGGATGGCCCGCACCGTGCAGGAGCTCGTCGGACCAGGCCAGGGCCATGTCGCCGGCCAGGATCGCGCCGCTGATACCCCACCATGCCGCGTCGAGGCCGAGCCTGCCGGGGTGGCGGTCGGCGAGAGCGTGGTGGACGGTGGGCTGTCCACGACGAGTCGGGGTGCGGTCCATGATGTCGTCGTGGATGAGACAGAAGGCGTGGAACATTTCCAGTGCCGCAGCCGTCCGCACGATGGGAGTGAGGTCGCCCTGGCCGCCGCCCGTGTGCCAGCCGATCACACACAGCATGGGGCGCAGCCGTTTCCCGCCCGCGTCCAGAAATCCTTGCAGGGTGCCGGGGAGGTCGGTGGGCATGCGCGTTGCCTGTGCGATTCGTGTCTTGGAGTCGAGGAACTCGCGCAGCACCCCATCGACGTGAGTGGGTACGGAGGCCAGGTCGATGGACGGGGTGGACAGGGACAGGGCAGTCATGAGCCTTCGCCTCCCGGTGCGGAGGGGGTGTCTTCCGTCAGGCTCAGGGCTTCCTCGATCAGGGCGTCAACCACACGGTGTTCGGGCACGGTGCGGACGACTTCACCATGAACGAAGATCTGCCCTTTGCCGTTGCCGCAGGAGACTCCGACGTCGGCCTCGCGTGCTTCGCCCGGGCCGTTGACCACGCAGCCCATGACGGCGACCCGCAGGGGGTGGGGGAATCCGTCGAAGGCGGCTTCGACTCGGGCGGCGAGGTGGTGGATGTCGACTTGGAGTCGGCCGCAACCGGGACAGGAGACGATCTCCAGTTTGCGGGGGCGCAGGCCGAGGGACTGCAGGATGTGGCAGCCGGCTTTGACCTGTTCCACCGGGGGTGCGGACAGGGAGGCGCGGATGGTGTCGCCGATGCCTTCCGACAGGAGGATGCTGAAGGCGACGGCGGATTTGATGGAGCCCTGGAAGGTGGGACCGGCTTCGGTGACGCCGAGGTGGAGCGGGTAGTCGCACTGCTGGGCGAGGAGTCGGTTCGCGCTGACCATGGTCATGGGGTCGTGGTGCTTGACAGCGATCTTGATGTTGCGAAAGCCGTGCTCCTCGAACAGAGAGCATTCCCACAGCGCGGATTCCACCAGTGCCTGGGGTGTTGCGGCGCCGTGCTTGGCCAGTAGGCGCTGGTCGAGGGAGCCGGCGTTGACCCCGATCCGGATCGGGACACGGGCTGCTTGGGCGGCCTTGGCTATCTCAGCGACTCTGTCGTCGAATTTCTTGATGTTGCCCGGATTCACCCGCACCGCCGCACAGCCGGCGTCGATGGCGGTGAAGACATAGCGGGGCTGGAAATGGATGTCCGCTATCACCGGCAGCTTGGACTTCGCCACGATGGCGGGGAGGGCGTCGGCGTCGTCCTGGGTGGGGACGGCGACGCGGACGATGTCGCAGCCGGCGGCAGTGACTTCCGCGATCTGCTGCAAAGTTGCGTCGATATCGGCGGTGTTGGTGGTGGTCATGGTCTGGACGGAGACCGGTGCGCCGCCGCCGACGGGGACATCGCCGACATGGATTCGCCGGGTGCGGCGGCGCACCGGAGTAGTGGGAAGCGGGGCGGGGAGACCGAGGTCGATGGCGGGCATGTTCAGACCTCCTGCGCCTGGTGTGCGGGGCTGGGCGTGATGTGGTGGAGGTGTTTGTGGGTGTGCTGGCGGGCCCAGGTGTCGGCGGCTCGGATCGCGCCGAGGGTGAGCTCGTGATCGGGGACCGGGATGTGGTGGTCGAGGGCGTGTTCGATGGCCTGGGCGATGGCGGGAAAGGGGACGATGCCGTCGAGAAACGCGGCGACGGCCGCTTCGTTGGCGGCGTTGAAGACAGCCGGGGCGGTGCCACCCAGGCGGCCGGCGTGGCGGGCCAGAGCGATGCTGGGAAACCGCACCTCGTCGACGGGCTCGAAGGCCCAGGCGTGCGCCCGAGTCCAGTCCATAGGCGGGATGACGCCGGGGGGTGGCCGGTGGGGCCAGGCCAGGGCGGTGGCGATCGGCAGACGCATGTCCGGCGGGGCCGCCTGGGCGAGGGTGGAGCCGTCGGCGTACTCGGCCATCGAATGGACGGCGGACTGCGGGTGGATGACGGCCGTGATGCGGTCGTAGCCGAGGCCGAACAGCATCTGGGCCTCGATGATCTCCAGCCCCTTGTTGACCAGGGTCGCCGAATTCACGGTGACCAGGGGGCCCATCTGCCAGGTTGGATGCTTCAGCGCCTGCGCCGGGGTGACGGCAGCCAACTGCGCGGGGGTGTGGTTGCGGAAGGGGCCGCCGCTGCAGGTCAGGATCAGGCGCTGGAGGCCGGGCACCGGGCAGGCGTAGGCCCAGCCGGGTATGCACTGCATGATCGCGCTGTGTTCGGAGTCCACCGGCACGATCTGCCCCGGCTCCGCCACCCGCCGGATCAACTCACCTCCGGTGACCAGCGATTCCTTGTTCGCCAGTGCCACACGCCGTCCGGCCTCGAGAGCGGTCAGCGTGGCCGGCAGCCCCGCGGCACCAGGCAGGGCGTTGAGCACGACGTCACACGACCAGGCGGCGGCCACCGCCAATCCTTCCTGACCGGTCAGCACTCTGGGAACGGGCCGGTGAGGCCCACCGCTGTCCCGTACCAGTGTGGCAAGTGCGGCGTTCACGTCTTCGACAGCGCCGGCGTCGGCGACGGCCACTACCTCGGCCCCGGTATGCAGGGCTTGACGGGCCAGCGCACGGGGGCGGCCACCACTCGCGGCCAGGCCGACCGCCCGGAAACGCCCCGGGTGCGCGGTGATGACGTCCAGTGCCTGTGATCCGACGGAACCGGTGGATCCCAAAACCACCACTGTCCGCACACCACCATCCCCACCGACCGCGATCGGCGTCCCAGCCGTTGTCAGGGTCTCGTCCTGGCACAGCGGCTCGCGGGTGGAGCGGCCGGGCGGGTGGGGGAGAACCGGCCGGGCGGTCATCATTGCCCCGCTCCAACGTGGGGGCGGTCGGCGCGGGCCCGCAGGACGGAGGAGGCGATGCCCTTCGCGGTGAGCCCGGCAGCGGCCAGAATGTCGGAGCGGGTGCCGTGGGAGAGAAACCGTCCCGGCAATCCGAGCACCCGCACCGGCACCCGGGAGCCCGCATCGGCCACCGCACGCGCCACGGCCGTGCCCAGACCACCGGCCCGGGTGTTGTCCTCCACCGTCACCACCAGCCGGTATTGCAGGGCGAGCTCCAGGAGTTCCGGTGGCACGGGCAGCACCCAGCGCGGGTCTGCAACACTCACCCCGATCCCCCGCTCCTCCAAGTACTGGGCGGCTTCCACCGCCGGCCCGGCCAACGAGCCCACCGCCACGAGCAGCACATCCCGTGCCGCGGAGCGGTGGAGGACCTCCAGGGGGCCGTGACGTTCCAGGGCCGGGATGTCTGCGGAAACGGAGGCTTTGGGGAACCGCAGCGCGGTCGGCCCCTCGGAGTGAGCGACTGCTTCACCCAGGAGTTCGCGCAGCCGGGTGGCGTCCCGGGGAACCCCCACCCGCATCCCCGGCACCGCGCCCAGCAGCGTCAGATCCCACATCCCGTGATGCGACGGCCCATCAGGCCCCGTCACCCCAGCCCGGTCCAGAACGAACGTCACCGGCAGCCGGTGCAGCGCCACATCCATCAGTACCTGGTCGAAAGCACGGCCCAGGAACGTGGCGTAGACCGCGACGACCGGATGGTGGCCGCCCAGCGCCAGGCCCGCGGCAGAGGTCACCGCATGCTGCTCGGCGATCCCGACATCGAAAAAGCGGTCAGGGAACCGCTCGCCGAAACGGGCCAGACCCGTCGGTCCCGGCATTGCCGCAGTGATCGCCACCAAGTCCTCGTGCCGTTCACCCAACCCGCACAGCTCGTCGGCGAACACACTCGTCCACGACGGTACGTCACCGCCTGTGCGCGGTCGGCCCGTGGCGGGGTCAAGGACACCGACGGCATGCATACAGTCCGCCGCATCGCCCTCGGCCGGGGCGAAGCCGCGCCCTTTGACTGTCACCGCGTGCACCATCACCGGACGGCGCAGATCTCGTGCCATCGACAGGGCCTCTTCCAACGACGGCAAGTGGTGACCGTCGACGGGGCCGAGATATGCGAAACCGAGGAGACCGAACAGATTCCGAGCCACCGGCAGCGGCCCCGTAAGCTCCGAGTCATCGCGGCGATGGTGGCCAACCGAACTCACGCGGTCTGCGCCGTCGCCCGAGTCAGAGCCGGCACCCGCACGCGGCTTGTTGTTCCCCTCTCCGGCCTCAACCAGCCAGTCGATGCTGTCGGGGCCGGTGCTTCGCAGGTGCTGGAGGTGGTCGGCGAGGGCACCGATCGTGGGGGCGTACGAGCGCATGTTGTCGTTCAGGACGATGACGACCGGACGTTCCGGAGCGGCGCCGAGGTTGTTCAGCGCCTCCCAGCACATCCCGCCCGTCAGCGCACCGTCCCCGACAACAGCGACCACCGCACGGTCACTCTCACCCGCCAGACGGCGGGCCTTGGCCAGGCCGTCGGCGTACGACAGGACGGTCGAGGCATGAGAGTTCTCGATAACATCGTGCGACGACTCGGCCCGGGAAAGGTAGCCGGACAGGCCGCCCGCCTGTCGCAGGTTGTCGAACCTTCCGGCCCGGCCGGTTAGGAGTTTGTGGACGTAACCCTGGTGGCCGATGTCGAACAGCACCGTGTCCCACGGGGAATCGAACACCCGGTGCAAGGCGATACTCAGCTCCACCACACCCAGATTCGGCCCCAAATGCCCACCGGCCGCGCCTACCTTCTCCACCAGGAAGGCCCGTATCCGCGCAGCCAGCAGTGGAAGCGCCCCAGCTGGAAGACGCTTTACCGCCTCGGGACCCATATCAGAGTCCAGCAACAACCCGTCTGTTTGTGTTGCCGAAGTACTGGCCATCGCAGTCTTCTTCCATAGGAGAATGCTTCAGGGGCTCCAAACGGCTCACCTGAGGCGGATTCCCGCCGCTAGCGCGCAGTGGCCACCTGCGCACTGCGCTTCTTCCACGCTTCCGACTGCAAGTGCTCTCAACCCGTGAAGGCACACAATTCCAGCACTTGTTGCCGCACATGCTGCACCGCGTCAAAGTGCCCTGTAGTGAATGGTTCGTCGCGTGGCCTTACCAGTACGCCTCCGTCAGATCGCGTACACAAGGGGATGTGGCAGTCCAGGCGTTGAACGTGTTGAACGCTCCCGGCGACCACGCAGTCAACGACGGCAGCCGTCGTCCGCGACGCCGCGGTCGGCACGGGCGTCGGCGACCACATCGTCGTCCGGAGCCGGGCCGGCAACCTGGTCTTCGCCACCCTCGGCGAGAGCCGGCAGCCGTCGCAGCAGTACCGCACCCTGTTCCTGCGCCGGCTCCTCGCGGGCGGAGTGTTGGCCCCGTTGTCCGTGGTGAGCCGCTCGATCGTGCCGCTTACATAACGCCAGGCGGTGGCCACACAGGTACCGAAACCGGTTCTCTGCGAGGTGACCGAGAGGGCTGAGGCGGCGTCACGGGGCGCCGTGTCAGGAAAGGGACGCTGCGGGGTTCTCCAGGCACTGGCCGTGGGTGCGGATCCGTTTCCAGACGTAGTGCAGTGTGTCCGCATCAACGTACGGAGATCCGAAGGCGGCCCGCACGGCGGGACGGCCGTTGACGCTTGTGGGGGTGCACAGGAGGGTGGGGTCGGTCTGCAGGCGGGAGAGCAGGTCGCGAGTGTCGTCGTCGGTGTCGCGACGGAAGACGACCAGACCCAGCTCGTGCACCTCCAGGTGAAACCCGGGCTCGGCCGTGATGAGGCTAGCCAGTTCGGCCGCCAGGCGGATGTCGTGACGGATGGCATCGCGCAGACCTTGCACACCATGGGCCCGCATCACGTACCAGAGTTTGAGGGCACGCATGGGGCGGCCGAGGGGTACCTGCCAGTCGCGGAAGTCCACGACATGGCCGGAGTCGGTCGCAGGATTCCGCAGGTATGAGGGGGAGATGCTCATGGCATCGGTAAGTGCGGCACGGTCGGAGGTCCACATGACGTCGCACGGGGTCCCCGTGCGCATCCACTTGTGGGCGTTGACGGCGTAGGAGTCGGCGAGGTCGATGCCGTCAATGAGGTGCCGGTATTCCGGGCATAGTGTCGCGGAGCCCGCGTAGGCGGCATCCACGTGCAACCACACGTTCTCGCGTCGGCACAGCTGCCCGATGTCCGGTACGGGGTCCACGGCACAAATATCGGTGGTGCCGACCGTAGCGACGACGATGGCAGGGACGAAACCGGCCGCACGGTCGGCGTCGATCCGCGCGCTGAGGGCGTCGGGATCCATCCGGCCGGTGCCCGGCACTGTGGCGATGAGCTGCGGCTCGCCCAGGCCGGAGAGCCGGCTGCCCTTGGGGACGCAGGAGTGGGCCCGTTCCGTGCAGTACATCCGGTAGCGGCCCTCAGTTCCGGCCGTACGCCATCGTCCCTGCGACGCTCTCTGAAGGGCCGCCGCAGTGGCCACGAGTACCGCCGATGAGGCGGAGTCCTGAATGACTCCGCCTCCGCGGCCACCCGAATGGTGGAAGACTTCCGGTAGGCCGAGGGCCTGGGCCAACCAGTCCGTGACCACTTGCTCCAGCTCCGTGGCGGCCGGAGATGTCGACCACATCATGCCCTGTACGCCCAGCCCGGCGGTGACGTACTCGGCGAGCACGGACGCGGGGGAGTTGTTGGTCGGGAAGTAGCCCAGGAACGCCGGATGCTGCCAATGGGTCAGGCCGGGGACGATGACCTTCCAGGTATCGGCCAGCAGCTCTTCGAGGCTCTCCGCTTGCTCGGGGGGAGCCGACGGCAATGCGGTGAGCACCGAGCCAGGTTCACACGGCGGGGTCACCGGCACCTCTCGGGCTGCCAATGCCCGCCAATGGGCGACCAGCTGTCTGGTGGCCGTTCCTATCGCCGCTTCAAACTCATCACCCATCACGCAAAAGTAGCGACCTTATTATGCTTTGTCTATTGTGTCGCTTATGCGTCCTGGTTGTGTCGAACTCCGGCTTCCCGACCCGGAGCAGCTGCCCGAGGAACTTGAGTCGCTGTGGCGTTCACCCGTTCGAGAGGCTCGCCCGGTTCGCTCGGTCCAGTGCCCGCTGTCCGATCTGCGGGAAGCCGATTACGACGCATTTTTCGGTGTCATCCGGGTCTCCGGTGCGCCGGCCCGGCTGCTTTCGGGGGCGCTGGCCACCACGGTGAGCACAATGGCCTCGTTGCCCGAAGCCACCGCCGAACCGGCACTTCATCAGGCACTGGACGCGGCCCGCCTGGCTCCCGTCGCGGAACCGGGACTGACGTCGAATACACCTCCTCAGCAGCGCTGGATACACGGGCACCGCCTGTTTTTCACACTCACCCAAGCGGCCATCGTGGGTTTGCAGGACGCCCTGGCCGCACCACGCGCCCGTTCCTGCGGGCCGGGAGTTCAGGCCACTCGCGTCTTCCTGCGTGCGAGTGCCGCCGCCATGCGCCTGACCACCTCCTTTCCCCGGTCCGCGTATGAGCACATCGTGCGGCCTTCCATGACACCGCCCCAGCATTCCGCCCAAGGCTTCTCCGGACTCTGGTCGGCCGATCACCGAGTGCTCATCACCCGATTGCGCGCCTGGGGTGCAATGCACAAGGAAATATGCAGGGATTCCTGCGAAACCCGCCGATGTCTGCTGGACGCCGTGGACGAGGTGTACACCGCTCACATCGATATATGCGAACGCTTCGTCGGTGACGGCCCCTCGATTTTGGGGGGATCCGGAAACTCCCTGCATACTCTCAGCATCCTCTCCAAGCGTCGCGGCAAGCTTCTTTAGACCTTTGAATTTGTGCCGGCTGTTGCCAGCGCCGAGCGCGGCAGATGTCGAATACCAGTGAGCACGCCGATGTTTGACGGGCCGACACATATGTTCACGTCCTCGTCCTCTTTCAGGAAGGATCGAGATGGGTCTCCGAGACGCCCTTCGTCGAGCCACTGCCGGACGGGGTCCGGTTCCCACAGCAGGTCGGCAGGCCGGCGTCAGGGAGTGGAAGGGAGCTTTCTTCGACTACGCAGCGGCACACCCGGGCACATCGGTCGCGGTGGGGGGCGCCAGCCGCATCACGGGGGACGTGCCCGACCACGAGGAAATGTGCCTCCTGGTGGACCTTGTGGTAGCCCGCTATCCGGAACTCGCACAAGCGCCACCAGATGGGGCCGGCAGAGGGGCGGGGACCCCGTTCGCCGCCGCAGACCATGTCTTTCGTACGCCCGTCGCCGAGGGGACGGGGCTGGACGGACTGCGCGCCGCGCTGAGGGATCTTGCCGCCACACCCTTGCCCGAACGTCTGTGGGGAGTGTGGATCCTGCACGGCTACGCCCCCGACGAATTCGCGGTCGTACTGCGGGGGCATCACGCGCACTTCGATGGCATGCTGCTCAGCGAACTCTTCCGTGGCACTCTCAGCGAGCCCGCCGCCTCCCCGAAGCCAAGGGTCCCCCCGCGCAGCCCCACGGCCCGCCGGAGTACCGCAGCCGAACTGGCAACCGCCCTCCGCGAAGGCATCGGCGCCTTGAGCGGGCTGCGCCGGGCCGCTCGTCTCGTACCGGGTGACTTTCCACTGACAGGCAAGCCGCACTATGCGTGGGGCAGCGTGGAGCTGGCCCGTTTCCGGAAAATCGCCGCCGCACACGGAGCCACCCCCAACGACCTGTACTTGTCGTCCCTGGCCGGCGCGCTCAAGAGCTGGGCCGGGGAGCGCGGCCAGTCCCTCGGCCGGCATCCGGTGCGCATGATGGTGCCGGTCACCCTGCGGCGTCGGGACAACGCCGGCAACAGGGGAAACTTGGTGCTGGGCGCGGGAGTACGGCTGCCCGTCGGCCTGGACGATCCTGTTGAGCGACTGGAGTACGTGAAAGCCCGTACGCGCAAGGTCCGTTCCATGCTGTGCGATCCCCACGCCGGCGCCCTGGGGCGGATGGTCCCCGACCGGTTCGGCCGCTGGCTCCTCGAACTCGATTTGCACCCGCGGAGCACAACGGTACTGGCATCCCACGTTCCCGGACCCGAGAAACGTCTCCGCCTCGGCGGCCGACTCATCACCGACGTCATCCCACTGAATCTCCTCCCGGCCGGCCATGCGCTCGCAGCGTGTTTTTTCAGCTATGCCGCCACCGCACAGATCTGCTTCGTCGCAGACCGAACAGTCGGCGGTTGCGACGGCCTGGTGCAGCTGTGGATGCATGAGCTGGACGAGATGACAGCGCGCGCCGGACTGTGATGGTGAGCAGAGAAACGGTCGGAGAGAAGAAGAGGGAGCGGCCCGCCGCGGTCCCTCGACACTGGGCCGTGACGTATCGATGGCTGATCCTGGCCCTGGCTCTGGTGGCCGTACTTGGTTCTGGTATTGCCGCCGGCGACGTGCGCGGACGCCTGGTGGACGGCGGATACTTCGACCCGTCGGCGGAGTCGAGCCGCGCGGAACGACTGCTGACGCAGCGCTACGGATCCGGAACCCCGAAGCTGATGTTCGTGGCCCGTTCGACGGGGGCGGTGGACGATCGGCAGGCGTCGGCAGCCGGTCGGCGGCTCGTCGCCGAACTGGCCGCCGAGCCCGGTGTCGTCTTCGTACGTGCCCCCTGGTCTCCGCCCACCCCGTCCCTGCTGTCGGCCGACCGACATGCCGCTTTGCTGATGCTCGCCGTCGCAGGGGACGACCAGCAGATGACGCGCACCGCGCAGCGGCTGATCCGGAAGTACGTCGGTGTTCGGGCTCCGTTGACCGTGGAGGCGTCCGGACGGCTGTCTATCAACCGGTACGTCGAGGAGCAGAGCCGCCGCGGCCTCGTCAGCTCCGAGACGATTGGTCTTCCACTGGTCTCCGCCGTGCTCCTGATGGTGTTCGGCTCGGTGCTGGCCTGTGCGCTACCACTCGCTATGGGGCTGGTCAGCGTCACTGGCGCGATGGCCGCCCTGGACCTGCTGGCGCGGCATTATCCGGTGAACGTCTTCGCACTCAACATCCTCACCGCCTTGGGATTCGGGCTGGCGGTGGACTACAGCCTGATCATGGTCAGCCGCTTCCGAGAAGAGCTGGACCGCGGTCTGGAGGTGCCGGATGCGGTACGCGCCACCGTGCGCTCGGCAGGCCGCACCGTCGCGGTTTCGGTAACCGTGGTGACGCTGTCCCTCTGCGCGCTGCTGTTCTTGCCCACCCCCTTCCACCGCTCGCTGGGCGCCGGCGCCGTGGCAGTGGTCTGCCTGGCCGGGGTGGCCGCGCTGGTGGTCCAGCCGGCACTGCTCGCGCTCTTCGGGCGCCGCCTGAGCCGCCGCCCCGTGCGCCTGCGCTGGTGGCGAGCCCGAAGTGCCGGTGCTCCGGACTTCTGGCAGCGGCTGGCCCGCGCGGTGCTGCGGCGCCCACTGGCCGTACTGATCACCGTGTCCGTGTTTCTCGTACTCCTCGCCGTACCTGCTTCCGGGCTGCGCATGGGGTTCATCGACGAGGACTGGCTGCCCCGCGACGCGGCTCCGCGCCTCGCAGCGGAGCGGGCGCGCGCCGAGTTTCCGCTGCTGAACGGGACCACACTCACCGCACTGACCCCTCAGATCCCGCCGGGCTCGCCGGCCGCCGAACGCATGGGCCGGAGCCTGTCCAAGCTGGCGGGCGCCGACCTGGTGACGGGTGCCGAGGGGAATTTCCGCGAGGGCTACCGGATCGCCGCGCCGCCCGCCCGGCCTGCCGACAACGTCGGGCGCGGGACATGGTTCGCCCTCACCACGCAAGCCGGACCGTACAGTGCGACGGCTCAGCGGCTGGTCGGCGCGGTCAGAGCGCAAAAGGGGGCGGGCCCGGTACTGGTGGCAGGGGAGACGGCCGCGCTGGTGGACATGAAGCACACCCTTGCCCAGTACCTGGGCTGGGCCGCCGCGCTGATCATGACCGCTGTCGCGGTGCTGCTGTTCCTCTTCACGGGGAGCGTACTCATCCCGGTCAAGGCCGTGGTCATGAATCTGCTGAGCCTGACAGTGGCGTTCGGCGCCATGGTGTCTCTCTTCCAGGAGGGACATCTGTCCCGCCTCCTGGGCGGCACCGCCACCGGTCATGTCGATCCGCTGATTCCGGCGGTGGTGTTCTGTATCGCCTTCGGCCTGTCCATGGACTACGAGGTCTTCCTGATGGCGCGCATCCGCGAGGAATATCTGCGCACCGGGGACAACGAACGGGCCGTCGTCACCGGATTGCAGCGCACCGGACGACTGGTGACCGTCGGAGCGCTCGCCATCGTCATCGTCCTCGGCGCACTGGCCGGCTCCTCGCTGGCCGTTCTGCAGGAAATCGGAGTGTGCCTGGCCCTCACGATCGCCGTCGACGCCACACTCGTACGGTGCCTGCTCGTGCCGGCCCTCATGGGCCTGGCAGGCCACTGGAACTGGTGGGCCCCTACGTCGCTCCGAAGGGTACGTGCCCTCATCCTTTCCCGGCTGACCAGGGCGCGTGTACTGCACGAACCACCGCGAATGTCACGTCATCCAAGGGACTGACCATGCCCCAGCCATCGAGCCGCACCGGAGTCGTTTCCCCGGCGACCCGACTCCGCAAGCGCGTCATCCACCTGGGGTTCCGGCTGCCGGAGGGTGTCAAGCGCCGCATCGCCGGCCCTGCCGTGCGGATCGCCGGCCGGGAACTCGCCCTCGACGCCCAGCTCCTGATCGCGCTGGCCAAGCGGCTGGGCGTCGACCGCCTGGTGGTCGGCGACTCCCCGGGGAAGACCCGTGAAGCCGTCCGGACCCATCAGTACATTCTTGCCGGGCTCCACGACGGCACCGTCACCGACCGCGAGATCCGGATCGATACGCCGGACGGCGAGATCCTCGCCACCCTCCACACACCCGCGGGCTGCCCCGACCCCTCACCGCTGCTGGTGTTCTTCCACGGCGGCGGCTGGGTCTTCGGCAGTCGTGCCGAAGACGCTCCCCTCACGCGCTTCCTTGCCCACCACGCCGGGGTGCGCGTACTGTCCGTCGACTACCGGCTGGCACCGGAGCACCCATTCCCGGCCCCCTTCAACGACGCACTCGCCGCCTTCGACCACGCCCACGCCCACGCCGCCGAGCTGGGCGTCGACTCCCAGCGGATCGCCGTGGGCGGCGACAGCGCCGGGGGCAACCTCGCCGCTGCGCTTTCCCAGGCCGTGACGGAACGGCAGGGCCCCCGTCCCTCCCACCAGTTCCTGTTCTATCCGTCCACCGACCTCACTCGGCGCCATCCCTCCCGCGAACGGCTCGCGAACGGCTTCATTCTGACCGACGACGACATCGCGTGGTTCCAGAACCAATATGCCCCGGCCTCCGCCGACCGGTCCGATCCCCGGCTGTCCCCGCTGCTCGGGGAGGCTTCCCCCGGGATCGCTCCCGCCTATGTCGCCGTCGCCGGCTTCGATCCCCTGCGCGACGAGGGGGAGGCGTACGCGACTGCCCTGGAGAAGGCCGGGGCAACAGTGACCCTGGACCGGATGGACGACCTCATTCACGGGTACCTGAACTTCTACGCACTGTGCCCCCGCTTCCGAGCCGCCGCCCTGCGCACGGCGGAAGCGATCCGTACACACCTGAGTAAAGGGCACTGACGCCACGACCGAGCGGGCCCGGTCCCTCGCGCAGCCGCAGACGGCCAGTGTCCTCTGCTTTTCCTGCTCGTCACGGCCGGTGAGCCGTCTGCCTCGGCGAGTCAATGAACAGCAGATTCCTCCTCTGCAGGTGGTACAGCGTTCGTGTGGTTGCTGATCTGCTGGAAATGGCGACTGTGATTGCCGTCGGGGGAGCGTTGGACCGTGAATGGTCCGGATCTTGGCGTCAGCTTCCTGAATGTTGGGGGAGGGGTGTCGGCACTGCCCTGGAAGGCGACTTGCAGCAGGCCATCGTTGTCTGAGCAGAAGCAGCGTGGTGCCGGGCGACTTGAACGTGTATGAGCATGGCAACCCGCGAGGGGCTGGGCGCGGTGCCACCAAGGGGGAACTGGCCCGGGACATCGACCCCGCTGCATCGCCGTTGGCCTGCCCGCCACTTGGGTCACCGCCGATGACTCCTCTTTGAAGTACGAGTGCAGTGTGCCCAGTGGCCGCGGCCGGGTGAGAGCTTCGCCCTCCAGGAGCCAGAGCAGCCAGGCCCGAGCTGTGTGCGGACGCGGTTGTCCGAGTTCCGCTGAGTCAGGCGGAATGGGTTGTCCGGGCCATCTCAGGCGTCGCACTCGGCGTCATCTGGAGTTGCCCAAGTACCTGCAGCAGCAGCTGGCGGACTGGAGCACGTGGCAGGCGGCCGACGTCGCGGTGGACGATTCCTATGAGATCGCCCCGCAGGAGTTCTACGTGAACGACCTGTCCGTCGCCCCCGGCTGGGAAGGCCGGTGGCTGGCTCCCGTGGGGCCTCACCGATCCCATCGCCCGGTTCTGTGTCGCCTGTGGCGCCGCGATGGCCCCGCTGCTGACCATCGCCTCGAACGAATGGGACGCCGGCAATGGCGGTTGGGCCCCGTACGAGGATCAGGCCCTCGGCGCGCTCGACGACGCCGGCGTGGCGAACCCACCCGGGGTCCAGGCCTCCAGGGGCAACCATCTGCAGCTCTACGGATGCCCGAAGTTCCCCTCACACACCGACCTGATCCAGTGAGCGTTTTAAGAAGCCTTCGCGACGGCACGGACATTCGGCGGACAACCAAGAGGTCTGACCTGACATCCCGCTTCGGTGGCCAGGGCCATCACGGCGAGTGGTGAGGCACTCGGCTACACGGTGGCGCGTTGTTCTCCGGCGCGTGTGCGCTCCTCGCGTCGCCACCGTCAGCGGTCGGCCAGGGTGGAGGCGCATGTCGACCGTGATCTCGACACACCAACTCCCTTGTCCAGGAGTCGGGTTGTGGCGCGATGTGCGTGGGGTTATGAAGAGTTCGGGTATGACTCTCGGGATTCGGTCACGGGAGCGGAAGACTCGGAGGGATCACTCGGCGCTTTCGGACAGGCCGGGCGCCGACCTACGCGATGGGAGACCGATCAATGATGTTCACTCCGGTACGGAGCAGAGTGCGGAGGGCCGCGCTCGTGCTCTCGGCCGTCGTGGCCCTTGCCTTCGGCGCGACCGCCACGACCGGCGCAGCAGCGTTCCCCGCGCCCGCGAAACAACGGCCGACCTCGGTGGCGTACGTCGAGGTGAACAACAACAGCATGCTGAACGTCGGCAAATACACCCTCGCCAACGGCGGCGGCAATGTCTTCGACGTAGCCGTGATCTTCGCGGCGAACATCAACTACGACACCAGCACGAAAGCGGCGCAGCTGTACTTCAACGAGAACGTGCAGCGCGTCCTCGACAACGCCGCCACGGAGATACGGCCGTTACAGCAGAAAGGCATCAAGGTCGTCCTCTCGGTGCTAGGCAACCACCAGGGCGCGGGATTTGCCAACTTCCCGTCCCAATCGGCGGCTTCGGCATTCGCAAAGCAACTGTCGGACACCGTGGGCAAGTACGGCCTCGACGGCATCGACTTTGACGACGAGTACGCGGAGTACGGCAACAACGGAACCGGCCAGCCGAACGACAGCTCGTTCGTGCACCTGGTGACGGCGCTGCGTGCGAACATGCCGGACAAGATCATCAGCCTCTACAACATCGGCCCGGCCGCGTCGCGTCTCTCCTACGGCGGCGTCGACGTCTCGTCCAAGTTCGACTACGCCTGGAACCCGTACTACGGCACCTGGCAGGTCCCCGGCATCGCACTGCCCAAGTCGAAGCTGTCGCCGGCGGCCGTCGAGATCGGCGGGACCTCGCAGAGTACAGCCGCCGACCTCGCCCGCCGCACCGTCGGAGAGGGGTACGGCGTCTTTCTGACGTACAACCTCGACGGCGCCGACCGCAGCGCCGACGTGTCCGCGTTCACCAAGGAGCTGTACGGCAGTGCCGCCGTCTACACGCCATAAGGCGACCGCACGCACCAGCGCGTGGCGCTCCCTCGGGGCTTGCCGCATCCCGTAGGGCAGCGATCCGTGCAGGCCGCGCCTTCGACAAGGATGTCGGGGGCGCGGTGCGCGGTGACCATTCACTTTCGTGCGTCCCCGCGATGCGGCTGCTGTGCTGGGACCATGGGCAAGTGCTGTCCCGGGCTGCGCCCCAGGGGGAGTACGGTCCAGCCAGCGGTTCATGGTCGCCTCCGTTCGAGGGCCCGGGGATCGGTGGGCGGGCGCGCATGCTTTCGCGAGCCGTCATCGCGGCACCAGCCCGGTGTTGGCGCGCAACGCCCTCCGTGATCCGTGACATGCTCGCCGAGGCTCGTGCGGGCACGGGACCCGCTGTGGGGTAGGAAGCGGGGACGGGGGAAAACGGGCTGATGCAAGGGTGAGTTGAGGGGCCGGCCCCTCGGACAGACTCGAGGGCAGGACTTGGGAGAGGAGGCACAGTGATGCGCATCCCCGGTCCGAGCACCAGGAGGACGGCGGGCTGAGCGCCGTGGCGGCTGCGGGCGGGCTGCACCGGTACCAGTTATGCCTGCACGAGGTGCACGGACCCGTCGTGCGCTTCCAACTGCCGGGCGCGGACACGGCCGTGTCGGAAGCCGATCCCGTGCTTCTGGAGGCCACGGCGCACATCGACACGTGGCCCGAGGAGCTGTTCGCGTTCCTGGACCCGCTGTGCGAGGCAGGCAACCTGCAGCGGCGCTGTCGCTCCGTATGATCTGCGGGTTCGCGCTCGGCGGCGCGGAAACCGACACCGACCGTGTCGGCGCCGCGTTCGAGGAGGTGCTCACCGAGCACCTCGGGCGGCTCTACCAGGTGCCGCGGGCCGACCCGCGCTCGGCGGAGCGGGCCGAGGCGGCCTTTGCCTATCTGCGCGCGACGGTCGACCGTGTGGTGGCGGCGCACCGCTCGCGCGGCCACACCGACCGCAGCGACCTGATCGGGGCGCTGAGGTCTGCCAGGTCACAGGGCGGGCCCGGTCGTCAGCGAGCAGATGGACTTGCTGGTCAGTCCGCCTCTTGAGCGCCCCCCCAGCGCCTCACGCCCATCGGCTTCCACACGCGCGCCGCCCCCTTTTGCGGAAACTCCCGAGGCGGCAGGCAAGTCTGGCCAGGGAACGCCGGTACGGGCCCTGACCAGCACGCCGTTGATCACTGTGCGGTGATCGGCCCACTGCCCCCCGGCTTGCCGTTGGCGGTCAGTAAACCCTCGACCTTCTGCCACTGCGCGTCCGTGAGCTCATGTCGCCGCACCGTACGAGGCAACTGCCCAGCCGGAGCATTGATCCGCCACACCGGCAAGAGCCATCAGAAACGCCCTAACCCCCCATCGGACTTATTCATCCAGGGTCAGCCGCAGCTGGAGCCAGCAAGAGAGCCGGACGTCCGGGTTGGAGAGGTCGAGCCCGAAGAGGTCTTGGGTGCGGCGGAGGCGGTATTTGAGAGTGTTGGGGTGGACGGTGAGCCGCTGGGCGGCCTCGGCGATGTTGCCTGCCGCGTCCAGCCAGGCCAGTACCGACGCGGCGTAATCGGTGTGGCGGGTGCGGTCGTGTTCACGCATCGCCTCTATGCCGGGGTGCCGCAGGCGGGGGCGGCGGGCCAGTTCGTCGGCGCAGTGGAGCAGCAGCACTTGGGCGTGCACATTGGTGAGGGCGGCGACGGCCGGTGCGTCCGGGGAGGCCGTGGTCACCCGGAGGATGTCGTCCACCTCGGCACGGAGCGTGGGAAGTTCGGCCAGGTCGTCGGAGGGGCGGCTGACGGCGGCGCGTAGGGGGGTCCCCAGGTTGCGGCTGAGGGCGGCCACGGCTTGCTCGGCGAGACGGCGGGCCTCGGCAGGGCCGCCCTGCGGCAGCAGAACGTAGACGGTGCGGCCGACGGTGGCCACTGCCGCCTCGTTGTGCACCGCTGCCCAATGCCGGGCCGCTGCGGCGCCCAGCCGGACGAGGGCGGGGCCCGTGCGGTCGGGCCCGTACACGGTCGGGGCGAAGCCGAGCAGTGCCGGCTGCGGCCGTTCGGGCAGGCCCAGTTGGAAGCGGATCTCCTCGGCGGTCCCGTCGCCGCGCAGCGCGGCCCGCAGGGTGTCCTCGCGGGCCCGCAGTTCGAGCTCGGCCGAACTGCGGCGGCGCAGCATGTGCAGTGCCGCGAGCCGGGCGCCGTCCAGCAGCGCCCGGCTGCCCGCCGCGTCCAGCCGGGATTCCCCCTCGATGGCCCATATCGTTCCCAGCGGCAGATCCCCGGCCCGGATGGCGGCGGCGGCGCGCGGCAGCTCGTCGGGCGCGAGGACCGGCAGCCGCACGATGTCCCGCGCGCCGAGCACCTCGCGGTACTGGCGCAGCTGCTCGGGATCCTCGGGTACCCGCCGTTCCAGGATGCCGCGGCGCCGCAGCTCGTCGATCCGCTGGCCCGGAAGCGACGAATAGGCCAGCACCCGGTGATCGAGGTCCTCGATCGCCACCGAACCGCCGATGACCGCCGCGACGGCGTTGGCCAGGGCGAACAGTTCCTCGCTGGTGCCGCCGAGCCCGGAACCGGCCGGAGGCGGCAGTGCGCCCGGCGGGTTTGGCGAATCCGTCATTTCCATGCGCGGACCCTAGGCGATTTCGCCAACGACGGGGAGTGATCCGCACCTCACCATGGTGCGAACCGATCCCGTACGCCCCGTGCAGCCAGCCGTGCATGAAGCCCAGTCCCGCACGACGTCAGCCCTGAGGAGAAGCGCCATGGTCCCCGGGACCACCGCCACCACCGCGACACCTGATCACCGCTCGTCCCCCCGCCCGCTCGGGCTCTTCCCACCCGGCACCGCCCTCGCGCCCGACGGAGCGCTGCGCATCGGCGGCTGCCACGTGGCCGAGCTGGCGGAGCGCTACGGCACCCCCGCCCTGATTGTCGACGAGGGTGCCCTTCGGGACCGGGCCCGCCGCTACGCCGACGGGCTCGCCGCCCGCCGTACGAACTCGGCGGTCGCCTTCGCCTCCAAGGCTTTCCCCTGCACGGCGGTCTACCGGCTGCTCGTCGAGGAGGGTCTGGGCATCGACGTCGCCAGCGGCGGCGAGCTGGCTCTCGCCCTCGCCGCCGGCACCGATCCGGCCAAGCTGATCGTGCACGGGAACGCCAAGACCGACGACTATCTGCGCGCGGCCGTCGAGGCGGGCGCCGGGCTCGTCGTCATCGACAATTTCGATGACATCGAGCGGCTGGAGCACATTCTGGGTGACGCCCATGGCCGTGAGCAGGCCGTCCTGGTCAGGGTCACCCCCGATGTCCGGCCCGACACCCACGAGGCGGTCTCCACCGGCCAGCGCGGCTCGAAATTCGGGCTGCTGCTGCCGCAGGCGCGCGAGGCCATCGCCCGGCTGCGCGGCAGCTCCCGGTTGCGGCTCGACGGGCTGCATGTGCACATCGGCTCGCAGATCCTCGACACCGAACCGTTCGTCCGGGCCGTAGAGGCGGTGGCGGAACTCGGGGAGTTCCCGGTGTACGACCTCGGTGGCGGGCTCGGCGCCCGCTATAC
Source organism: Streptomyces gilvosporeus (assembly GCF_002082195.1). GTDB lineage: Bacteria > Actinomycetota > Actinomycetes > Streptomycetales > Streptomycetaceae > Streptomyces > Streptomyces gilvosporeus. The sequence goes on along the minus strand of NZ_CP020569.1, from coordinate 537,506 downwards.
GTACGACGACCGGCCGCCGAGTGTGGAGGAGTACCTCGACGCGCTGGCATCGGCGGCCGACGACCTGCTGCCCTCCGGGGCCCGCGTGATCATCGAGCCGGGCCGGTCCATGGTCGCCGAGGCGGGTGTCTCCCTCTACCGCGTGGTGACGGTCAAGCGCACCGGTGGCGAGACCTTTGTCGCCGTGGACGGCGGGATGGGTGACAACCTCGAAGTCTCCCTGTACGGGCAGCGGTTCGAGGCGACGGTCGCCACCAGGCCCGGCGGCCCCGACGGCGAGATGTGCCGGGTCGTCGGCCAGCACTGTGAATCCGGCGACGTGCTCAGTGCGAGCGTCCCCCTGAACGACCCGCGTCCGGGCGATCTGATCGCCGTCCCCGTCACCGGCGCCTACACCTACTCCCTGGCCAACAACTACAACGCGGCCCGCCGCCCACCCGTCGTGTTCTGCCGCGACGGACGCTCCCGCCCCGTCGTCCGCCGCGAGACCTACGCCGACCTGATGCGCCGCGACCTGCCCTGAAAACGCCCGCTACCCATCCCCTGGAATGAGGCCGCCTTGAGACCCGCCACGCGAACGCCCCACCCCACGAGAACGGCACTTCGCCGGCAACTCCTGCGCCGTAAGCCGGTGGTGGCCTTCCTCGCAGACGCCGAAACACCGGCCGACGGCGGCGGGCTGCGCCGCACCGTGGGCACGTTCCAGCTCACCATGATCGGCATCGGTGCCACCATCGGCACCGGCATCTTCTTCGCCCTGAACGCCGCGGTCCCGGAGGCCGGCCCGGCCGTCACCCTCTCCTTCGTCATCGGCGCCGTCGCGGCCGCGCTCACCGCCCTCTGCTACGCCGAACTCGCCTCCGCCGTACCGGTCTCCGGGTCCTCGTACTCCTACGCATACGCCACGCTCGGCGAGTTCGCGGCCTACGCGGTCGGCTGGTGCCTGCTGCTGGAATACGCGGTCTCCGGCGCGGCCATCGCGGTGAGCTGGGGCCAGTACCTCAACGATCTGACCCAGCGCCTCTTCGGCTTCCAGATGCCGGCGGCCATCTCCGCACCGCCCGGCGCCGGTGGCTACCTCAATCTGCCGGGCGTCGTCCTGGTGGTGCTGTGCTGCGTCCTGCTGGTGCGCGGCGCCAAAGAATCGGCGGTGGTCAACACCGTGATGGTGCTGCTCAAGCTGGCGGTGCTGGGGCTGTTCGTCGTGCTGGGCGTCACCGGCTTCCACAGCGCGAATCTGCACCCCTTCGCGCCCATGGGGATGGCCGGCATCGGCGCCGCCGCCTCCACGATCTTCTTCTCCTTCATCGGCCTCGACGCGGTTTCCACGGCCGGCGAGGAGGTCCGCAACCCGCGCCGGACGCTGCCGCGGGCCATCATCTGTGCGCTGCTGGTGGTCACCGCCGTCTACGTTCTGGTGGCCCTCGTCGGCGTCGGCGCCCAGCCGTGGACCGCGTTCGCCGGCCAGGAGGCGGGCCTGTCGACGATCCTGGCGAAGGTCACCGGGGCGGGCTGGCCGGGCGTGGTGCTCTCGGCGGGCGCGGTGCTCTCCATCGTGAGCGTCACGCTGGTGGTGCTCTACGGGCAGACGCGCATCCTGTACTCCATGAGCCGCGACGGCCTGCTCCCCGCCGCCTTCCACCGCATCGACCGCCGCACCGGCACCCCGGTGCTCGGCACCGTCATCGTCGGCGGGTTCGTCGCCCTGCTGGCCGCGGTGTTCCCCCTGGACCTGCTGACCGACCTGACCAGCCTGGGCACCCTGGCCGCTTTCACCGTCGTCTCGATCGGCGTGATCATTCTGCGCCGCCGGGCTCCCGGTCTCGACCGCGGCTTTAAGGTGCCCGGCTACCCGGTGGTCCCGCTGCTGTCGGTGCTGTTCTGCGGCTATCTCCTCTACGGGCTGCAGATGTCGACGTACATCATGTTCGCCTGCTGGCTCGCCGCGGCTCTCGCGGTGTATCTCCTCTACAGCCGTCACCACTCACGGTTGCACAATGAACTCCCGGATGTAGAGGGCGAGGTGAAGGAGACGGCGCCCGGCGTATCTTCGTAGGCGTGCGGGGGGGGGGGGGGGGGGGGGGGGGGGGGGGGGAGACGGCGCGCCCGGGCCGGGGCGCGCTACCCGACGTGGTGGGGACGTCCCATGCGATGCGTGGTGATGGCGATGTCCGGGGCGGTGTGGGCGTGCGACGTCCAACGTCGTGAGCGGTACGTGAGCGGCCGTCTGGTCCGTTCTGGGCGGCGGAGAGGTGTTGGCGGGCGGTGTCCTGGGAGGACTTGAGCGGACGAGCCGGTCGAGGTCGTAGAAGATCACGCCGTCGATGACGCCGTTGGCCAGGTCGGCCAGGAGCTGGCGGAATTCGGGGCGCAGGACTATCCAGTCGTGGCGCGCGTGTCTTCTGTGTCTTCGATCTGGCGGTCGATGCCGGCACGGTGGTGGCTCCTGGTCTCGGTGGCTCCCGATACCGGGCACTTTCTGTCGAACTCAGGGGGGTTTGGTGGTGGCGTGGATCCGCTGTAAGGTCCGCGGCCGCCTGTGTGGATACTGATCACCATGCGCATTGATTTTGATCCCGTTGAGATGTCCCGCAATGACTTCTACAAGCTGCTGACCTCGACGGTGGTGCCGCGGCCGATCGCCTGGGTGTCCACGGTCTCGGCGGACGGGGTTCACAACCTCGCACCTGCGAAGTTCTGAGGAAAGTGGTATCGGTTGGGGTGACGTTAGTCCAGGTCAGAGGTCATGGGCAACGGTGTGATGGGTGAATGCCGTACCGCCCTTTTCTGTCTGCACAGGGCGCCGGATAGAGACCTCTCTAAGCACCTGGGGAAGTGGCGACGAGGAATCCGGCCTGCTCGTGCTCGGCCCGTAGGCATCGCCGGGATCGGGGCCACTGTGAGAGCGGCACCCCGGTACTCGCGGTGATCCAGGACCCGACGCTGGGTACCGATTGGGCTTCTACTGGTATCGCTCCATGTAGGCCTGCAGCAACAGTCCCATGGTGTACTCCGGTTGCTGCTCTGTCTTCCGGCGCGACAGCCTGATGTCCTTCGGTGGATTGTCTGAGCGGACAGACAGTCGTCAGGGACATGGACTACACCTGCGTGCCCCTGGGTTGATGACCCTGCGATCTCCCCAGGTAGGGCGGCAGACATGCAGGTCAGACGACCCTTTCGTGCCCCCTCAGTGATGTGCAGGTTCGGTAGCATGAAACAGGGCCTGGCAGGGCTGATACTGACTCGATGCTGACTTCTATGACACTGCGTCAGGTGAGCGCGGCTCTTCCTGAGCTGGCTGTCGGGCCGCGGATCACGGCAATGGGATGTGGTTGGGTGAACGGGGGCGATCAGGACTGTGGGTGGCTCGCCGCTGACCTGTTCCGTGAAAATTAGTGGTAGTCATGCCCACCTGTGCTGTCGGCCCTGACGCCGAGGGAGGGCGAGGTGCTGAGCCTTGTCGCCGACGGCCCGAGGAACATCGAGATCGCGGCTCGCATCGGCGTGACAGAGGTATTCCACGATGACGGGCATACCTCCCGCACCACCTTCACCAGACGGGGGCGCAGGCTCTGCCACGAGGTTTTGAACCTGCCCTGTACGGACCAGGGCTCGACCCGGGGGCACGCGCACACCATCGGTGAGCACCCGTGGAGCGGACGGTCCATCAGGTTGTGCTCAGGCACGCTTGCACAATTTTCATGGTTGGTGGAAGAGCCTCGGATCCCACGAAAACGGATTCCTCAGAGAGCCGAATGGTGCGCAGGGACCTGACCTTCTTGAGACTGCTCACATCGATACTGGCTAGCGGGCTTTCGAAGGTGATGGTGTGGAGTTTCGGGAAGTAGGCCAGCCACTCCCAGGTGGCGCCCGATTCGGCCTCCACCCACAAATGAGTGAGGCGGGACCGGACACAGGCAGTTTGGAACTCCTCAGGTGTGATCGTGCCTGTTATCCGGATGCGAGAACGGCCACCGAACCGTCGGAGTGCATGCAGTTCCTGCGCATTCGAGATGCAGAAGTAGAGATCTTCCTCTCCGAGGTGAGCAATGACTTCCTCAGCGAATCGATCGCACTCGAAACGACTCCAGACCCTGGCCAGTTCCGAACGGACACGGAGGTCTGAGAGGTCGCGGTATTGCGCCAGTACGGAAATCGCGGCGTCGGTGGCAAGACGGGTAGCGGAAAGCACCGTGAAGTAGGCCTCGTCTTCGGAGAGCCCCTGCGGCCCGGGAAGCAGGTCCAGAACGACTGGGCCCACGTCAGCCAGAGCGCGCGCCTGATCCGCCGATCGAGGCGGAATAAGCGCCGCGGCTCGCTGCTCCACCTCCATCCGCACACCCGGACTCAGTTCTGTCGCATGTTCCAAACAAGCCGCTGCCAGCAGATGGAGACGCCTGCTGTCCTTCTCGGATGTGTCGCCTCGTTCTATGAGACCGGTCAGCAGCCGGGTTCGCTCCATGGTCCGAGCGTGGGCAACGGACATCCGGATGACGTCTTCCCATTGATCGAGATGCGCGTGCGCGATGAGGAAGTCGAAGTCAAGACCTTCCACAGCAGCCTTGGCACCCAGGTAGTCCTGAAAAGTGCGGTGAATGAAATCCATCGAACCTGCACTGGGCTCGCGCAGGAGACCACTTCGGATCAGCAGGTGGTTATAGATCTCCTCAGCCGTCCCCTGATCGGCGATCTTCGGCATCGCAGGTAGTGCATGCTCCAGCAGCTCGATGGCGTCGGCCCGGTCCATCTCGGAACGACCGTTTCGGATCATCCAGTAGGCCAGCTTCTGGATCAACTGGATGTGATGTTCCTCGCCGATGCGAATGGTGCCCGGCTTGTAGATTCCTCGCTCACGGTCACGCCGGGACAGCAGCATGGAGAGGGCGGCGTCGTAGACCTCCTTCCGGCCGTCTGGGAGGTAGCCACGACGGTCCTGGTGAAGGGCGCAGATCAGTGCGCACATCAGGGGGTTGGTGGCGAGCCGGCCCAGGTCTTGCTTGGCTCGTACGGATTGCAGGAGGTCTGCGGCATAGCGGTCACCAATACCCGCGGCCTTGTGCCACCGCTTGATGAACTCGGCGACGTTCTCCCGGCTCATCGGGGCAAGGTCGAGTTCTGCGAAGTCGTCACCGACCAACCAGTCCTGGCGTACGGCCGAAGGCCGAGAGGTCACCAGCCACCGGTTGTGCGGGTAGGAACTGACCAGCTCCTGTAGCCAACGGCGAGCCTCTTGGCGTTCACTTTCCGGGATTTCGTCGATCCCGTCGACCAGGATCAACCCACGCTTTGACCTCAACACCCTGTCGAACCACCCCGTGGGCTGGAGGCTGGCGATGGGACAGTCAACGGCAGCCAGGAAGCCGTCGGGTGTGGGGAGTTTGGCGCCGCCTCGGGTCAGCGTGCGCAGCGGCAGTACAAACGGCACCAGGCCGTAGAGGTACAGCAGCCGTTCGTCGAGAGCCTTCCGCGCCGTGGATACCGCCAGCCACTGTACGAGCGTCGTTTTCCCTGACCCCGCTACGCCCCGGAGCAGCACTCGGTCACGGCCGGCCAAGATGTGATCGGCGGGGAGAAGGGTGGGGAGGTCGTGCGTTTTGCCGCCCGCTGCGTCCAAGCTCAGATAGGCGGCGTCGAGCGGCCAATTCTCAGGAGCCTCGGACAGATCGAGCCCAAAGATGGTCAGTTTCCCGTGCTTGGAGGCGATGTACTCGGCGTAGCGCTCCTCGAAAGGTGCGTCCGCCGGCGAGGGAGTACGGGCGATCAGGGAGTCGATCTTGTGAGATAACTCTTCGATCCGACGGCTGTGTTCGATCAGCGTACGAGCCACAAAAGTTGATCTCTGGGTGAAGAACTGCAGGATGTGCAGGCACGCGGTATCGAGCACGCTCGCATGAAGGGTCACCGCGTCGCTGGACAAACCGATAGTGGCCGAGGGGCTCTGCGACCGCAAACGCCGGGAGAGCGCAAGGTGCCCGAGCTGCACCGCTTGCACGTCGTCCATATCGATGTAGCCGAGCGACCTCAGCGAGTCCGCTACGGCATGTGCCACAGCACGCTGTTCGTATGCTGGCAAACGTTCCTCGACGCCGGTGGACTGAGCGGCGCGGTTCACCAGTTCCTCGGCGATCTTGTGCAGATCTTCGTCCGACAGGGCTCGTTTCTCGCCCTTGAACGAAACGAGCTTTGAGACGCGCAGCGGCTTGTCGACCAAACCAGCACCGGGGCCGTCGGCTACGAAGAGTCTTTTGATCAGCGGCGCTACAACGCTTGAGGCGAGGCGAGCACCAATGGCAGCGGCTTCCATTTACTCCCCGGTTGATGTGAGGACGGCAGCCAACCGTCGGCCCGGCAGCAGCTTAGGAGATGCAGCGATCGGTCGCCCGGGAAACAGTCCAATTGGGTGGCCAGCGGTCAATGGCTCATGGCGCTTGGTTCCCAGACCTGACGACTGGTCTCCAAGACTGCGGCCGGGGCCTGGAGACCGACACGAGTGAGAGCGTCCGCTCCCGCTCCAGCTCGGCTATATGCAGATCGATGACGGATGAGACGACAACGCTTCCGTCGGCCTCACCTGACGCGGCATGTACGCGAAGCCCGGCCCGCACGGCCCGGGGACCCTCCCTGCATGTGGTCCCAGCCCACGTCTGCGGCAGGTTAAGACCCGCCACCAGAGGTGCTGGGTCCACAAGATCGCCAACGTCGCGAACGCCCGGCCGAAGTCCGCCCAGTCCGGAGCGAAGAAGGCCCTGCAGGAGATCTACAACGCCGAAGACCGCGACCACGCACTCATAGCCGTCACAGCGTTTGAGAAGGCGTACGGCGCAAAGTTCCCCAAGGTCGTCAAGAAGATCACTGACGATGTGGACGAACTGCTGATCCGCGAGCGCTGGCCACATGCCACAGTCCGACGACGACCACGACCACATTGAGCGTGAGGTAGAGGCCCACCAGGGCGACCGCCACCCCGATCGCTTCGAGGAAGCCCTTGAGGAAGACCGCGCCGAGCAGGGCGACCAGGATCAGCGTGATGAGCATCTGCTGGTTGTGCAGCACGCTGTTGACGTGCGGGTTTTCCACGAGGTGGGTGGAGGCATCGGCCGCGGAGAGGGTGATGGTGATCAGGAAGTCGGTGGCGGAGAAGCCGAGCAGGGTCAGGACGAACAGCTTGCCCTTCCAGAAGGACAGCAGCCGCTCCAGCATCGCGATCGAACCCTGGCCGTGCGGGCTCTCCTCGGCCACCCGCCGGTAGACCGGCAGCGCACCGGCCAGCGTCACGATCACCAGGACGATGGTGGCGATCGGCGACAGCAGGCCCGCGGCGAGCGCGGCGATGCCCGGCTGATAGCCGAGGGTGGAGAAGTAGTCGACACCGGTCAGGCACATCACCCGCCACCACCGCTGGCCCTTGTGGGCGCTCTGCGGTCCGGCGTGCGGACCGGGGTGGTGCTTGGCCATATCGGTCAGGCCCTCCAGCATCCACGCCCGCAAGCGATGCCGGACGGTGGCCCCGGACGAGGAATCCGAGGGGGCGGAGACGGCCATCGTGTGCTCCTGTCGTACCGCGAACAGATACCAGCCATCAGGGCGATGGCCACGGCAGGGTATGCAGGGGCGGCGGTTATTTCGCCACCGTGTTCGTCAATGTGGCGGTCCGGGTTACCCCGAGTGGTGGCTGGTGGGTCATGGGCACGACAGTGCGGAGAAGTGCACAGCGGGGGGCCGGTCCTGACGGGGGGTCGGCTTCACGGGGTGGCGGCCGAGGTGTGCAGCATTAGATGGCAGGGGTGCTCCTCGCCGTCGCGGAGGAAGGTGAGCCGTACGTGGATCTCACCTGCCTGCAGCGCCAGCGCGGGCTGGGCGGTGATGCTGCCACGGGTGCAGGTGCCGTCGCCCGCGGCTCCGCGAGCGCCGCCCCAATTGAAGTATTCGTTGCCGATGTCGTCCATCGCCTCCAGGGCCAGGAGCACGGGGGTGGCGTCGGTGGCGTCCGGCAGGGGCGGCGTGATGGTGTAGTGGAGGGTGAAGGAGTCGTCCCACCGTTTCAGGTCGTGGACGGCGAGCTCGTGGCCGCCGTTGAGGATCGTCGCGGAGGTGAGGGTGGTGCGCGGGGTGCGGCGCTTCGTCATGGGGATCCTGGCTGTCGGTCGTGTTCAGGCGGCGATGGCCGCGATATGGCGCGCGGGCTGCCCCGTGCGGTAATGCACGTACTCGTGCTCCAGGCGGAAGCCGGCGGTCCAGGCAAGGAGCCGGCTGGGGCGGTTGTCGCGTGAGCACGTCCAGCTGGGGGTGTGGCCGCGGGCGGCGATGTCCTGGCACAGGGAGGTGACGCAGGCCAGTGCGAGGCGCTGGCGGCGGTGTTCGGGGACGGTGAGGCAGGCGACGTCCTCGTACCTGCTGCCGCGGAAGTAGGTGCAGGCCAGGGCGAGCACACGGTCCCTTTTGAACGCTGCCCAGCCGTGTCCCGACGCGGCGAGACCTGCCGGGCCACCCCAACTGGCGTGCATCCAGGCCGATTCAGGCCCCAGCGCCGCGACCGTCGGTGCGTCCTCGGGCGTCAGTCGTCGCACCGTCACCCCGTGGGAGGTATGCGGAGGTGGTACGGGTACGCGGTGGACGTAGCCCATGCGCTCCCACGGCACCAGGTGATCGAACGCGTGGGCAAGCAGGGGCAGGAAGCGGGCCGGGGCCTGGACGTAGTGCGCGGCGAAAGGGGCGAGTGCGAGCGGGGCCAGGGCGGTGGGGTCGCCGCGGAGCAGCATGTGGTCGGCGCAGGTCACGGCGAGGGCTCGGGGGTCGACGGGACGGTCGGCCCACCAGTGACCGGCTCCCGGGACCAGCGTGTGTTCGGCCAGCGCCGTGGCCCCGGGCCGCCCGGCGGTGAACCAGTGGGAGACTGCGGCGACTTGATCGTGGGAGAGCTTGATCACGGTGGCTCCTTGTGACGCTCGCGGGGGGGGACGGGCGGGGCGGCACGGCGCCGCCCCGCCCGGTCGTTCAGCTCTGGCCGGCCTTGCTGCCGTGGTTGGCCTTCTTCTTGCGACGGTCCTTCTTCTTGCGGGCGCGCTTGGACATGGGTGCAGGGGTCCTTCGTTTCGTTTTCGAGGGGTCGCCTGATTGCTCATCAGGCGAAGGTGTTCCGCGGCGACATGGTGTTCCGCGGCGCCTGGGTGTTTCTCGGGCGGCGGTGTTTCTCAGGAGTGCTGCCCGACCAGCAGGTCGGCGAGTTTGGTGAGGCGCTTGAGCGTGCGGTCCTCGGTCGCGGCGGGGGCGGGCTCCACGCGCTGGTCGCGGTCGTAGTAGGCGCCGTTGACGATCTCCGTGGCCGGGTCGCAGAGGCGTACGACATGGGCGGCGCCCTCCGCCGCGGGCTCACCGCTGTGCGCGTACAGCGGCAGCAGGTCGGTCTCGCAGATGCCCGGGTGCACGGAGACTGCCGTCACCCGCGGGTCGGCGGCGAAGACGGTGAGCGCGAGCTGCGACTGGGCGTAGGCGGCGAGCCGGGAGTAGCGACGGGTGCGCTGCGGGTCGCTCCACTGGATGGAGGCGGTGCGGTGCAGGGACGAGGACACATTGACGACCCGGCCACCGGGCTCACTGGTGAGTGCCGGCTCCAGGAGACAGGTCAGCAGGTAGTGCGCGAGAAAGTTGACCTGGAAGGCGATCTCGTTGCCGTCGGCCGTCAGGGTGTGGCGCTCGGGGGCCGCCATACCGGCGTTGCTGACCAGGACGTCCAGCTGAGGGTGCTCGGCGACGACACGACGCGCCATCGCCTCGACCTCCTCCAGGTACGTGAAGTCCGCGCTGAATCCGCAGAGTTGGGCGGCGTCGATACCGTCCGTGGCGACGAGTTTGTTGGTGGCGGCCTGTGCGTCTTCGGCGGTGCGGCCGTGGACGAGGACGGTGGCGCCGCCTTCGGCGAGCTGCCGGGCGGTCTCGTAGCCGATGCCGGAGGTGGCTCCCGTCACCAGGACGGTGCGGGAGGAAAGGTCGAGGACGGACATGATCTCTTCCGGGTAGGTGAAACGGGTGGGTACGCCGAATCGGCCCTCGGGGCAGTGGCGTTGGGGTGCACAAGAACGGGGCGTCGGGTCAGGTCACGGCGCCCCGTCAGGATGCGGGAGAGGTCTCAGCGGGAGGCGGAGGTCTCCATGCAGCGCGGCGCGCGACGCGGACCCGCCGGATGAGGCGGACGGTCGAGCAGGAGCCAGGCGCTGTTCACGTCACCATCACATGCCAGGCCGCGCGCCGGCGCAACCGCCGCCCGCACCTCTTGACGTACCTCTGATGAGCTGCTGTCCGTTCACAATGACGCCGGATTCCGTGTCAACTTCCCGTCTGCGGGACGAGCCTTAGACCGACCGGCAAATGGTCCCCGCCTACAGGCAAGGTCCGGTCTCCTCACGTGCCGCGCATCAAGCGCGGCGCTGATGATGCGAATCGCTTCGCTGGTTCCGCGCTCGCCGCGCGCCGAGCTACTACGTGTTACCGTATAGTGGTACTCGATATTACGCAGTACTGGCGGGATCGAAGAGGAGGTCGGCGTTGGACGACCTGACGGAGATGTTGAAGGGCACGCTTGAGGGCTGCGTGCTTGAAATCATCGGCAGCGAGGAGGCCTACGGGTACGCCATCACGCGTCGGCTGAACGAACTCGGCTTTGCCGACGTCACCGAGGGGACGATCTACACCATCTTGGTGCGACTGGAGAAGAACGGACTCGTCCAAGCGACGAAACGGCCATCCAGACAGGGGCCACCGCGCAAGTTCTATGCGCTCAACGAGGCAGGGCGCGAAGAACTCGCGAAGTTCTGGGCGAAATGGGAGTACCTCTCATCGCGAATCGACAATCTCAAGGAGAGCGGGCGATGAACTTCTGGGAGACCGTTACGGGCAGTGACCTCACGAAGGAATGGAAGGCGTTCGAAGCCCGGGTCGAGGCTTTGCCGGCCGACTACCGGGAGGCGTGGGAACAGATCAAGGTCAGCGTCTTTCCCCACTCGGACTTCACGGGTCGCAACCTGACGCCGATTCTTGACGGCGTCCTGGGGCTGCTCGAAGAAACAGCGGCGGACGGGCTGAGCATTCACGAGGTGCTCGGCGACGACATTGATGGCTTCTGCGCGGCGCTGACCGGCGAAGAAGGGGCTCGGAGCTACCGCGACCGATGGCGCGAGCAGTTGAACCGGAACGTCGCAAAGAAACTGGGCCAGCTAGGAGGCTGACGTGGGAATCCAAGACATCATCCAGGGCAAGAAGCAGTGGCGGGCGCATGTGGCACGGGTCCAGGCGCTGCCGCCGGACTACCAGATCGTCTACAAGGAGATTCAGAGGTACCTCTTCAAGGTCGGACCGATCGACTTGCCTGACGGGCACCTGCTCTCAGGGCTTGTCGATTTCTTCGAGGAGGGAGTGGCGGCCGGCAAGGGAGTTCTGGGACTCATCGGCAACGATGTCGCTGCCTTCTGCGACGACCTGGTGAAGGACTCGCGCACCAATGCGGACATCTATCAGGAGTCCATCAGCGGGATACCGGGCACGGCCGAGAAGTAGGACCGACCGGCAGACGGACGGTCGGAGCATCCGCGGGTGGAGGTCGCCCGATCGCTCGGTTGCTGCTGCATTTTGCCGGACGGCCCTAATCCCGGCATGAGCCGTCGGTAACAGAGCCGCTGCCATTCGCCGTGTCCGGAATGATGGCGCAGACTTGTTTGCCGCTGGCCTCGTCGGTCACCGTCACGTGCCCGTTCGTGGAGAAGGAATCTCCCTTCTCCGCCTTGTACCCGATCCGGTCGGTCACTGTCGTCGAGTGCGACAGCAGGACGTCACGCGGGGAGGTACTGCACGGCGACGGGACGTAGGTGGCAGCCCCGCCGGGCACCGATCCGCTCGGGTAGACGAAGGTGGGTTCAGGGGAAGACGGGTCGCAGCCCCGGGCCTCCTTCACCGCGTCGTCGATGATCCGGCGACCCGCGGCGTGCAGTCCGTCGCTCGTCTGTCGGGTCTCGAAGTAGTGGTCCAACAAGCCGAGTCCGCCCAGCACGCACAACGTCGTGCCGAGTCCGAGCAGCCAGTTCCTCAAGGACTTGCTCTCGCTCTTCGGCTCGGATCCCCTGGCCGAGAGCGCGACAGAGGCGGTGACCACCAGCCCACCGACCACGAGCATGCCTGCGGCAGCGCCCACCGGGAAGGGGCCCGTGTGCATCCCCTGAACCGGCAACGGCTGGGCAACCACCATCTACGACGCCCCCATTCGAACAGGCTTGGCCGTCAGCCTAAGGGCTGCCCCACAACTACTGGTCACAGGTGGCATGACTTCGTCGTGGCCGGTGTGATCACGGCGTCGGAGTCGTCTTGGACAGACCGTTCACCGGGCTGAGCCCGCGTCGGTTCGGGAGGGCGCCGGAGCCTGCCTCCGACCTTCGGCCTTCCCGGGCGGCGGCGGTGCACAGACTGGCATCAGGCCGCTTGCAAGGAGAGAACCATGGTCAAGCCGCCTCCGGGGGTGTCCTCGGGGACGAGGGTGCCGCCCATGGCCTCGGTCAGCCCTCGGGAGAGGGCGAGGCCGAGTCCCAGGCCGGTGGTGTTGTCGTTGTCGCCCATACGCTGGAAGGGGACGAAGATCCGGTCCCGGTCTTCCGCGCGCAGGCCCGGGCCACGGTCGATGACCCTCAGCTCGACCCGGCGACCCAGTGCGCTGGCAGTGACCATGACCGTTCGCTGTTCGGGCGAGTGCCGTACCGCGTTGGTGACCAAATTGGCGAGGACGCGCTCGAGGAGCGGCGGATCTGCCAGCACATCACAGATCTCCGCCAGTTCCTGGGACTCGATCGGGACCGACGAGGCGGCGAGGGTGGCGAGTGCCGTGGGGAGGACGTCCGCGAAGGCGGTCGGCTGGAGGTGCAGGGTGAGGGCACCGGCGCGCAGTCGGCTCATATCGAGGAGGTTGTCCACCAGGCGGTTGAGCTGGATGAGGGAGTTCTCGGCGGTGGCCAGCAGTTCTTGCCGTTCCGCGGCGGTGAAGTCCACGTCCGTGCTGCGAAGGGAACTGATCGCCGCCCGTCCGGAGGCCAGCGGTGTGTGCAGGTCATGGCTGGCCGCGGCGAGCAGCGCGGTACGCATCCGGTCGGCCGCCTTGACCGGTTCGACCTCGGCGGCGGCTTCCGTGAGGCGGGCATGGTCCAGGGCCGCGGCGAGATGTGCCGCGAAGGCGGTGAGTACCCGGTGTTCGGACGCCGGGAGGGCGCGTCCTCGGAGAACCAGGACCCGATAGGGGCCGGCCGACACCTTCACCAGTCCGTCACCGTCCTCGGCTGGTTCGCTCTCCTGATCCGCACGCGGGACGAGTTCGGCCGACTCCATGCCGAAGGTTTCACGGGTGCGTTCCAGCAGTATCGGCACCGCCTGGTCGCCGCGCAGGATGTTCCCGGCCATGGACGAGAGGGTCTCCGCCTCCGCGGTCGCGCTCGCCGCCCGCCGTGCGAGGCGCAGCGACCGGTCGACGATGGCGGCGACCGTGACGGCGACCACCGCGAAGACTGCAAGCGCGAGGGCGTTGTTGGGCTCGATGATCGAGAACTGACCGCTCGGCGGGATGAAGTAGTAGTTCAGCAGCAGCAGCGATGCGGTGAGCGAGGCGAGCAGTGCGGAGACCACACCGCCGAAGCAGGCCACGCCGATGACGGTGACGAGGAGGAGCAGCGCCTCGCTGGTCAGGTTGAGCGTGCCGCGGATGTTCGCGAGGACCGCGGTCAGCAGAGGCGGGATGAGGAGCCCGGCCAGCGGTCCCGTGATGCGGCGCGCGTACGTCACTCGACGCCCGGGCACCGGCAACCGGCGCCCTCGGCCGGCGCGTTCGTGGGTGACCATGTGGACGTCGATGTCGCCGGAGAGCTCGACCGTGTCCTCGCCGATCCCACGCGGTGCCACCAGTCGGGACGCCAGCTGCGGCGGCTGGTGCCCAGGACGAGCTGGGTGGCGTTCTCGGCCCGGGCGAAGTCCAGCAGTGCGGTGGGCACATGGTCGCCGACGACCGAGTGGTAGCTGCCACCCAGGCTCTCGACCAGGGCGCGTTGTTTTGCCAGTGCGGCGGGGGAGGCGTCGGCGAGGCCGTCACTGCGGGCCACGTGTACGGCCAGCAGGTCACCACCGGACGACCGGTCAGCGATCCGCTCCGCCCGACGGATCAGTGTTTCGCCCCCCCCGGGCCGCCGGTGAGCGCCACCACGACTCGCTCCCGGGTCTCCCACGCCGTGCCGATGCCGTGCTCCGAACGGTACTTCTGCAAGGTCTCGTCCACCCGCCCGGCGACCCACAGCAGCGCGAGTTCCCGCAGGGCCGTCAGATTGCCGAAGCGAAAGTAGTGCGCGAGCGCGGCATCGACCTTCTCCGGTTTGTAGATGTTGCCATGTGCCATGCGCCGGCGCAGCGCCTCGGCGGGCATGTCCACCAACTCGATCTGGTGGGCACGCCGTACGACCTCATCGGGCACGGTCTCCCGCTGCGGGACTCCGGTGATCTTCTCGACGACGTCGTTGAGCGACTCCAGATGCTGGATGTTGACGGTCGTGACGACATCGATCCCGGCGTCCAGCAGCTCCTCGATGTCCTGCCACCGCTTGGCGTTGCGGCCGCCGGGAACGTTGGTGTGCGGCAGCTCGTCGACGAGTGCGACCTTGGGACTGCGGGCCAGGATGCCGTCGAGAGCCAGCTCGCTGAAGGTGGCTCCGCGGTACTCGCGATGTGTCCGGGGCAGTATCTCCAGCCCTTCGAGCATCTCCTCGGTGTGCGGCCGACCGTGGTAGGTGATGACCCATCGTCACATCAGCTTGTCTGGAAGGTGATTGAGCACCCGGCGATATTGACGCTTCTCTGACCCGGAAACCCAGGACACGGCCGCGTTCAGAGCCCACCAACACGCTTTAATGGTGGCTGTGGCTGTGGCTGTGGCTTGTGGCGAGGCCGGGACCAAGCGCGGTCGGCGTGAGATGTGCAGGAGGCATCGGAGACGCCATTGCGGCAAGGGGGCGAGCACCCACAGACCGCAACGCCCACCGTTGCCGACCGCCACAAGAACAACCCAGGACACCAACTACTCGGATCAGTTGCCCTCTGAGGATTTGGAGCCCATGAAGCAAGGGAGCGGCCGGCGCCGACGGGCAGCGGATCCCAACAGACGACCGCTGCGACCCGAACAGCTTCCCGAGCGGTTGGCCGCACGCTTCACCTTGGGTGTCGACCCGATCCGCACTGTGATGTTCTGGCTCCTGGCGCCCAGTCTCCTGATTGCCGGGGCCCTCGGAGGCATGGGCTGGCCGTGGTGGGTGCGCGTGCTCTCGGCGGCCGGTGGTCTGCTGATGAGTGGCTATCTCGTGCTGCTTCTCGTCGGCGCGTGGAGGCGCATGCGCCGCCACACGCGGCCAGGCCCCAGAAAACCCTGAATCAGCGGGCTTGCGCGACTCGTCATCGCTCTGACCTGCGGAATCCTTGTGCTCGGCAAGGGGAGCTGCACCACTTCGGTTTGCCGGCCGGGTGACGCGGCATCACACACGCTGTGCGCCGTCGATGGGTGCGAGCGCTCCGACGCAGCGAGCCGCCAGGCCCGGCAGCACGGAGACGCGTTGAGGCGAAGCGGCCCCCACCTATCGGTATTCGCACCGGTGATCGGTATTGTCCGTTCCGGTGCGCCGGGCCTTCAGCACAGCGGCCGCGACGAGGAGGTTTCACCATGGCCGATCATCGGCAGGGGGCCGCGCCGGACGGCGGATTCCCCTCGCGGGCGCCGGAGGCTCATACGAAGGCACAGGACACGGTGCGCCTCGCGCTGGTGATCGGTGCTCTCGGCGTGGTCTTCGGTGACATCGGGACCAGCCCGATCTACACCCTGCAGACCGTGTTCAACCCGAGTGACCCGCATCCCGTCCCGGTCACGACGGAGAACGTGTACGGGGTCGTGTCATTGGTGTTCTGGTCGGTGGTGGTCATCGTCCTGGTCACCTATGTGCTGCTGGCGATGCGCGCCGACAACGACGGCGAGGGCGGCATCATGGCGCTGATCACCCTCGTGCGGCGGTGGAGCTCACAGCGCGGCCGGCGAGCGGTGGCCGTCCTGACCGCGCTGGGCATCTTCGGCGCGTCGCTGTTCTTCGGCGACAGCATGATCACCCCGGCGATCTCGGTGTTGTCCGCGGTCGAGGGGCTCAAGGTCGTCCAGCCGTCGCTGGAAAGCGCGGTCGTGCCCGTCACCGCGGTGATCATCGTGCTGCTGTTCCTGGTGCAGCGCCGCGGAACCGCGGCGGTGGGCCGGGTGTTCGGGCCAATCATGATCGCCTGGTTCGTGGCCATCGGCGCATGCGGCGTCGCCGGCATCGCCGACCACCCGAGCATCCTCCGGGCGCTGTCGCCGACCTACGCCCTGGGCTTTCTGGTGGGCCACTTCGGTACCGCCTTCTTCGCCCTGGCTGCGATCGTGCTCGCGGTCACCGGCGCCGAGGCGCTCTACGCGGACATGGGGCATTTCGGCCGCCGGGCGATCACCCGCGCCTGGCTGTTCCTCGTCTTCCCCGCCTGCATCCTGAGCTACTTCGGGCAAGGTGCGCTGATCCTCGCCGATCCACACCACATCAACAGCCCGTTCTTCCTGCTCACGCCCGACTGGGGACGGCTACCGATGGTCGCGTTGGCCACGGCGGCCACCGTGATCGCCTCCCAGGCCGTGATCACCGGTGCGTACTCGGTGACGTCCCAGGCCGCCCAGCTGGGTTACCTGCCGAGGATGCGGATCGCGCACACCTCCGAATCCACCATCGGCCAGATCTACGTCCCCTGGATCAACTGGCTGCTGATGGTCTCGGTCCTCACCCTTGTTTTCGCCTTCCGCAGCTCCGCGGCCCTCGCCTTCGCGTTCGGCATGGCGGTCACCGGCACCATCACCATCACCACCCTGCTGTTCTTCTACGTCGCCCGCGCGAAATGGGGCACCCCCAAGTGGCTGATCGTCATCGGCGCCATCGTGTTGCTCTCTTTGGACCTGCTGTTCGTGGCGGCCAACATGACCAAGCTCGTCCACGGCGCATGGCTGCCGCTGCTGATCGGCATCACCGCGTTCACCGTCATGACGACCTGGCAGCGCGGCCGCGAGCTCGTCACCGCGGAGCGAGCCCAGCGTGAAGGTCCGCTGACCGAGTTCGTCGACGACCTTCGCACGGAGAAGGTGCCGACGCTCCGGATCCCCGGTACGGCCGTGTTCCTCAACCGGGGCAAGCAGACCACGCCGTTGGCCATGCGGGCCAACGTCGAGCACAACCACGTACGCCACGACCAGGTCGTGATCCTGTCCCTAGAGACCGAGCCCGTGCCCCGCGTCCCGGCCGACCAACGGATCGTCGTCGACGACCTCGGCTATACGGATGACGGGATCATCCATGTCACTGCCAGGTTCGGCTACATGGAGACACCGGACGTCGCCGGAACACTGGCGACGCTGGATCCGGCTCGAACCGAAGGGCAGTTGGACCTCGACCAGGCGTCCTACTTCCTGTCGAAGATCGAGCTCCGGCGCGGGACGGCACCGACGATGGCGCCCTGGCGCAAGCGGCTGTTCATCGCCACTTCCTACATCACGGCCGACGCCGCCGAGTACTTCGGCCTCCCCCGTGACCGCACCGTCATCATGGGCTCGCATATCGAGGTGTAGGCCCGCCGAGGTCCACCACAGCGAGCGTGAGGACCCGCATGCGCGGACGGGAGTGCGATGGAGCTGTCTGGGGCTGCGGCTGGGCAGCTACGTCGGGTGAGGGGCGGTTGGCCGACGGCGACCTGCCGGTAATGCCGCACGGCCTTCACCGTGATGCCGGTGAAGGCCGCTGGCTGGCCAACCGCCAGTCCGGTCAGGTCTTGCGCGCCCCCGCGCGGTCAAGAGCGGCGACCTCGCGTACGGCCGCGGCGATGGCGCGGAAGTCCTTCTTCAGGATCGAGCCGTGAGTGCTGGCGACCTTCGCACTGATTTCAATGTTCGCGTTGCGGGCGGTCACCGCAGTCAGGCCGCGGCGTATCCGTTCCTGCTCATCACCCTTGCTTCCGAAGGACACCCCTGAAGCGAGCACGTAGCGCACCGGGACGGTGATGTTGTCCAGGACGGGGCCCATCTCGCGCTCGCGGGAGATCCTGCCGAGCTCGATGTTGCTGATCGCCTGCTGTTCGGCGGTCATCCGCGGGACCAGGCCCGTGGGACGCAGCAGCGGCGAGAACCAGCCTATGCGCCGGAACAGTTTCCGGATCCGCTCCTCCATGGCCTCGTCCATCCAGTCATACGGTGCCCCGCCGTCGACCAGGACCGCGCCCAGGGCACGGCCCGGATTCCGGTTGGCCCAGTGCGCCGCGACGTACCCTCCGTAGGACCAGCCCACCACCAGCGCCCGGTCCACGCCCCTGGCCGCGAGAACGGCATCGACGTCGCGGACGACGGTCTCGAAGGAATAGTCCGCCGAACGCTTCGACTTCTTGCCACGGGCCCGCTCGTCGTAGGTGATGTGCCGCCACCCCGTCCCCAGATCGGCGATGACCCGCCGCCAGTACCCTTGCGTGGAGAACTGGCCATTGATGTAGACCACAGGGATACCTGGACCACCGGTGTCGGTGACGGCCAGGGCCGTATCGTCCACCGGCACCATGCCGGTCCACTGCGAAGTGGTCGAGGAAGTGCCGTTCTTCGTCATGTGTTCCCCCTGGTCGCGTGAGGTGTCTGGTGGGACTTCTTTACGTTCTGCACGTGGTTCGCCGGCCTCTGGATCTGCTCGGCCGTCGTCCGGGTGTCTGTTCATTTGCGAGAGGTCGCGATCCGGGTTCTTCTCGGCGCCGACCACAGGGTGAGTGATCCCCAAGGCCGGCTTTTTCCCTCGCTGTTGCGAGGGGGCCCGGCGCTCAGCGGCCCCGAGCCCCATCGAGAGTGGCGTCAGCGACTGTCCTGAGCCGGTCGTGCAGCGGATCGCGGAAGGTGGCGGCGTCGAAGGCCGGAGCCTGGTCGAGGTCTTCTGTCGGACCGACCTCGACCAGGCCAGCGGGTCAGTCGTCGATCGCCTGGTAGAGCGTGGTCCAGAAATCGTGGATGGCTTGCGCCGAATCCGGAGTGGACATCCCGACCTGGGTCAGCAGGATGCCGACGAGCTGGTTGTGCGGGTCGGCGTAGGTCGTGGTGCCGGATCCGCCGTCCCAACCGAACTGGCCGATGGGCGCGTAGTCACCACGGTAGGTCCGCACCGCCATCCCGAAGCCCCAACCACCGTGCTGCCCCTGGCCGTATGACAGATGGACGAGGTTGCGGGCCAAGGTTTCCCGGGCGGCCAGCTGCTCAGCAGGGAGACGGTTGGTGGTCATCAGCTCGACGGCGGCACGGGACAGGATCCGTTGACTCCCGTGCATTCCGCCGTTCAACAGCATCCGGAAGTAGGCGTGGTAGTCGTCGACGGTGGAGTCGAGTCCGCCGCCGCCTGACTGGAACGCCGGAGGGCTGCTGTGGTGTCCCCCTTCAGCCGGGTCCTCCACGGTGAACTCTCCGGTCTGCGGATCGGGAGCGTACAGGGGCGGCAGCCGGTCGATCTTGTCGGTGGGCACGTGGAAGCCGGTGTCCTTCATACCCAGCGGAGCGAAGATGCGTTCGCGCAGGAACGTCTCGAACGGCTGGCCGGTGACCCTGGCGACGAGCACGCCGAGCACGTCGTTGCTGATGTTGTACTGCCACCGCTCTCCGGGCTGGTACATCAGCGGCAGCGTGCCCAGGCGACGCATCCACTCATCCGGCTCCACCGCCGGCAACAACCATCCGTTCTCGCCGTAGACCTTCTGCTCGAAGAGCGCGCCCATCATCGGGGAGCCCATCGCCGTCGTATCCAGCCCGAGCCCGAACGTGGAGGTGAGCAGGTCCCGCACGGTGATCGGACGCCGCGCCGGCACGGTGTCGTCCAGCGGGCCGTCGGGCCGCTTGAGCACCTGTCGGTCGGCAAGTTCGGGCAGCCACGGGTCTATCGGGTCGTCCAGCCGCAGTCGGCACTCGTCCAGCAGGACCATCGTCGCTGCGACCGCGACCGGCTTGGTCGTCGAGGCCATTCGGAAGATGGTGTCCCGGCGCATTGGCGTGCCGCCTTCATGCCGCATCGTTCCGATCGTTTCGACGCGCGTGTCCTCGCCCCGGCTGACCAGGGCGACGAGCCCGGGAATCCTTCCGGACTCGACATGCCGTAATAGCGCCTCGCGCAGTTTGCGCAGTCCCGCTGCGGAGAAGCCGCCATTGCCTTTTCCCATCATGAATCTCCTTACATGCAAGTGTTCGATACATGCGGTGCAGTGCTCGATCTGCAGGACTCGTCCCGCCTCGGCGCTCGTGGGCTTCCCCCGGCAGGGCATGAGGGCGGGGGATGAGCTCGGCCTGGCCCGGTTCGCGGCCTCGAGGGTGCAATCGCTGAACCGTTCAAGCCATCTATCAGCGCCAACCGCGCCGATACCGGCTGTCGCCGTCCTGACGCCGCCTTTGACACGCGGCGAGAAACTGCCAGCCGGGCATCTCACCCCGTGGCCGCGTCGTGCAGGCGGGCGAGGAAAGTGGTGCCCGGCCCCGGGCGTGATGTGCTGTGCCTGTTGTCAGGCTGCCTTGTGGTCTTTTCCGGTGTCTCAGCCTGCGGCGCGCTCGATGTCGTCGGTCAGTCGCTTCCGCGCACGGGCGGGGACGTAGCCACCCTCCGTGTAGTTCTGGACGAACGCCTCGACGAACTCCACCGGGTTCTCCCCGACGATCTCGCGGATCGGCGTTCCGTCCGCCGCGGCCTGCTCGAACAGGTCGGCGAGGTCTTCGAACCTCGACGCATCGTTGTCGTTGTCGGTCGGCACAAAGTGCATCATGTACCGCTCGACCGCCTCGACCGCCGTGCGGTAGTTCTCGGGAAGCTGCTGCACGCGCGCCTTGTACGCCCGCCAGCGCTTCTTGGGCCCGATCAACTTCGAGATGAAGCCGTACTCTTCTATGTCGGACATGGTCATCCGCCCCCTTCGCGGAGCTGTTCCAGTCGTTCTGTGAGGAAGCTCCAGGTCCTCCAGAACTCGTCGAGATACTCACGTCCCTGAGCGTTCAGGGAATACACCTTGCGCGGTGGCCCCTTCTCGGACGGGACCTTCTCCACGTCGACGAAGCCGCGCTTTTCGATCCTGACGAGCAGCGCGTAGATGGTGCCCTCGGCGATGTCGGAGAAGCCCTGATCACGCAGCCACGCCGTGATCTCGTAGCCGTACGCGGGCCGGCCGGACAGGATCGCCAGGACGATGCCCTCCAGCGTCCCCTTGAGCATCTCTGTCACCTGCTTGCTCATGGGATGCCCCTTCGGCTACTTGGTGCTGCTGACTACCGGTATAAAGTATCACTGACTACTGGTACCTGGCAACACTGAATAGTCGAAGTGTGGGCCGGGACCGCACGCCGTGGGTGCGGACGACCTGATCTCTGCTAGTGAGCGAGCCCGCCGGAGATTTCGACCGCCGGCCTCGCCCTCGCGGATGCCGCGCGGCACCGGCGACCACATGCGCGGTCGCGAGTACCGCAATCGCCGAACTGTTCATGGCGTCTGCCAGCACCGACCGCTCTGATGTCCGTGGAGCCCGGCCAAGTCGCGACCGCCCGGCGCCCGATCACTGCATCGAGTGAAGTGCAGAGAAGGTGCCTGCTCTGCAACGGCGTCCTGCTCTTTGACGACACCGGTGAACTGCTGCCTGACGGACAGGTCATCGATCCGGTGATGCGCCGTGTCAAAAGGGAAGCGGCCTGATGACTACGACCGTAGCGAAGGTCGTCCTCGCGCCCGGGGAGAGGCAGGTCCTTGAGGGCCTGGCTGACGGCAGCATGCTCGCCGCGCTCGCGCTGCGCCTCACGATCCGGGAGGGCACAGCTGCGGGCTACCTCAAGCTTGCCAAGCGGAAGTTGTACGGCGTGAGCGAGACGGCTGCCGCACTCGCCGTCGCCTATGCCACCAACGCCGTCGACCGGCCGAAGCTGCTGGATCCCGAGTTGCTGTACCTGCCACGTGAACAGCGTGACCTCGTTCCCCTCATCGCACGGGAGATGACCGCCGCGCAGATGGCCACAGCTCTGAAGCGGCAAGCCGACATCGTCCGCCGGGACGGTCGCGAGTTGTTGGCGAACCTGCAGGCGCGGAACCGCGCTCACACGATCACGCGGGCGTGGCAACACCAAATCCTCACCGCTGACCAGGTGATCGAATGGCTGCGCTGACCCCGTTGCTAGGCCGCCATTTCCTGCCGCATCCGATCAAGCGCCTGAACCGCCTGGCCGCGCACGTCGGGAAGTCGTTCTCCGGCGGTCCGTACGATCCGCTGCAACTGGTGTGGCAGCCGCTGAACTACTGCCCCAGTCATCGCGGTGTTCAGCGATTCGGTAGCCCCGCCTCGGTCGTCCGCACAGAGCCGAACGTGGGCGACAGTGATCAGTTCAATCACTCGCCATTGCGGTGCGACGGTCGTCGTCGCGCCAGGTCCATGGTCGACCAGCCGTAGGCGACGTCCGCACGCCCCGTGCTTACGAGGCCGCGCAGGCGGATCTCGTGCAGCGTGTAGGGGTTGAAGAGCGAAGTGTGCCCTGTGCTTCCTATCAGATCGTCGGCTTCTTGCATCACGCTGTCGAAGAGTTGGGAGTCGCCGAGTTCGCCTGCGGTGCGCGCGTACAGCGGCAGTACCGCCGCACGGGTCTCGCGGTCCGGTGCCAGGGCCGCTGCGTGGCTCAGCCGGTCCACCGCGGCGCCTCGGATGCGGGCCTTGCGCAGTTCGTTTCCGTGCATTCGCAGGGCGTAGCTGCTGAAGGCGGGATCCTTGAAGTGGGCTGCGATGTCCAGGCTCTTGGCGGTCCAGTGGGTCGCGGTGGCCAGTCGCTCCTCGGGAAAGACGTTTCCGAGCGCGACGCCGAGGCCGATCCGGGCGTGGGCGAGCAGACGCAATACCTCGCGTTCGCTGTGCCCGTCTTCGAGGCGTGCTTCGAGACGGGCAACCAGGGGCCACAGTAGCGACACCTATCCAACCGGAGTCGCCATCGATGACGCGGAGATGGCAGCCATGCCCCTGACCCGCCACCATTCCACGGCGACTGGAACTATGCCCTGCACCCCCGGCCTTGTCCGTCTATCCCGGCGGCTCGGGCCCTGCAATCGCCAGTGCCGAAGTGGGACCAAGCCCTGCTCTGCGATCCCGCCCTAACCGGAATGACCCGGCAGCAACTTGACGACCTCACCGAGACGTTGTCCTCAGACGGCGACGTCAAGCATGGCCGCCCACCCCGGCTGGACTTCTCCGAACAGGTCCTGGCGGCCGTGCTCCACCTGCGGGTCGCTCTGGCCGCAGAACCCCTCGCCGTCCTGTTCGGCAGCAGCCGTACCGCCATGCACCGCACCCTGCTGAAGTTCAGGAGACTGCTCAAGGCGCACGACATCGTCATCCCGCCAATGGCCACCCCGCCCGATACCCTCGCTGTCCTCCAAGCCCGGGTCCCCGCCCTGAGCAACGACCCCAACAGCAAGATCAAGACGACGTGTTAATGATCTGCAAGCCCTAAACGCCCGGCCGGATCCATTGTCAGTAGTACGCGCCCATCAATTCAACGGCCCACTGGGGCTGCCTGAGCTCTCCGCGGGGACCGAACTCACGAAGGTAGGGCTTGATGTCGAGGACCGGCGTTCCGTCGACCGCGTCCAGGCCGAGGACGTGAATGTCCGTGCCGTCGACTTTCACCAGCGTGCAGCGTGAGACTCCCAGTCGATTGGGCCGGTTCTTGCCGCGCTGGGCGAAGATTCCTACCAGCGGCCAGTCGGTGTTGCCCCGGGGGTGTCGGGCGCCGGTCTCGATCTTCTCCTCGGGCACGCGGTGGAAGTGGAAGACCACCTCCAGGTGGGAGAAGTCCTCCAGCCCGAACAGTGCCTCTTCGCCATAGCGAGCCGCGTCCAGTCGGATCACAGCGGGGACGTCTCCCCAGTGATCGTCGGTGAGTTCACTTCGTCGACTCACCACCTGTCCGATGGGCTGCAGGGTCACGGTGTCGGGCAGATCGTGACTGGTCCGGTCCATTCGATCTCCTATGGTCAGGCGATTCCCGTTGGCGCCACAGTCTGCCCTGGGCACCATTCCCGCCTTGAACCGGCCCCGCATCACACCGGGCCCTTCCTCGATAGGTGCCGGAGTCGCCGACCACCGGACCGGGGCAAGGTGGAGGCGCCCGCAGGCGAAGCCGAGGACGAACGACCTTGACCCGGTCAGAAGGTCGGCCATCATCAAGGCGCCGAGGAAGGGCCCACCCCCTTTGTCCCTTCACCTCGGGAACCGCACCAGCCAACCCGGCAGCGGCTTGTCGTCCGGTACTTCGGTGACTGCTTCTTCTCGAACTGGAGGAGCAGTCGGCGAAGACGGCCGTCTTGTTGAGGATCGCTACAGAGCCGTGGGGTTGGTGTTCGCCCCGCAGAGCACCACCGCGACCCGCTCGCCCTCGCCGAGCACGTGGCTGCGGCTCGTCAGCCCGGCCAGCGTCGTCGCAGCGCCTGCTCAACCGCCGGCCGCCGGTGGTTGAGCAGGGCTTGCCGGGCAGTGATGATCGCGTCGTCGGGCACCAGCACCGAACGAACATCGCCCCGACGAGCGGCATGCAGAGCCATCTCCGAAGTACGACGCGCGCCGAGCGAATCCGCGGCAATCGAATCCACCGCCACGTCGACAACTTGGTCGGCCTCGATAGCGGCGTTGAGAGCCCGGCAGTTCTCAGGCTCGACCGCGACCACCCGGACCCCGTGCTCCTCGGCCGCAGTAGCGACACCGGTGAACAGACCGCCACCACCAACCGCTACGACCACCGTGCCCAGGCCGGGGACCTGCTGCCGGATTTCCTCCAGCAGCGTTCCCGCGCCCGCAGCGATGAGCGGATGGTCATCAGCGTGCGATGCGAGCGAACCAGCCGACTGGGCGAACTCGGCGCAGGCCGCCGCGTACTCGGCGCCGACGAGACGCACATCCGCCCCTTACCCCCGCAGCCGCTACACCGTCACCGACGGTGCCGTCTCCGGCAGGAACACCGTTGCCCGCACGCCGTGCTCACGCGCAGCCCACGCACACGCCAGCCCGGCATTCCCGCCGGACGCGATCGTCACCCTCACCTCCGGCAACGTTCCGGCCTCCCGATGGGCCCGCAGGAAATTCACCGTGCCGCCGGCCTTGAAACTGCCCGTGTCTGCTTGATTCACCCTGTGACGGAGCGCTCCACGTGGCGGGTGAGCGCCTGAGTTGGCGAGGCTGAGCGTGAGAGATGGCGGGCGGGGGAGGCGTCAGCCCTAGATTCTGCTTGCGGTTCGGTTCGGCGTCGTTGGACGCGCAGCCGAACGGCAGCGGGCTGTCCTCAGGCGGCTGCCGCGAGAGCGACCGGGGCCGCTTCGGGCCAGTGGTGCGGCACAGCTTTTATCCCAGTTGGCCGTGGATTCCCCTGATGCGGTCGTCGACGTCACCATGCGGGGGCTTGAAGGTGACGGACTGCCCGGGCTGGAGAGTCGCGCTCTTGGTGGTGCCGTTGCTGAAGGTGGCCGTCATCGTCGCCGGTTCGGTGCTCAGCGCGCTATTGGTGCACACGCTGTCGACGGTGCCGGGCGGCGTGCTCTCCGTCTCCTGCGGGTCCAGGTCGGTGAGCACGAACAGATTGTCGCCGATGAGGTTGTTGTTGACGTTGTAGTCGACACAGTTGACGTTGTCCTCGGCGAGTTGCGCGGCGTGCGGGGTCGACGCGTGGGCAGCGGCTGCAGCCGGGGTGGCCACGGACAGAGCGAGGGAGAAAGCCGCGGCGGTGGCCGTCAGGGCTGTGGTGGCACGTACGGGGGCCATGGAGCTTCTCCTTGGAGAGCGGAAACCAAAGAAGGCAGCTGCGGCTAGGGCGGGCTGACCGTACGTTACGGTCGCCAGACTCGCCAGCTCGGAGTCTGTTGAGGGCGATCGCGGTGGTATTGGCCGAGTGGGCCAGCGAACGCCTCACCTGCCAAGCCCGCCACTTCGCAGCATCCGACGGCCCGCAGCCACCGGAAAGGGCGTACGGCCCCGGCACGTGGAGCGGCCTCCTGCCCGCCGGATGCGCGGTCTCACCCCCCGTGCTACGGCGCGCCCCTCCTATGCCAGGCTCGTTGTCTCGACGAGTGGCAGGGCAAGCCGACTACCAGGAGCCTACGGCGTCCCGAGAAGCAGGAATCAGCAGGTGACACCGATCATGGCGTTCTCTTCCCAGCCGTCGGCGCCCTCGAAGTAGCCCTCCACGACGCCGGAGATCGGCACCATCCGCCCTGCTTGGCCATGACCTTGCGGTCGTTGCCGGCGCGGCGGGACTCCTCGGTGGCGCGGCGCTGGGCCGAGTGGCCGGTGTGGCGGACAGCCAGCTTCGCCCGGGTGCTGAGCCGGTGGCCACCGCGCCGACGGCCTCGGCGGACACGCCACCGTCGGTGACGGCGCTCCCCCAGCCGGGCCCACAACGCATCCGTCAGCGTGAACGCCCCACGCCGCCGGGCGGGTTCGATCCGGCCCGACTCCTACGCCACAGCCAGCCAACGCCACACCGTGCACATTGACCCCCGCCGTCGATGCGGCGATACGGACATGCACCGTCTGAAGCGTCCCTGCCTCATCCAGCGCGAGAAGACGACGCACCACCATCGACCGCGTCAAGGCCCGGTCCCGCGCCCGGGAAGCCACCACCAGTCTCGGCCCCCACCGAAAACGGCACCACCGGCAGCAGCAGCGATGCAGACGACGGAGCAGCAGTCATGCCACCAGCCCATACCCCAGGCCTGATCAAGAACACAGGAATGCTCATCTCCACGACAGCCAAGACCAACAATCACCACCGACGAACATGCCGGCCAACACACCATCCATCACCTCGGGACCGCTGCCGATCAACCCACTGCCACAACACCGAGCATTCATAGGAGGGGCTGGACGAACAGGCGCCGGTCGAGGAGGTGGCCCGGCGCCTGGACGGCGAGGTCTCCCCGGCGGTCCTCGCCTTGATGAAGGCCCTGCTGTGCAGGCCGGCGGGCTCGGCACGGTCACGAAGACGGTGGAGAGCTTCGGCGGGTTCGCCAAGCCGTACGAGCAGATCGGCCGGGACCGGACGCTGATGTTCGACCTGGTCGAGAAGCTTCAGTTCACCGCCACCTCGGAGGACGGGCGGGTGTTGGACGCGCTCGCGCACGCGCAGCGTAACGAGGCCGCCCGGGGCGAGTGAGCCCGTCTACTCGGCGGCGCGGCGTCATGAGGTGGCGCCTGGTCACGTGCCAATCCGCGAAGACGCGGCGCA
This sequence comes from Streptomyces gilvosporeus, assembly GCF_002082195.1. Lineage (GTDB taxonomy): Bacteria > Actinomycetota > Actinomycetes > Streptomycetales > Streptomycetaceae > Streptomyces > Streptomyces gilvosporeus. The sequence continues at coordinate 510,145 of NZ_CP020569.1, read as the reverse complement.
GAGCGCGGTGGCCGGGGGGAGAAGCCGTTGTACATCTCTACCGTGAGTTATCAGCCCACGTCGTCACTCGTTCGGCGGATTGTCGTTGATGCTGGGGCCGCGTGGGGGAGGGTATGAGCGGTGTTGCGACGGTGGACCACGGCGCGCCCGCCGCGGGCGGGCGTCCAGGAGACGCCGCGGGACTTCCACTTCTCGTCCGGTACGCATGTTGTGCGGAACTCGTAGTTCTGGAGCAGTGTCCGGAGAACGACGTTCATCTCGAGGTTGGCGAAGGCGGCACCGATGCACCGGCGTGTGCCGCCTCCGAAGGGGATCCAGGAGTACGTGTCGGGATGGGCATGCACGAACCGGTCCGGATCGAACTTCTCGGGGTTGGGGAAGACGGTCTCGTCCATCTGCACGAAGTCGATGGCGATGACGACTTGGTGTCCTTTGGGGATGGTCCATTCCCCCAGTGGCATCGTCGGTGCGTCGACGCTGCGGGTGATGTCCGTGATGACGGGACGTGTGCGCTGGACCTCGAGGATGGTAGCGGCCAGCAGGTCGGAGCCGCCGCCGTCGACCTCTGCCACGAGGCGGTCGAGGAGCTCCGGGTGCCGGGTCAGTCGTTCGACGGCCCAGGTCAGCGTGTTCGCCGTGGTCTCGTGAGCGGCGCCGAGGATGGTCAGCAGTTCGTCGGCGATCTCTTGGTTCGCCATGGCCTCGCCGTCCTCGTACCGGCTCTGCACGAGCATGGCGAGGACGTCTTCGCGCTCCTCTAGCTTTGGGTCTGCCCGGACGCTGTCGATGAGGTCGAAGGCAACCGTGTCGTACTCCCGCCGCATCCTACGGAAACGAGCCCACGCCCCCCACGAACGCCCACGGTCGGTGAACGGCGACAGCGTCAGCCGGGCGCCGAGGTCGACCATCGGAGGCATCAGCTCGCGCAGCCGTTCCAGGTGCTCGCCCTCGGCCCCCAGAACCGTGCGCAGGATGATGTTCAACGTGAGCCGCATGAACCTCGGCGCCGTCGCGAACTCGACGCCCTGAGGCCAGGTCTCCGCCTCGCGGACGGTCTCCTCGACCATCAACTCCTCATAGGCGTGCAGATGGCGCCCGTGGAAGGAGGGGGCCAGCAGTTTGCGTCGATGCAGGTGTTCGGGACCTTCCAGCGCGAACGTTGAGCCCGGCCCCAGGACGTTGCCCAGGTTCGGCTCACCCAGTCCAGCGATCGCCGGACTGGTCGTCAGCATCTGCCTGACCAGAGCGGCGCTGCACAGGAACACGCTGGGGCCGAACGGAGACATCGTCATCGTGAAGGTCGACCCGTAGCGCCTTTGAAGACAAGCAAGAAGCCGCTTGCGAGAGGCGATCCACAATCCGGTCAGGATAGGCCCCGGCAGCGGCGGGCCGGGCGGGAGGGTGACCAGTACCGGGGACGTTCGAATGTTCATTCGGGCCTCTTCTCAAAGTGGGTACTGCTCAATTCCCTGAAGTCCAGCCAGCCACCGCACACTAAACTAACTTTAAGTACGCATTCTGTTACTATACGCATTCACATGGCTAAGGTGTTCCGATGAATCAGGAAGACAGATCCAATGACATCCGCCGAGGTGCGTAGCGGGACGCGAGAAGACATCGACGAGGTCACGGAGATCCTGACCGACGCCTTCGCCGAGGACCGCCTCTACCAGTGGATGTTCAGCACGCAGCAGCTCTACAGGCGTCCGGCACCCGGCTATTTCGGGTGGGTGGCCGAGGAGAACCTTGAGGTGGGCGAGGTGTTCCTTGTGGAGGGCAAAGGCGTCGTCCTGGGCCAGCACTCCTCTGCGCTCGATACCGACAAGGAGTGGCCGGCGGTGGAGCAACAGCCTCGGGACATCTGCGGCCCGGCTGTCGAAAACGTGCTCGCCGCCTACGGCGCCGACCGGAGGAACCATCCGAAAGGAACTTCTCACTGGTACGGGCAGCTTCTTGCTGTGCGGCGCGAACACCACCGCGAGGACATCGGTGGTCTCCTTCTCAGCCACCTCGCCTCGAGGAACCCCGGACAGTCCGCGTACGCGGCGCCACCGTGCTCGGGACGTACTCGCCATGCGACGGGGTCGAGATTGCCTCGGTGTGGTACGACCTCTGATCTGGACCTCAATCCACGCGCCGGCGCCCGTCGGCAAGACGACGTTGTCGGCGACGGCTCTCCTCACAGCGATGAACGGGCGGCCACGGCCGAGATGTGCGGGGCGCGCCGAAAGGTGAACACGGCTCAGGTGGAGGCGGCATGACCATTCGGCGGAATGCGATCAGCACCCCTGGATCTCCCGCGACGCGAGAGCGCGTGCACCGGCTGAGGATGGCCGGGTACGACTTCGCCTGCCGGGTGCGTGCCGCATCGCAACCATCGACGCGTCGGCCGATCGCCCTGCTCGGCGGGGCTACGATGGACATGCACGACTGGGATTTGCTCGAGGCGCATCTACCCGACGACGTCACCGTCATCACGTTCGACCCACCCGGCTTCGGTAGCGCCTCGGAACTGGACGACGAGACCATCGCCGGTTACGAGATCCAGGCTGCGGCCGTCAACTTGGCCCTGGAGCACCTGGAAGTGCGGCAGGTTGACCTATTGGGGTACTGCTACGGCGCCGGCCTGGCCTGCCTTCTGCTGGAGCACCACGTCGACCGGGTCGCACGGGTGGTGCTGACCAACGCGAGCGAGAAACTGACGCAGGAGACGCGAAAGATGCTGGCGCAAGCGGTGGACATGGCAGGACAGGGGCAGATCCTGGAAGTGTCCCTCTTGGCCTGCGACCACACCTTGGCTCCGCACAACCGGGAAACACTGCGCGAGGCACTCGCGCCCGCCTACCAAGAGGCCTTTCGGCTTCCGCATACGACTGTGAACTTTCGGCGCGCCCTCAACGCGCACGACGCCGTGATGAAGTGCGGCCGGGGAAGCGAGGTTCCACTGCTGTTGATCTGCGGCGAACACGACACGTTCACTCCCGCACGGTCGGGGATGGGCCTGGCTGCGGGCCGCCGCGGAGCGCGGACCGTCGTACTCGACTCTGGCCACACACCAATGGTCGAAGCCTCCGCCGCCTTCGCCGCCCAGGTCATGAACCACTTCACCTCACCTTGAAGCGGTTTGTCCACGGGCGGTACGGGCCCGTTCGCAGCCACTCCTTCTCGGCCCTGTTCTCGTATCGCTACGGCGAACGGACATGTGGTGCTGAGTGACGCTCGGGGCTGGGCCGGGTGCGAAGGCCGGCGGTACAGCGTTTGCCGGTAGCGGCGGTTCCGCTTCGAGATCTGCTCATCGGGTTTGCAGCAACTGATGGCCCGTCTGGGTGATATCGCAGTAAGAGCGACCGGCAGTAGGCGTCACTGGAGGCGGCGGGTGGTGCGGCGGGTGTCCCAGCGGTACAGCGTGGTCGGGCGGCGGATGAGCATGCGGAGCGTGACGATCGCTGCTGCGAGGTGGAGGTAGAAGTCCACCGCCTTGCCACTCTTCTCGGTGCAGCGTCGCAGCTTCCCGTAGCCGTTCATCCACGAGTGCGTCCGCTCCACCACCCAGCGCTTCCCGGCCTGGATCGGGGCGGGGACGCCCATGCAGGCGATCGCGCCCGTGAAGCCCAACTCGCCAAGCAAAGAATGGGTCTTGCTGTTGTCGTAGCCTCGATCGAGGTTGACGTTGACGCGCTGTGGAAGTCGTCCGACCTGATCTTTCGCCGCTTCGAGTGTTGGTGCGAGTAGGGGCGAGTCGTGTCGGTTGGCGCCAGCGGAGACGATGCCAAGGGGAATGCCGCGGGCGTCGGAGGCCACCGAGCGTTTGAGGCCCTGCTTGCCGCGGTCGACCGGGGAGCTGCCGGCCTTCTCGCCATCAGAGGGCGCCTTGGTGATGCACCCGTCCACCGCGAGTTCGTTGAGCGAGAGGCCGATCATGCGGTCGTACGCTTCCAGGGCCAGGGCGTGAACCTACTCGGCTATCCCCAGCTGGGCCCAGTATGTGACGCGACGTCGAATGGTGCGGTCCGAGCATCGGGGAGTGGCAATCCGCTCGTAGCCGGAGCCGTGCACCAGGGCAGCGATCACGTGCTCAAAGACGACGCGATCAGGGATGCGGGGGTTGTGGCAGCCCAGCGGATGGGTGTCCACGTGCCGCGGCAGGAGCGCCGCGAACTGGTCCCACAAGGGCTCGAGCAGGCATGAAGGCAGGACAGGCACGAGCCCTCCGGTGGTCACTGAGCGTAGAGAACTCCATGATCAACTCGGGCTCGTGCCTGCCGTGCGTCTGGGGTGGCTGTCAGCGGCCTACTCACGCCTCCTACCGGTCGGTCTGAGGAAAACGAGTTTCGACGGTCGGCTGACTGTCACAGGGAACGTAGGGCGCCTCCGTCGATGTGGATCATGCTGCCAGTGGTGTAGGACGCCACTGGTGAAAGCACGACTGCGGCCAGGCGGCCGAATTCTTCGGGTGTGCCATATCGGCGAAGCGGTATGTCGGCTGTCCGCTGGATCCGTGCCTGCTGGGGATCGCCGGTGGCCTCTTCGAGCTGAGTGAGGCGGTCGGTGGCGATGGAGCCGACCACGAAGCCGTTGACCCTGATGCCGCGTGGGCCCAGTTCGTCGGCCAAGGTCTTGGCAGCCATGGCGAGTCCTGGTCGGAGCCCGTTGGACACGCTCATATTCGGCCACGCGGCTTTCACGGACAGGGACAGAACGAAGCCGATAGAGCCTCCGGTGGGCAGGACTGGGGCAGCCGTGCGTGCAACGCGCAGGGCACCAAGGAAGACGGACTCGAAAGACTCACGCCACTGAGCGTCGGTGATGGCGGTGATGGGGCCGGTCGGAGGACCGCCCACACTGATCAGCGCACCATCCAGACGTCCGTACTGCCGTAGGGCGGCCGCCGTTAGCCGGTCGGCTGCTTCGGGGTCGGCGTTGTCGGCGACCAGGCCCATGGCGTGGTCGGGGCCGCCTAGCTCTGCGACGGCCTTCTCCACCGCTTCTTGGGTGCGTGAGGACACGACCACCCGGGCGCCTTCCGCGGTGAGGACTCGCGCGGCTGCCAGCCCGAGCCCCTTGGTCCCTCCAGTGACCAGAAAAACCTTGCCGCCGATCATCAGGTCCACGGTCGCCACCCCCATGCTCAAATCACAACACTTACAGGTCTTTTGGAGGCAACACAGAGAACCTGTGTCCATATTCCAAGCTCAACGTCTCGTGATGTGAGCGATCGGCCGGTGATCCCGCCAGCGCCCGCTCCGCTTCGGCGTTCGGTCCGGCAACAATGCTTGGCGAGTTGGGCTTCACGGGCGCGATCGCCTGCATGGGCGTCCCCGCCCCGATCCAGGCCGGGAAGCGCTGGGTGGTGGAGCGGACGCACTCGTGGATGAACGGCTACGGGAAGCTGCGACGCTGCACCGAGAAGAGTGGCAAGGCGGTGGACTTCTACCTCCACCTCGCAGCAGCGATCGTCACGCTCCGCATGCTCATCCGCCGCGCGACCACGCTGTACCGCTGGGACACCCGCCGCACCACCCGCCGCCTCCAGTGACGCCTACTGCCGGTCGCTCTTAGTCCAGCCTTCGACAACACCTGCGTCACGGCCCACCACGCCACCGAGGCAGTGGGAAGACAGAGAACGCGCCAGGCGTCACGACGAATCTCCCGCAAGCGCCACTGCATGCCCCCTTGATGACCTTGCGCTTCTTGAAAGCGGAGGTGTCGTTCTCGCGGTAGACCTTGGCGAACGGGCCCCAGCGCAGGCGCGCCCGGGTGTCTTCGCGTCTTCGAGCTGGCGGTCGACGCCGGCCTCCAGGCCGAAGCGGTCAGAGGAGATCCGCAGGTACGCGCCCGGGCGTTTGGGTGCGTGTGCGGCCAGGTGGTCGTAGAGGTTGAGGGTGACCTGTCCGCCTCGGGCGTGCGCGGGGACGTCGAAGTCCTCCCAGAGGTGGGGGCTGCTGTGGGCACGGTGTCGGCTCCTGGCGCTCGATGGGTCCGATACCGGGCACTTTCTGTCGAGTTCAGGGGTTTGGTGGTGCCGTGGATCCGCTGTAGGATCCGCGGCCGCTTGTATGGATACAACAGGGGGGCAACGGCATGCTGCGCGCATCCCGGGCCTCATCCGGCAGGAGGACAGCAGCGGTGGCAAGGAGGAGGCGGACGACGGGGGCAGCAACGGCGCCGGAAACCAGTGAGCACTGGTCCCCCGGCGCCGCAGGCGGTCGGGCGGGCCGGGCTGGGCGCTCTGCAGGTGGCATCAAAGGGTGCTCGGTGTGGAGAGCTGTGCATGGTTCTTGATGTGCTCTCTCGGTGTGTCGATACGCAGCACTTGTGTGGGTGCTCGGTAATTTCGCCGGGCCGGTCGCTTCCGCGCGCTTGATGGGTTTCCTTGAGGCGCGGGAGCGGGGGCCGGGCTCCGCTCCCGCGCACCGCGGGCCCGCACGGAAGCCCCCCGCCCTCGGCCGGCTGGGGGTCTCCCGACGTGTTGACACACGGCTGTACAGATTGTTTTCGGTAGCTTCACCTCTAAGGTCTCCGGCTCCCGCCCTCCCCCCAGCTGGGGTCGGAGGCCGCCTGGCTCCTGTCTTCTGCGAGATCTGCACCGATGTGGACGGCGTCTATACGTCGGACCCCAGAGCCAAGGGAGCCAAGGCCCTGGCGCTGCCCAGCGTGGAATACGCCTTCCTCCGGTGGCCGTCCCGGCACCGTGGTGTCGGGACGGCCGGAGGATCTCTCGGACGAAACGGCGGGCTGGGGTGTGGCCTACGGCCGGCCCCCAGCCAAGAGCCCCATGCCAGCCCCCCGGACCCCCGGACCCCCGGGAGATGGTCTTTCCTGCCTTGGTCGACACCCATACCGCCGGTACCGCCGGACCGCCGAACCGCACCCCGCGCGGGGCATTGTCGTCCCACCCCGGCAGCCACTCGCGCAGGCGACGCCGCGGACGCTATAACAGGCCGATTTGGAATATATATGGTCTATTTTCCTAGAGTTCCATCGGCGGCCGGACGGGTCCTGCGTCCCGTCCCCCTCGCAGGGCCGCGAAGCCTGAGGCGGAAACGATTGGCAGGAGTGCGACGATGGCGCGTGGCGGGTTGCGGGTACACCCCCGGGCCCCTTCGAGGACGAGGGCTTCGGCTCTCAGGCCGGGTTCCATGTCGGAGTGCCGTGCCCTGTGGCTGGGCGGGGGGCTGGCAGCAACCCCGTTTGTCATGGTGGGCGTGGGCGAGCTGACTCCCACCTCGAGGCTCCGAGATCGGCCCAGGCCACGGAGCCGGCGCTCTGTGCCGGTAACGCGTCCGAAGCCTGCAGCGCCGTGACTGTTGCAGCGGAAGCAGAAGGGGAAAAGGAAGCCACCCGCGGGGTGAGGCGCGCCGGCCGTGGTGCGGAAACGGGCGGGGCGATCCTGGCAGCGGTACTCGCTATGGCCGCGTACTGCATCGGCAGCGCAGGACATGGCATCTACCCCTTCGGGCCGCGCGGGCGGGCGATCAACGATCTCGGCAACCAGTTCGTCCCGCTCCACGCCCACCTGTGGGACCTTGTGCACGGGGCCGGTGGCGGCGACCTGTTCCTTAACTGGAACAGCGGTTTCGGCGTACCGTTTCTGGCGGACTTCTTCACTTACCTGGCCTACCCGTTCTCCTGGCTGGTCCTTCTCTTCGCGCGCAGTGCCGTCGATCTGCCGGTCTTCCTCGGCGAGCTGCTGTGCATCGGTTCCGCTGCGGCGCTGATGACCGGCTTTCTGGGCCGGCTGCGGCCCGGCTCGCCCTGGCTGCGGGCTCAGCTCGGAGCCGGCTACGGGGTCTGTGCCTGGGCCCTGAACGATGCTTCCGCCGACCCGATGTGGCTGTGGGGCCTGGCTGCTCTGCCTCTGCTGTGCACCGTCATGGACTGGGCGCTGCAGCGGCGCCGCTGGGTGACGGGCTGTCTGCTGGTGGCGGTGTGCTGGTACGGCAACTTCTACACCGCTGCCATGGCCTCGCTCTGCGCGATACTGGTTTTGCTGGCACGGATGCTGATGGCCGGGCAGTGTCGGGCGTCGTTGCGGATCTTGCTGCGGGCCGGGTCGACGCTGGTGGTCGGAGTGGCGCTGGCGGCACCGGTGCTTCTGGTCTGCGGAGCGGCGAGCAGGGACTCGCAAACGCCCCAACCCAGGGCATATCACCGAGTCAACCCTTTTGACTTCCTTGCCCAGTTGCTGCCGGCGGGTCGCAGCCCCCACTCGGTGCCCTACATGGCAATCGGCATGCTGGGGCTGGTACTGCTGCTGTCTCTGCCGTTCCTGCGCGCCGTGCCGCTGCGTGAACGGTGCGCCTGGCTGGGGCTGATCGCGGTGGTCGCCGCCTCCTTCGCGTGGAAGCCGACGGTCCTGTTGTGGCACGGCCTTGCACTGCCCAACGGCAGCCACTACCGCGCGGCGTTCGTCCTCAGCGCGCTGATGACGATGGCAGCCTGGTCGGCGCTGGCCCGCCGACCGGGGCCGCCGCCGCTGCTCGGCGGATCCGTGCTGCTGCTGGTGCTCGCACTGATCACCGCGAGCCGCCCCGGCGTGCACCGGTACACCTGGATCTCGCTGGCTGTGGTCGGCACCGGTACCGTTTCGGCGCTGCTTGCCCTGCACCTGACCCGCGGGCGCCGACTGCCGACCCGAGCGGTCGGCGCCGCGCTGGCGGCGCTCGTTCTTCTTGGCTCCGCCCTCTCGGCATACGCCTCCACGGTGCTCCGCGACCAGATGAGGTTCTACGCCCCGCATCCGACCATGAACGCGCAGAGCGAGGCCGCCCGGACTGCTGTCCTCGTTGCGAGCATCTGGCCCGTGGGACGCTCTGACCCCGGACCACACCAGTTCGCGGACAACGACCCGCTATTGGTAGGTGGCCAAGGGGGCTCCTACTACAGCAGCTACGTCCCTGCCGGCACCGCCCACACTCTCCGCGCGCTCGGCCTCGGCTGGTACATGCACGGGCGCCACCTGCTCAGCCCCGGCGACGACGGTTCACGCGCACTGTTCGGTATCACCAGCTATCTCGCAGCTTCCCGGCCGACACACAGCGGGTTCGTCCAGCGGCGCACCGGTCCGGCAGCTCCCCTGGTCACCGTGCACCCGGCAGACACGACGGGGCCCAGACACGCTGACAACCCATTCGCCCTCCAGAACCTCCTGCTGAAAGATGCGGTGTGGAACGTTCCCGTGCCGGTGCCGCTAAGCCGTGCCGGCGTCCCTGCACCGGTACGCGACAGCCAGGGCTGGTCCGTCCCGGCAGCACCTCGGGACGCTCCTCAGCCGGCCCTCGCCGTCCGCTGCCCGGTGGGGAGCAAGGTATACCTCGACGCGCCCTGGTTCGCTGGCCGGGTTCACGCCCCGGACACCCACGTCCTGCTGCGCGGCGCCCGGGAGAAGACCAGCAACCGGCTGCAGCCCCTTGGCACCGTCCCGGCCAGCGGCTCCCTAGCGGTCGCCTTCAGCGCAACCACCGCGCAGACACTGCCCCCGGCCCCGGTCGGCTGCCTCTCCCCGTCCGCACTGGCTCATGCCGCCTCCCGGCTACGGACCACCGGCGCCATCACCGTGACCGCAGGCCGTCACACCATGAGCGCGCGGCTGCCACGGGCCAGTAGCGGAACGGCCGTCTTCGCCATCACCGCCGTCCCGGGGTGGAGCTGCTCGGTCGATGGGGCCGCCGCTCTGCCGGGCAACTCCTACCACGGGCTGCTGGCCGCCCCGCTCGGCTCGGGCGCCACCAAGGTGTCGTGTTCCTACTGGCCACCGGGCCTGACGCCAGGGCTGGCCGTCACCGCTGCGGCACTGCTCACCCTGATCGTCGTGTCGACCGCCTGCCGACTACAGCGACCAACGGCTGGGACAGCGAGCGGAACCCTCGCTCCTCGGACCCGGCGACGAGCGACAGCCGACCAGCAGTCCGGACACGCACGAGGGAGGTGACAGCTATGAGACTGACGATCGTCGTCCCCTGCTACAACGAGGAAGCCGTCGTCGAGCTGTTCGACCACAGGGTCCGGGACAGTCTGGACCAGCTCGACGGTGTCGAATACGAACTGTGCTATGTGGATGACGGAAGCAGCGACAGCACACTGGACCGGCTGCGTGCCTTGCGGCTGCGACACAGCCGGAACACCCGCTACCTGTCCTTCAGCCGCAACTTCGGCAAGGAGGCAGCCATGCTGGCCGGTCTGCGAGAAGCCACGGGTGACGCCGTGGTCTTCATGGACGCCGACCTCCAGCACCCGCCAGAGCTCATCGCCCGGATGCTCGACCTCCACGCCCTGGGTCATGACCAGGTTGTCGCCCGGCGTTCCCGCGCCGGGGACGGGGTGGCGCGCTCCACGTTTAGCCGGTTCTACTACCGTCTGGTCAACAGGCTGGTGGACGTCGAACTGATGGACGGCATGGGCGACTTCCGCCTACTGTCCCGTCCCGCCATGGATGCGCTGCTCTCCCTCCCGGAATACAACCGCTTCTCCAAAGGACTGTTCGCCTGGATCGGCTTCGACACCGCAACCGTCGACTGCCCGAACGCCGCTCGCGAGGCAGGGGAGACCAAGTGGCGCCTGGGCTCCCTGGTGAACTACGGGATGGACGGACTCATCTCGTTCAACAACCGCCCTCTGCGCGTGTCAATTTACGCGGGACTGGCGATGGCCGGAGTGGCGTTCCTCTACGCGGCGGCGGTCGTCATCCTGGCGTCCGTCAACGGGATCGACGTCCCCGGCTATGTCACCCTGCTGGTCTCCGTGGCGGGGCTCGGCGGACTGCAAATGGTGATGATCGGCCTCGTGGGCGAGTACATCGGGCGTATCTACTACGAGACCAAACGGCGCCCGCACTACCTGGTGAAAGAAGCCAAGCCTCAGCCTGCTGCCACCCCTCACCACCGCCCCGTCCGCCGCACACGGTGCGCCCGCAGGACACCGCCTTCCCGTACGGGCGGCGCACGGGCACGTTGATGCCTTCCCGAGCGCACCAGCTGCTCCAAGTCATGCGCTTCGCCATGGTGGGCGCCGTGAGCACGGTGACTTTCTACAGCAGTTACCTGGCACTGCATCCGTGGCTGCCGTACGTACTCGCATACACGGCGGCGTTCACACTGAGCATGGTCGGCTCGTTCTTCCTGAACACATACTTCACCTACCGAACCCGCCCGACCTGGCGAAAGTTCCTGACCTTCCCGCTGACCAACCTCACGAGCTTCGTCCTCACCGGCACCGGCACCGGCACGATCCTGCTCGTGCACTGGCTCCACGTGAGCAGCCGGGTTGCCCCTTTGCCCGCTGCGGTCGCCGCGATCCCTCTCACTTTCCTCGTCTCGCGCCGAATCCTGCTGCCCGGCCATGAGCGCCCCGCGTCTGACCAATCTGACCGGCGTTCCTTGTGATGTGCCTGTGAGCCCGGCATGGCAGAGTCCGGAAAGCCCCCGTGGCAGGCCGCCCGGAACCCTCCCGCGGTCTCGCCGAGATCGCCGACATCGTCACCCCGTTCGCCGTACGGGCGGCGGCCACGCTCCGGCTCGCCGACCACATCGCCGCCGGTCGCACCCGGCTTCCCGACCTGGCCGAGGCGGCCGGCGCCGATCCACAGGCCCTCTCCCGGCTGCTGCGCTTCCTCACCTGCCGCGACATCTTCGCCGAGCCCGCACCAGGCACCTACGCACTGACCGACCTGGCCGAGGAACTCCTCTCCGACCACCCGGCCAATCTGCGGCAATGGCTGGACGCCGACGAGGTGGCCGGCCGGCTCGACGCCACCTTTCCCCACCTGGTGGACGCGGTCCGCTCCGGCACCTCCGTCTACGCGAAGGTCCACGGTGCCCCGTTCTGGGAGGACTTGGGGGCCTCGCCCGACCGAACCGCCTCGTTCGACCGCTTGATGGCACAGGTCTCCCAGTCAACGCAAGGAATCGGCACCGCTTATGACTGGTCGGGCGTCCGGCACGTGATCGATGTCGGCGGCGGCACCGGTGCCCTGCTCCGCGAAATCCTCGCAGCCCACCCACACCTCCGCGGCACCGTTGCCGACCAGGCCGGTTCGGTGACCGAGGCCCGCCGCCACCTGGCCGCGCACGGCCTGGACGGCAAGGCAGACGCAGTGGTCTGCGACATGTTCGACTCCCTCCCACCCGGCGGGGACGCCTACCTCCTCTCCCGCGTCCTGGCGAAGAAGCCGGGCTGAGCGTCAACAACACGTCGCACCGGCTGCCCGGGGGAGCCACCGTGATGGAGTTCCACAGGGCGGTTGTACAGGTCACACGGAGTGTGCACTACTAGGTCATGTCCGATGGGCCGCATTTGATTGGTATGGGTCGCACTGGACACCGTTTGCGCCTGCGAGGCCGCGGCATCTGGCACACGATCGACCGGACAGCTCCTCATGGGTCGCGGCATCGCGTAGCTCGTTCGACGGGATCTGTGGGTGGATGATGTCTGGCTGGTGCAAGCGGGCCGTTGCGAAAGCGGGCTGCGAGGGCTGCGGCAGGGAGCCGGAAGAGCCGGATGAGGACGAGTTCGTCGACGAGAACGACGACGGCGAGCCGCTCAGCTGTGGGCAGGCAAGATCGTCCGCGCGATCATGGGGCATCCGCAGGGGCTGAGCCAGCGGGAGCTGGAATGGGAGACGGGGCTGAAACCGTCCCAGATCATTGCCGGCTTGGCGTGGCTGGAGGAGCGGCGCCGCCGTTCGATCACCTGTGCCAAGCTGGGGGAGTTCGACCCGGCCGTCTGATACGCAGCAGCGATGTCCGAGTGCCCCCAGTGCGGCGGCAGCGCGGTGCCGAACCCCGAGCACACCCGAGTGATCCGCTGCCTGAGCTGCTGGGCGGCGTGGTCGCAACCCGATGAGCCGCGCTGCCCGGGGACGGGCCCGGGGAACCCGCTGCTCCGCCCTGCGCGTGCTGGACGAGTCCTGGCATCTCAACCGCTGAACCGAGACGGATCGCCCTGGCGGCGCTCGGATGCCCGCATGGGCCTCCCCGGCCGTGTCGTTTGGACAGCTGGTGGGCAGCCTGGCGTGCTCGTCCGCCGTGCAAGGGGGCCACGCCTGCGGTCAACTCGACACGGCGTCGCCCTTTGGCGTGGGGCGGAGCAGTGCCGCCAGGGTGAGGAGCGCGCACAGCGGGGGCACGGCCCACACCCAGTGGTGCACCCAGGAGATGGGGCTGACGAGCAAGCCGAGCAGCTGCACGGCTACCAGGCTGCCGAGGAGGTCGGCGCGGCGGGCGCTGCGCGTGGCGGCGGACAACGCCGCGACTGCCGCGAGGAGGGCGAGGGCCCACCAGGGTGCGGTCCAACCGGCGTCGTGGCCGAGGGCGCGAGAGAGCGCTCCGCGCAGTGATTGGTTGAGGCCGGAGCCGATGGGACCGAAGCGGGAGGTGTCGCCGATCAGGTGGAACCAGCAGGTTCGTGATGCTCCCGGGGCGGCAAGCCATCCTGCTGCGACGGTGGTGGTGAAGGCGACGAGCGACCACAGTGCCGCCCTCCAGCGGCCGTGCGCCAGCAGATGGACGACGCGGTAACTGCGGGGGTCAGCTTGATGCCGGCGGCGGCACCGATACCGGCGCCCGCGAGGGGCTGGTGAGCGGTGCTGCACGGTGAGGAGGACCAGGGCGGCGAGCAGCAGGTTGATCTGTCCGAGGCCGAGCGTGGCCGATACTGGCTCGCTCCACAGCAGGACCGCGCTCCACAGCAGCACGCGCTGCCGGTGCCGTGCTGCCGGTAGCCAGGGCGCTGCCATGCGCAGACTTCGGTGCACCAAGGCGATCAGCGCGAGGATCGAGACGAGGGTCCATGCCGCCGAGGCCACCGGCCAGGCGGGAGCGGCGAGTGGTAGGAAGAGCACGGCGGCGAATGGCGGGTAGGTGAAGGGGAGTGGGAAGACCTTGACGTCGGGCAGGTAAAGGCGGAAGGCGTACAGGTCGCCGGAGAGGAGATGGGGGGGGCGGCTTGCCGATGGACTCTCAGGTCCACCATGCCGGTGGGTGGCTGCGCGTTCAGCCACACCACCACCAGCACCACCCCAGCACTGATGCCCAGCAGCCACGACGCCCGTCGGGCCAAGCCCCGCTGCGCCGCCCGCAACCGTGCCTCATACCGCGCGTCCGCTCTCCGTTGCCGGCCTCCTCGCCGTCCGCTTCCTTCGCGAGGCTCACCGGGCGCCTCCGCCGAGGGATTCTTCGTAGGCGTGGGTGAAGGCTTCGGTGACGGCAGACCACGTGCAGCGTACGGGCGCGGTATGGCGGTTGTGCTCGGCGAGATGACGGCGCGCCCCGGCATTGCGGGCCAGCCACACCAGTTCATCGGCGAGCGCGAAGGCGGAGTGGTGACACAGGGAGCCCTCCTGCCCGTGGCGGACGAAGTCGGCGACGCCGGTGTGCACACGTGCGAGGACGGGCACCGCGCAGGTGCGGGCTTCCAGCGCCGCGATGCCGAAGGCTTCCCGACGGGAGGGGTTGACGAACAGATCCGTCTCGCTAAGGAGCCTGCGCACCCCGGACGCGTCCATGTGCCCGGCCAGGCGCACCCACTGCTCCATGTGGTGCCGACGAATGTAGGTGTGCATGGCCTTGGCACTGGGGCCGGTTCCGACGAACGTGGCCTGCAACGACGTACCACGACTCCTCAGGCGCGCGTGAGCGGCCCTGAGAGCGGCCAGGAGTTCCATCGGTTCCTTGCGGGGCACGAGTCGGCCGACGGAGGAAACGCGGACCACGTCGTCCTCGCCGGTCACCGGGCCGTGCGCACGCCACCAGTCGGTGTCGATGCCGTTGGGGATGACCAATGGAGAGGTGCCGGGCAGTGTTTGTCGGACCAGCCACGCCGTCCGCGTACTGACCGCCGTCACCGTCAGCGGGACGGCCGGGGAACACCCGAATCGGTACAGGGCGCGGTACACGCCCTGCACCGCCCGGTCCCACAAGCTGTGCACCGTCACCACCGTGGGAATGCCCCGCCGGCGAGCCGTGCCCAGCGCAGCCCAGGCGAACGGGGAGATCGCCCCCACATGGACATGCAGCACCGACGGGCCCAAGCGGTCCAGTAGCCGGTCCAGTTCGCGCCCTGCGCGGGGGTGCACGGGCATCTGGCGCGGCAACCGGGCGGTGATCCGGTGCACCGGATACGGCCAAGCGGGCTGCAAGCCAGGGCCCGCGGGCGTGGCGGTGACGACCTGGACGGTCTGACCCCGGTTGTGCTGTGCATGTGCCAGGGCGGCGACTTGGGACTCGATGCCGCCCGTGCGGGGCGGGAAGCAGTCGGAGATGTGCACGATCACAGGTGACATTTGAGCACCCTATGGCGCATTTCGCATAGCTCTGGGTAGATTGTTCGCTGTGCGTCATACCTGCGTGTTTTTCCATGCCCACCCGGACGACGAAGCACTGCTCACCGCAGGCACCATGGCGCGACTGGCCCATCAGGGGCACCGCGTGGTCCTTGTACTGGCCACCGCGGGCGAACAGGGCCTGGCCTCGGGCGAGTTGCGGGAACAGGGCCTGGGAGAGGTACGGCAGCGGGAGGCGTACCGCTCGGCGCGGCTGCTGGGCTGTGCCCGAGTGGTCTTTCTTGGCTACGCCGACTCCGGCCGGACGGCCCCGGCTTCCGGTACCGGGCCGGGAAGGGCTACGAGGGCGCCAGTCCCGTTTGCGGCAGCCGACGTGGACGAGGCGGCCCACCGCTTGGCCGCTGTGCTCGCCGAGGAGCGGGCCGACCTGCTGACCGTCTACGACCCAGGCGGCGGTTACGGGCACCCCGACCACGTCCAGGTCCACCGGGTAGGCTACCGGGCTGCCGAACTGGCGGGCACGCCCTGCGTGTTGGAGGCCACGGTCGACCGCGACCTGCTGTTGCGCGGACTGCGGGCCGCTGGCTGGTTCTACCGCTTCCCGCCCGAGTTCGATCGCAACGCCTTCCGGCAAGCATTCGCGCCCGGCACCGAAATCACCCACCGGGTTGCGGTGCGACGCTTTTGGAGGGCGAAACGGGACAGCATGACCGCCCACCGTAGCCAGGCCACCGGCGGTGAGTCCGAACGGACGCTGGCCGCGCTGCGCCGCCTGCCCGGCCCCCTGTTCCGATACGTCCTGGGAACCGAGTGGTACATCCAGCGCGGGTTGTCCGCGACCGAGGTGTTGGACGATCCGCTCACCACGCTTCCACGTCGGCGGACAAGCGACTCTCTGTGAGAGGACGGATGGCAGGAAAGCCCTCGGCGGTCCGGTATGTGCTGGGCGCGGCACCGTCGCTGGTGGGGGCACTGCTGCTCGCACTGGCCGTACCGAAGGCCGCAGGCACCCGCTGGCCGGCCATCGCCGCGGCCCTGAACCGGGTCGATGCGGCCCAGGTGCTGCTGCTGTGCGGGCTGTGGGGCACCGCGCTGTGGGCCTACACCTTCGTCCTCAGCGCCGCACTGCCAGGCCTGTCCCGCCCTCGTGCGTTGATGGTGAACTGCACCAGCAGCGCCGTCAGCAACGTTCTTCCTCTCGGCGGAGGAGCCGGCGTGGCGGTCACCTACGCCATGGCACTGCGCTGGGGACACCGGCCACGCACCGTCACGGTATGCATCGGCCTCACGGGAATGTGCAATGTCGCCACCCGGCTGGTGATCTCCGCGGTGGGGGCCCTGCTGCTGGCGCACGCCCCGATCCCGGGGATCTACTGGGCGGCCAGGGCAGGAGCCACCCTCCTCGTGCTGGCGCCAGCAGTGATCGTGGGCCCGCTGCTCTGGCGGCGCTACCGGGGCGAAGTGCAAAAGGAGAACGCGGCGGCGCCGGAACTTTCGTCAACCCCCTCCTCCAGGGGGAGGGTTACCCGGCACCTCGGCCGATGGCTCGCGCTCTGGCGTGACGAGTGGCGGACGGTGCTGCACCGCTGCTGGCCGCAACTGCTGTGGGGCATGGCCGCGACACTGGCCGCACAAGGTCTGTTGTTCATGGCCTGCCTGTCTGTCGCGGGTGTGCGCACAGGGTTGGCCGACACGATCGCCGTCTTCGCCGCGAGCAGGTTCCTCACCCAGATCGCTCTGACACCCGGCGGTATCGGCGTCACGGACAGCGCGGTGGCCGTCGCGCTGGTCCACCTCGGTGGCGCCCCCGGCCCGGTGGCCGCGAGCGTTTTGCTCTTCACCACCTTCACCCACCTGTTGGAGATCCCCTTGGGGCTCGTCACCGGAGCGCTCTGGCTGGTGCTGCGCCGACGGCAGGGACCGGCCGGCGCCACACAGCCCATGCCGCAAGCCCCACCGACGTCAGCGACACGCCCGTAACGGCCGCCATCCCGTAAGCCCAGGTGAGACCCAGCCCGGACGGCAACACCACGAGCAGCATCCCCACCATCGTCGCCTTGGCCCAGGGACGGGCCAGCACAGGCCACGCCACCGCAGCCAGCGGCACCCCGCCCCACAGCAGATACCACGGCTGCACCACCGGTGCGCTCACCACCACGGCCAAGAGCCCCCTCCCTGCCGCGTACGCCGCCCCGGTCCGCGGGGCCCGCCACGCACACCACGCCACCGCGCAGGCCCCGCCCGCCAACCCCACGCCACGGGCGAGGGTCACGGCGTCATCCGTCGTACCCCACCCCAGCGCCTGCGTCGCGGCCCCCCACACCCGCCCGGCATCCGTGCTCAACGACAGCGCTGTGAAGACCCTGTCCGACTCGCCCGCGGTGTGCAGCCACCCCCACCCCCGCCCGCACAGCGCCACCCCCGCCAACAGCCCCGCCACCGCCACCACGGTGATCTCGACCGCGCGACGGCAGCGCCGCCGCCCCCCGGGCTGCCCGGCCACGGCCACGACCGCCGCGCACAACAGCGCCACCGCGGCGGGCGCCTTCACCAACACGGCGGAGATCATCGCCAGGGTCCCCACCACCCATCGGCCGCCCCCGAAGGCGACGAAGCCCACCATCATCAGCCCGACCATCAACGCCTCGTTGTGTGCTCCGCCCACCAGATGCACCAGCACCAGTGGATTCAGCGGCGCCGCCCACCAGGCACCGCACGGCGTCACGCCCGTGACCGCGGCGAGCCGCTGCACTGCCCAGGCCAACAGCACCAGCCCCGCCAGCGCCAGCAACCGCAGCCCCAGGACCGCGACGACCACACGCTGCTCACCCGTCACCGATACCACGGTCTCGGACATCGCCACCGAGAGCGGACCGTAGGGAGCGGGCGTGCCCCGCCACATCGCCGGAACGTTGCCGGCCAGCCCCCCACCCAGTACCGAGGGCCCTACCCCATAGACATCCCACCCCTGATGAGCGATCGCCCCCTGAGCGACATAGCTGTACGCGTCACTGCTGAACAGCAAAGGGCACGCCGCCATCGGCAAAGCCCACCATCCGAGTACCACCCAACGCTGCCGACGACTCATCACACGGCCATTCCGCACGGCCGAACCCAGCCGCCACCACGCCACCACCAGCAGCGTCAGGCCGGCATAAGCCATCACCGCGCCCAGCACCACCAGCGGAGGGGCGGGAATCCCCCACAGCCCACTCGGCTCACCCGTCGTCAACGCCCCAGCGCCCCACCCGCCAGCCGCCAACAGGGCCGAACCAAGCGCCCCCTGTGCCGCATGTCCCCGGATTGTGCGCTCCATCGCATCCACCAGGCCAACCTAGGAAGCCGGCACACCGCACCACCCCTCCGACACCTTCCCGTTCACCACTCCGAGCTATGGGCGTACCAAATACGAAACGCTTTCAAGTAAGTTGTAATGAAAAGATGCGCTATGCCCCCTGAGGTCACCAAGCCAGCACCGCAAGACAAAGGTGACCGCGGCGGGAGATCGTGGGCGGCTTCCGCTGCGGACCTTAGCGGGCTGCGAGCGCCGGGCCGGCTGCGCCGCCACTTCATCGACCGGACGGTCAGTGGCCGCGGTACGGATCTGTTTCTCTGCCTGTCGGAGAACGTTCGTAGACCACGACGGCATAGGGGCGAGACGTGGTGGTCTCGACACGCTCGGAGTGCTGGGTGAGGCGTTGGTCGCTACCGAAGGGGCAGTGCAGCCGACGGGACTCCGGCCAGGGGTGTACTGCTACGAGCAGGCCCCGCGGGGCGAGCAGGGCAGTGATCCGGGAGCACGCCAGCCGTAGCCGGTCCTGGCTCCCGAAGTAGTAGAGCAGTTCCGAGCAGAAGACAAGGTCGAACAGGCCGTCAGGGCTGCCCTCGACGATGTTCCGCGCCATGAAGGTGATGTCGCGCCCCTGAACGCTGGCGCGCCGGTCCGCCCGTCGGAGAGCACGCTCGGAGATGTCGACCCCAACCACCTCGGCGGCAGGGTAGGTCTGAGCCACACGGCAGGTGAACGTCCCCTCGCTACAGCCGATGTCCGCGATCCGCCGGTACGACCGTGGCGGCACGCACGCCAGAGTCGTGGCGTACTTGGAGACCTCATAGGGAGCGACCTCGTATCTCCAGGGATCCGGGCGACGGTACTTGTATTCGAAGCAAGCGCGCAGGATTCTTCCGTGGCCCTCGGCCGGGAGCAGGGAAGGAAGGCGGAAAAGCCCACGATGGATCATGTCGCCGACGGTACGGACGAGTTCCATGACAACTCTTTCGGGCCGGGAGATCGAGTAGCGGGCCACCGTTGAAGCCCACACTGGCTATCGGGCGGACTCTCCTCGAAGGTTTCGAGGGGTCCCTCTCCCGGGTGGCCAGCCACAGATGGCCCCGGCTGCGTACGACTCCGGACATGATCCCCGGCAGGCAGTCCGCGAGCCGCTCGGGGTGCACGGGTCTGCGGGACCGCCACAGTACGGACATCACTCCGTGGTGGACACCGTGCCGGCGCACGGGTGCGAGGACGGGGTCGAGACGCTCGGCCGGGTCGGCTTCGGCCCACCGTGGGTCGGGCGTCACCAGAGCCTTGAGGGCGTCTGCGTCGTCCGAGTCACCGGAGAGCACCGTTGCCGACGGATTGAGGTGGCCGAGCAGAGCCCGGACGCCCTGCCGGCGGCCGTCGGCAGGGTCCTGCCCTTGGCCCAGGATCAGCGTTCCGGCTGCCTCCACTTGGCGGGCGGCTGCCTCGGCGAGCGTGACCGGTTCGGCATGGCGGCCCGGACCGAGGAACGGGGCAGAGCGGTGCGCACGGCGCAGGTCGCTCAGGAAACGGCCGGGATCCACACCCATGCTTGTCGCCGCCAGGTCGTAGTGGTGCGCCGTCGGCGTACGGCCCATAGGGGGCTGCCAGAGGGAGGTGAGAAGCGCTGCCGCGTCCAGGTTCTCCGGGAGCGAGAGCACCACGTGTGGGCGGGGCGAACGGCGGGCGATGACCTCAAGGTCCTGACGGATGATCACGGCTGGGTCGCCCGTCGCCGCCCGGCACAGCTCCTCCTGAAGTTGAGCATCGTCCGACGTGACGATGGGCTGCACACACGGATAGCCCCCGTCCGCGTCTCCCTGTACGGAGACCGACAGCACGGCGGCGTCGGGCGCGGCACGCCGCAGCACGTCCAGCGCGCGGCTGCGCGCCTCAGGGGTGTTCCCGGAGACGACGCTCAGCACCCCGCGTTCCGGCGGTTGGCCGATCCTCACCGGTTACCGGGAGCTGTAGGGCAGGAGAGCCATCTCGCGGGCGTTCTTGATGGCCCGTGCTATCTGACGCTGCTGCTGTTTCGTCACATGGGTCACCCGGCGGCTGCGGATCTTGCCACGGTCGGAGATGAACTTCCGCAACAGGTCGGTGTTCTTGTAGTCGATGTAGGTGATGCCGGCGGCGTCGAGGGGGTTGACCTTGCGCTTGGGAGCTTTGGAGTTGGCGTTGGCGCGGCGGGACATGGTCGGTCAGGTCCTTTCGTCAGGGTCACGGGGGCGTTGGCGATACCGGGTGTCGGCAGTACGTCGGTACGCGTTCAGCCGACGGGGTCGAGCAGTTCGTCGAAGGCGTGCGACAGCTCCTTCCATGCCTGTGGTCCGGCCGCGTACTCGGCGTCGGTGAGCAGGCAGGAGTCGAGCAGGCTCACCAGGTTGTCGCGGTCGAGGCCGGGTGCGGTGAAGGTGAGGTGCTGGCAGCGGTCGCCGTGTTCGGGGTGCCAGTCGAGGGAGGCGGCGACGCGGCGTTCGGCGGGCACCATCTCCCAGGCGGCGTCTGGCAGTGCGGCCAGCCAGGGCCCGGCGGACTCCACGCACAGCGCGCCGCCGGCAGCGTCCCAGGACAGCAGCGTGTCGGGACGGTCAGCCAGCCAGAACCGGCCCCGGATACGGGCCGCGGCGCAGACGAGGTCGTCCAGCGCCGCGTGCAGCCGCCCGGGGTGGAAGGGCCGGTCGCGCCGCCATACCAGGGTGGCGACCCCGTGTTCGTCGGCCTCCTGGGGCAGCAGCGTGCACGCCGGGTGCTGCCGGGCGGCCGCCGCCTCATGGTCGAACCCGGCCATCAGGGCGCCGGCCAAGGTGCCGTCCCCCACGCGGACATGCCGTGCGGTCGGGGTGAGCTGGGCAAGCAGCGTTTGGTCGGCGTCGTCCGCGGGTTCGTCGCCTTCGGCGAGGGCGAGCACGGTGGGGTACTCGATCTGCCGGGCGAAGGTGTCGGCGACCGTGCGCTGGTCGGTGGGGCGGCGGCCAGGCCGGCCTCGGCGAGGTCGTCACCGTTGGACAGGCAGGGCAGTACGAGCGCCGGGTCGATCGCGGTGGCCACTCCGGTCAGTGCCAGCGACTCGCTTTCCGCGGCGATGACGGCGGCCATGGCCTGTGGCTCGACGGAGTCCCACAGCTCGACGACGGCCAGCCGGTACGTTCCGGCTTCGGCGAGCCGCAGGAGCTCGGGCACGAGGTCCTCGCGCAGCGCGCAGCAGGCGCAGTCGTTGACCAGCGGGGCGTGGCCGCTGCCGACCAGGCCGTTGAGGTCGCGGATGGTGCGGTGCACCGAGCCGTTCGGCCCGGCCGACAGGTCGTGGTGCAGAACGACGGTCCCGGGCACGGAGTGAAGGAGGTCCCCGATGGCCGCGCGCCGGGCGCCTTCACACAGCCCGGCGACGATGGTCACCGGTAGTCGGTGCTCGGCAGGGGTCACGGTTCCCTCCGCCCGTAGCGGCGCTGGAAGCGCTCCACGCGGCCTGCGGTGTCGAGGACCCGCTGGTTCCCGGTGTAGAAGGGGTGGCTGACCGAGGAGATCTCTACGTCGATGACGGGGTAGGTGCTGCCGTCCTCCCACTCGACGGTTCTATCGCTGGTGGCCGTCGAACGGGTGAGGAAGGCGTGGTCGGCGGCCCGGTCGCGGAAGACAACCGGCCGGTACTCGGGGTGGATTCCGGACTTCATGGGGGTCAGCGCTCCTCGCGGAAGTCGACGTGACGCCCGACGACCGGGTCGTACTTGCGCAGGGTCAGCCGGTCTGGGTCGTTCCGGCGGTTCTTGCGGGTCACGTAGGTGTATCCGGTCCCGGCGGTGGACCGGAGCTTGATGATCGGACGGAGTTCGTTACGTGCCATGCACCGCAGCATACACAGAATTGGTTTTCATTTTCATCAAGCTGCTACGGTGCTGCGATAACGACCACAAACATCAAGAGGAGCCATGTCAGCTCACTGCCAACTCACCGGCCGGCAACCCGGCTTCGGCCACACCATCTCCCATTCACATCGCCGCACCAAGCGCCGCTTCGACCCCAACATTCAGCACAAGCGCTACTGGCTGCCCAGCGAGGGCCGCCACGTCCGGCTCACCCTCAGTGCCAAGGGCATCAAGACGGTCGACACGATCGGCATCGAGGCCGCCGTGGCCCGTATCCGCGCCCGGGGAAGGAAGGTCTGATGGCGAAGAAGAGCAAGATCGCGAAGAACGAGAAGCGGCGCGTGATTGTCGCCCGCTACGCCGAGCGCCGCGCCGAGCTGAAGGCCGTCATCGCCAACCCGCATACGTCCCGCGACGAGCGCGCCGCCGCCCAGAAGGAACTGCGCAGCCAGCCGCGCGACGCCAGCGCCACCCGGGTCCGCAACCGCGACGCCGTCGACGGACGCCCCCGCGGCCATCTGCGCGCCTTCGGGCTGTCCCGCATCCGGGTACGGGAAATGGCTCACGCGGGCGAACTCCCCGGCGTGAGCAAGAGCAGTTGGTGAAGTCCCTCGTGCCAGTCTGACGCGCGGTCGGGGACTGGCTTTCACGGGAGCGGGATCCGGGCGCCGGACGCAGGCCGCCGTGCCGTTCGGGCATCCCCGGGTGGCACGGCGGTTTTCAGGGTGAACTCACGTCCGGGCTGACGTACGTGTGCTGCCCGGCAGCAGCATTCACCGTAACGCGGTCCTTCGCCGGTCGCAGCGGACGAGCATCCAAGCGCGCCCCCACTCGCAGAAGCCGTTGTCAGCGCGGCGCAGGAGCGGAGTCCGCGGTCGGCGGCGGCGCGAGTGTTCTCCGCCGTTCCCGGCCGCGGAGTACGGGCGCAACTCGCGGGCCGTACGGCCGGGTCGGCATCTCGGTCTCGCTGCCCGACGGCGGCACTGAGGGCGCGCGTATCGCTGTCCTGGACATCGAGTGGGTCGGCCGCACGCCGGTGGCGGTGCGGATCGGTGGCTCGCCGGTCGCCGTACCCGCCGTCTCCGCCCGATTCCGCGGCGGTGCCACGGAAGAGGTCGCCACGCTCGGCGAACTCGTCGGTGCCGCCCCGGCCTTGCTGACCGGCGACGACAAACCGGCTGCATGGGTCGAATGACAGGTGCTCCGTCGCCTCCGGACTGCCGTAGATCGCAAGGACCGCCTCCACGTCGTCGATGGTGAGTTCGCGGAGTTCGAGGCGTGGGCTGCGACGACTGACCGGGTACATGTCTGCGGACTCTACCGGCGCGATCTCTAGCGTGGCAGGGCCGGACGTCGCGCCGGCTCGAAGAGGGCGATCTCTTCACGGAGGTCGCGAGCGAGGATGGCGTCCCGCACGGGGCCGCCCGTGAGCGCGTGCCGGACGCGGGCGGCGGAGACCACGATGCCGTTGTTCCGTAGTGAAGCGGAAAGGTCGAACACCGGGCGGATGGCATCCGCGGCGCCGTCCAAGTCTCCGGCATGCAGGCGTACCAGGGCGAGGTTGCACTGAGAGCCGGCAAGGTCCCCGAAGGCCCAGGTGGGGTCGTCCGGGTTGCTGAAGCCCCCGACGGCCTCCTGAGCTTGAGCGGCTAGTTGTGAGTTTCCGTGCCCGAGCAGGACCTCGGACTCGACCGCGTAGTACTGCTGCTTGTTCACCGGGTAGGTGAGCAGGCCGCCGAGGGCGTCAAGGTCATCGGGGACCACATGCTCGCGCCGGTCCATGGCGGTGCGGTTGGCCGTACGCACCGCGTCTTCGTCGCCGAGCATCGCCGCGGCGCGGGCTTCGAGCCCGAGCGTCCACAGGCATGCCGTCCTGCCAGCGCAGTACGGCTCCGGACAGGCCGTCGTAGTAGCCGTCCCGCTCGTCCCGCACAACCCAGCGCGACGGCCAGTTGCTCAGGCTGTCGCGTACGGCCGGGGAGAGCGTGGTACCTGCCGGGGGACGACCTGGAGGCCCAGCTCGGCGTTGGCCGCGGTGCGCAATGCGCCCTGGAGCCAGGCCGTCATCGCCACCACCGGGCGGTCCTGGATTACGACGGCGACCTTGTCAGTCAGAACGTCGACGGCGGGCTGCGCCGCGGCGGGTGCCGGGGCAACGCTCACGCCGTCGGTTTTCACCACGGCCAGGGACTGCGCGGTCTCTGGCGGCCAGGTCGAGCCATCGGCCAGAGCGGCCAGCCGGGCCGCGAAGGTGCCAGCGAGGTGCTCGGCGTCCTTGACGCCGGTGGTGGCGCGGGTCTCCGTCCACCAGTAGGGAACCGGCGGCGGGGTGGCACCGAGCAACCGCTCGGCCTCCCCGGCGACCTGCACGAGCAGCGGTGCCTCGACGGAGACGAGCGGCCGGCCCTCACCGTCGCACAGCCGCACGACGGCTCCCTCGCCGACCGTGTCCACCAGCTTGTCGGGGCCTCCGGAGAGCAGGCCCGCGAGCATGGTCCACGGGTCGGGCATGCGCTGAGTGAGGGCGATGACGTCCTTGGTCATGTGGTCGTGAAGTCCTTCGTCGTTCGGGGCATGGCTGTCGTACATCTTGCTGGTTCGCGTAGGCGGAGGAGCTCCCTTGCGTGTACACGAGGAGCGCACGGCGGCACAGCCTGGCGGTGTCCAGTTGGCCGGCCGTGGGGGCTGCCAGCACGTGGGCGGGGCCGAGCCAGGTGTTCCAGTCGTCGAGGCGGTGGTCAGCGGCCCGTCGGGTGGACTCGCCCGGCGGTCAGAACGGACGGCATATTCACGCTTTCTCCAGATCCTGGTCGAGGTTCCACCGCATACGGAATTAGCGGCCGACCTCAAGGCTGGCTTGTTTTTGGCTCGTTCCCGGTGTACTGCCGATGGCGCGACATGGAAGGCTCAAATGGAAACGATCAGTGGTGAACAATGAAGGGCGATGCATGGCAAGGTATTCTTGGCGACTCGCCTGGGCAATTCTTCCCGTGCTGTCATCTGGACTCGTTTTGCTGGCGACAATCGCCCGATTCCATCCAGCGCTTTGCTGGATCGCGGCATTCGTCCTCATGATGATCTTCGGGCTAGCACCCGTAAGAAGGAGGTTCAGTCATGGAATCAGAGACTCAAAGGGCCCTACCCGAATTGACCAGCCGGATCGATGACTTCATAAAAACCACCCGGCAGCACCGGGAAAAATCCAACCCGTCACGGAATTGGTCGTCGGGGCCATGGAGTCCGGATCGATAGTCACCCACCTCGGTCATGGGCGGACGGTGAACTATGATGCAGCAGCGGTGCATACGGGTAGCGGAATGGACATCTTCACCGCTCCACTGACCGGAGGGCCCCCGGCCAGCTACGGTGCGATCACCGTAGCAATACAGGACGGCAAGATCTCCGGATATCGAGAGGTGCACCTCACAGAAAAGAGCTCTGGAGTCGGAACGGTCCAGACGTGGCTGAACGGGAAGTCGGACCTCACCAGGGATGTGACCCAAAATGACGGGACTTCCCAGGCCGCCGGGGACGTCTCCGCCGAGGGAATCCTCAGTCCAGACTGGTGGTACTCGTTCAACTCGTGCCTGTCAGCGCAGGGAGTTCCTGCCTGGGTCGTCGTCGGGATCGAAGCCGCAGTCGGCCTCGCCTGTGCCGCATCAGACGGCCTCGGCTGCGTTCTGGCTGCGGCCGCAAGCCCGGCTGTTGCCGGAACCGTCGTTGCCTACTGCGGTGCATGGGCCAGCGATCACGAAGGACAAGACTTCTAGTCCTAGACCTGTCTGCGTCCAGAAAGATCTGCAACAGGCCAGATAGGCCCACACGAGAGACTTGTCCCGTCTGTGCCCCTTGCAGCAACGCGGCGTCTAACATGCCAGCGGCATGGATGAACGCACCCGCAGATACGCACGAGCCCCCGGGTCGATCGGTTCGGGGCTCTGCGGCGTTTGCCGCACTCGCTGTTGCCCATCACTCCGCACATAGTGGTCGGTTGTGGGGGCCGCCCCTTGGGGGCCCCGGTGCGAGGGTGACACGAGGCCACAAGGCCAACGAACGACAAGGCTATCGCTGCCGCCCGCCCAGACGGCGCGGTCGATCTCGCCTCCGGTAGCCGCACGGCAGTGCATCTCTGGGACCCGCTGCCGCGCATTGCCGGCTCTCGTGGACTCAGGAGGCTTCACGCAGTCGGGCAACTTGCCCTCTGACGTGCTGCTTACTGGGATTCCCCAGGGATTTTTCAGGGACTTTCAGCTCTGTCCCAGGGACTTTCCAGGGACTTTTCGCTGAGTAAGCGGGGGAGGCCCTGACAGCTCTGAAAGGCAAAAAGTTCCAGGTCAGGAGTGGTTTCCTGTCGGTCGATGACGCTCGCCAGAGCCTGTCTCCCGCGGGCCACGTCAATCGGCCGGGGCGGCCTGGATGAGAGGTGTGCGGGGCTGGAGAGAGCCGCTGAGGGCAGCGCCGCCAGCGGCGCTGCCCTCGGGTGAACTCGCCTCAGGGTTACGGTACTTGGCGGCGGCGCCGCACTCGTTAGTACGGGTAGAACCCCGACCCAGACTTCCGCCCCAGCCGCCCCGCGTCCACCATCCGCGGGAGCAGCGGGGGAGCGGCAGCGGTTCCTTGTACTCCTCATACATGCAGCCCGTCGTTCGCGACACTTGTCTTCCGGTCAGTGTCTTATCTCGCTGATCTGGCAGCGCCGTTGTTGTCCAACGCGGAAGCTCGGGACGGCCTACCCCTGTTTTGGGCTGGGATGCGATAGGCGGCGACCAGGGGATCGCGGCATGTGCTCTCATCAGAAGAACTGGAAGTGGCGCTACCGGGCAAAATAGCCCGGCATGAGTACAGCACTTTCGCGATGCGAGGTCTCTGGCTTGCGTCGCAAGTTACAGGTTCGCGGCTGTGGGTTTGGTAAGCAAAAGATCTCCGTTTGGTCTGGCCGGAAATTCTGCGTACCGTCCCTTTCTGCGTATCAGTGCTCGAGGGGCAACTGAAGGTATCTGGGCAAGTTGCTGATGTGTTGTCGGCTACACCCTTCATTTTCGTGGGACGGAGGGTCATATGGTTTGTGATGATGTGCTGCACGGTAGGTCGATTGCAGATTCGCGTGCTGAGTGGAGTTGCTGTGTTGAGCGATCGGAGACGAGTGAATGGGTTGAGAGGTTTCTTGAAGGCAGCCCCAAGTTGCTCGAAGCTGAAGCTGTGCGTGTGCGCAAGCTGTTGGAGTACATGGGGCGTTGACGTGGGAGGCGTCCCCAGCTGATAGCTGGGGACGCCTCTCGTCTACGCGGCGAGTTCTACGGCCGACTTCCAGTGGGGGATGAGGCGTTCCTTCACGAGTTCGGATCGGGTGAACTCCAATGGCGGGAGGGGTGGTTGCACTGTGATGGAGTGCAGGTAGCGCTTGAGTATCGCGCGCTTTTGGCGCAGTGAACCGTCGGTTCAGTTCTTGAGGAGCTCGTCAGGCGCAACTGTCGGCGCCGGTGCACCCTCCAGGGTAGCGATCGATTCCCTGTGGGTGGAAATTTTTCGGTTGAGGGTCGCGAGCATGGTGAAGTAGTCCTCTTCGGTGAGACCGACTTCGTGCAAGGATCCTTCCGACCATCGATGAATTAGTGCACTCTTGCGCGATAGGTCTTGGTCAAGTCGAGCCTGCAATGCTGTAATGGTGTCTGAGGATTCCACATGATCGGATTTGGCAGCCTGAAGCTGATTGCGAAGGAACGCCGTCATTGCTTCCTCGATTGCTGAGTCCGCAGTCTGAGCCGCGATAGCGGTTCCGCCGCATCCCCCACGATCGGAGGGTGGGCACATGTACGCCGATTCCCCTGTCATGAAGTCCTGGAAGATGCGGATGACAATGTCGGCTTCATCCGGGACGAGCTGTCCCTTGTGCTCGCCTTTGCGTACCCAGCCGTAGGCGATGCGCCCTTGAGCGAGTCCGTTCTGCGCGGCAGACAGGTGTTGTCGGGCGATGCGGCGGGCGGTGTCTTCGGAGGACTTGAGCGCCATCACGCACATCATGCGGGCCATATGACGGTCGCTGTCGTTGATCAGATTCATACGGCCGCCGGTGGCGCCGGTGACCGGGCGCTTGACGTACTCGACGATGTCGATGAGGTCTTCGAGGTCCCGGGGCTGGCGTACGAGCCGGTCAAGGTCGTAGAAGATCACACCGTCGATGACATCGTTGGCGAGGTCGGCCAGGAGCTGGCGGAATTCGGGGCGCAGGACGATCCAGTCGATGGTGCCGTCGGACTTGATGACCTTGCGCTTCTTGAAAGCGGAGGTGTCGTTCTCGCGGTAGACCTTGGCGAACGGGCCCCAGCGCAGGCGCGCTCGGGTGTCTTCGGCGTCTTCGAGCTGGCGGTCGACGCCGGCCTCCAGGCCGAAGCGGTCAGAGGAGCGCCGGCACGGGCGTGGACCGCTGAAGTCGGCATGACCGTTGGCCGTGATCCGGTGGTCGCTGTACTCGCTGGACCGGTGCTGGGCGCTAGGCGCGGGCACCGTCTCGCGGTGATGGCCGAATTCTCCCTGTGGTCACCGCTGAGACAAGGGGAGAAGCTGAGCTTGTCCTTGTTGCAGGGCCGCGCCGGAAAATGAGTGAGGTGGGGATCGATGAGTCAGGACACCAGTGGCCCGGGTGCCGGGGAGGAAGCGACGCGCCGCTACTACGACTCCAGCGACGTCGACGCCTTCTACAACGCGGTATGGGGCGGTGAGGACATCCACACAGGCATCTACGCCCATACGGACGAGCCGATCGCGGACGCCTCGCGCCGCACGGTCGAGCGGGTGGCGGACCGCCTCGCCGACTGCCTCGGCCCTGGGCACACGGTTCTGGACCTCGGCGCCGGCTATGGCGGGACGGCCCGCTACCTGGCCGGGCGGTTCGGCTGCCGGGTCGTCGCGCTCAACCTCAGCGCCGCCCAGAACGAGCGACACCGCAAGACCAATGTGGCGCATGGCCTGGACAGCGCCATCGAGGTCGTCACTGGCTCCTTCCACGACATCCCCTACCCTGACGGCCACTTCCACGCGGTGTGCTCCCTGGAAGCCTTCTGCCACAGCGCCGACCGGGCGAAGGTGCTCGGCGAAGCGGGACGGGTCCTGAAGCCCGGAGGAGCTCTGGCCTTCACCGATCTCATGGCCGCCGAGGACACTCCCGCAGAGGTGCTGTACCGGGCTGTGGCCCGCCTCGGCGTGGAGGCGCTGGCCACCCCGTCCTTCTACGTGGGACGGCTCACAGAGCTCGCTTTGGCAGACATCGATTTCGATGACCACAGCAACCAACTGTTCAACCACTACACACGGCTCACCGACGAGACCGGGAAGCGTGAGCCCGAGCTCAGAGAGGTCATCAGCCACGACTATCTCGACCACTTGCTGGAGAACCTCCCCCTGTGGGTGGACGCGGCCGGCCGTGAGCAGTTGCGCTGGGGCATCATCCATGCGCGCCGCGCCCAATAGACCCCGGATACCGTCCACAGCCATTCCACCGGAGAGCTTGCGGCGCTGCTGGACGAACTCATCGACCGGCGCCGCAACGGCAGGTCAGGAGGCTCGGCCGGCAGGGAGCCGCTCGTCAACTGGCGCCGCCGTCGACCGTTGGGAAGTTGGCGCCGGTGGTGATGGTGTCGTCGCCGTCGGTTCCCGTGGTGCCGGGTTGGACGAAGACGGTGCATCCACCAGCCTCGTACACCAACGCGCTGAAGGTCGAGCAGATCGGTGAGTACGCTGCTCTGACACCTGCACCGCTGACTACGAAGAGGACCACCGGGTCCCCCTTGGGCTGGGTGGCGCGCTCCGCGACCCGAAGAACCTGTGGCCTGAGTCGCGCTACGGCGACAAAAGGCGAGCCGGCGGTGGCACGTCGAGCGCACCCACGCCTGGCAGAACGCCTTCCACCGTCTTTCCCGCTGCTACGAACGCCGCGCCGTCGTGATCGACGCCTTCTTCGACCTCGCGGACACGATCATCATCGTCCGCAGTCTGATCAGGCGATCCTGGACCACCCACCGCTGGGACAACCGCCCGGAGCGACGCCCGTGATGCCACGCCTATCCGCGCGAGCTCTAAGAACTCCTAACAGAATGGACCGCGCTCCGATCCGCTGGCGGTAGGGCGAGGCGGGCGCGAAGGAAGATCACTACTCTGCACGAGTGCTCTCATACGACGAGTTGACTTCACCCGAGCGTGAGCTGTGGGATGCGTTCCCCGAGGGTCGCCACGTGGACCTGCGGACGGTTGTACCCGAGGATGACCGTGTCGCCGAGGGTGGACAGTGGGGCCCTGGGCGGACGGTTCGGGCCGCCGTGATCGTGGCGCTTCTCCAGGGCGCGAACACTGCGCAACCGAGCGCCGTCGCGTGTCTGAGGCTCGCGGGGGCACAGATATCCGGGCACCTCAACCTGGCTGGCGCGCAGATCGCTCACGCGCTCTGGCTTGAGGACTGCTGGTTCGAGGAGGGCGTGGACCTCTCCGGTGCGTCGATGCAGTCGATTGCGATCGTGGGCAGTCGAGTGCCGGGCGTGGAAGCCGGCTTGATCCGTATCGATGGACGCCTGGACCTGCGGCGCTCTCGTCTGGAAGGCGGCTCTGCCTCGCCCTTCCACCGCGCGGTCACCGCGTTGTCGCTCATCAACGCCCAGGTGAGCGGCGCCGTGAACCTCAGCGGCGCCGAGATCACCGCACCTGAGGAATGGGCCGTGTCTGCCGGTGGACTCGTCGCGGAAGGCGGCCTCTACTGCCAGGACGGATTCGTCGCGCACGGTGAAGTCCGTCTCATGGGGGCACAGCTGCCAGGCGGACTGCACATGCGAGGTGCACAACTGGAACGCCCCAGCCAGCGCGGGGTGGCGCTCGCCCTGGACAACGCTGTGGCCTCGACGCTCGACTTCTCCCACGGGTTCATCGCGAACGGGACCGTACGGCTGCGGGGTGCCCGGATCTCGGACAACCTGACCTTTGAAGGAGCCGTCCTGAATGGGCCGCTCGACGGCCGCGGCCCGTCCTTGGTCGCTCTGCTGATGCAGGCCGTCGACTTCGACTTCACCGTCGCCCGGCCACCGTCCGGCAGCGTGGACCTGCGAGGTGCGCAGGTGTCCTACCTCCACGACAGCGAGCGCAGCTGGCCGGAGGTGGTGGAGCTGGACGGCTTCGTCTACGGCTCCATCAAGGTGGACGAGGCAGCCGAGTGGCGGGAGGCAGTGGGACGGCGGGACTCTGTGGCCCACCGTGTGGCGTGGATTCGACGCAGCCCGGGCTACAACCCCCAGCCCTATGAGCAGTTGGCGAGCTGGTACCGAAAGGCCGGCCACGACGACGACGCCCGCCGCGTACTCCTGGCAAAACAGCGCCATCGGCGTCAAACTCTGCCCCCGGCGGGACGTGTGTGGGGGCACCTCCTCGACGTGACTGTCGGCTATGGCTACCGCCCCTGGCTGGCCGGTGTCTGGCTCCTCCTCCTGACCGTGCTGGGCACACTGTCCTTCGGCACACACGCCCCCAACCCAGTTCAACGAGGCGAAGGCGCCCCGTTTCAGCCCCTCGTCTACACACTCGACCTCTTGATCCCCATCGGCGGTCTAGGTCAGCGCACGGCCTGGTATTGGTCGAACGGCAGCCTCCAGTGGCTCGCCTACCTGCTGATCGCCTTCGGCTGGGTGCTGACGACCGCCGTCATCGCGGGTGTCACCCGCACTCTGCAGAAAAGCTAGTGGGCGACAGCTGAGTGACGTCGTTGCGGTTGCCGCCGGTCAGGGTGGCGGCCAAAGGGATGCCGGTGGCGTCGGTGATCAGGTGATGTTTGCTGCCCGCCCTGCCCCGGTCGACGGGGCTTCGTCCGGTCTTGGTTCCCCCTTTCAGCGCCCGGATATGGGAGCCGTCGACGGCCGCCCGGGAGAAGTCCAGGGCATTCGCCCTGCGGAGTTCGGCGAGGAGAACCTCGTGGAGCCGAGGCCACACACCGGCCTCGGTCCACTCAGCCAGCCGACGCCAGCAGGTCATACCCGAACCGAAGCCGAGGTCCTGCGGCAGGTGCGCCCAGGCGATCCCGGTGTGCAGGACAAACAGGACTCCCTGGAACACCAGCCGGTCCGGATGCCGCTTTCGCCCGGGGTGCCGGATTCGACGCCCGACCTTGGGCAGTAGTGGCTCGACCACCGCCCACAGCTCGTCGTCGACTTCCCATGGCTTTGGCCGAGCCATCCAGCACCCCCCGGATCATCAGTCCCGGAGCGATCCAACCATCCTGAAGATCATTTCGTTAGGAGTTCTAAGGCCCGCACACCCGCGCGGCTACGCTCCTGCCGCGGAGCACGTCGACGACCCCGCCGAAGACTGACGACCGGAGGAGGCGGTTGTCGCCGTCGGGGCTTGTATCGGGCAACCGACGTGGACGGCCGCAGCCAACGGGATACCCGCAGGCGCATACTGGGGGCAATGACAAAGCCTGCTGCACCAAAGCGTCAGTTGCCCACCAGCCCCTTCAAGGCCCCGGTCACGCCTGTTCCCAAGCACTTCGCCGTGGGTGACCAGGTCACACACGACATGTACGGCCTCGGGCGCGTGATCGGCATCGAGGACGGGATCGCGGCACTCGTGGATTTCGGCTCGGAGCAAAAGCGGATCTTGAATCCGTACGCCAAGATGACCAAGCTGTAGGACCGGTGTACCCGGTCACGGCACGCCAGGCCCGTTCAGGGACCTGTAACGACAGGGAGACTCCCATCGATCCGACCTCGCTGTTCTCCGCTCTGGAAGTGGCGCCCCGCAGTGCCACCGCAGCCCTGGCATCCCCGACGACAAACCCCTTCCAGGCCCCGGACTTCGGGGAGGACGAGGCCCTCCTGCTCGAGGATGCGCCCGGGCCGGCCTCGGGCAGGGGCGCGGCACAGCCCAAGGCAGCCGGCTCCCACCAGTGACGGTGGTGTGAACGCCGCCAGGGACAGCAATCTGAAACCTGGAAAGAGGACCGCGCGTCCGGCTCGCGCCAGGGCAGACGAGGGCCCCGACCGGATTCCGGTCGGGGCCCTCGTCGTCGCGCGGTCTCAGTTGTGGTCGGCGGCGACACCGCAGCAGGTCTCCGTCCGGACCGAATCGGCGTTATGGGTGGGCTTGGTGGCGCGGACGAGGGCGGAGTGCACGCCGTCAGCGATCTGATCGGCTGCGGGACGCGGGGAGCGCCGGAGTCAGCCATGTGTGTTCGCCCGCCTTCCGGGGCGGTGCGTCCGCCCGGCGAGGTGACCTCGTCACTTCACCGTACTCCGCGTACCGGGGCGCGGGGGCGCCGCGCGGCGACGGAGCCTTGCTCTGCGAGTGTGACCTTCCGGCCGGTCCGTGCCGCCTCTCGGGCTTCCAGCGCGGGTCGAATGAGCTCCAGGTGATGCGGAACCTTCACCGTTACCACCACGAGATCGACTTCCTCACTGCGAGCCAGCTCCTCTGCGCTGCCGAAGGCCAATGGCACCGCATACTTCTCGCCGGCCGCACGCGCCGACTCGGCGCTGCTGGCGCTCAGCGCCCGCAACTCGTATCCGTCGAGCCCGGCCAGCGCCGGCACATGGGCGGTGGCCGCCCACCCGCCGCCCGCGCTCAGACCTACGACACCGACACGAATCGGTCCCTGACGAGGGGAAACGGACGTCATACTTACGGCCCACGCGTTCGCGGCGGCCTGCTGTCTCGCCAACGATCAACAGCCATGTAGGGCACGGTCTTAGGGGTACGAATTCACGCAGTGGCGGCCGGCTGGTGACGTGTGTCCGAGGAAATCACGTCTCGCCATTTGAGGCTCATCCGCGTTGGGGTGCCTTGCGTGGGATGCCCATGCTCCTCTGCACGGAGGGCACGGCAGGCTCCGAGAGGTCTGGACGATGAACAAGGCCCACGGGGCGTTTCCCAGGTGCAGGTTCGCTGCACGCCACAGGGACCTCCATCCTCGAGAACGTACTGCTGAGGGAGGGTTTGGATACCCGGTGTCGCTGGGTGTTCACCTGATCTCTTTCGGCGTGCGTGATCGGGCCGGAGCTGGTGTCCTGGGTGGAGGGGCCGTCGTATCGATATCCCGGAGAGATCGAGATGAGCACCTACCGAGTCGCGCAGGTCCCTGCCGCCGGCAGTCCGTTCGCGATCGTCGAGCGTGAGGTGGAGCGGCCGGATGCCGGGCACGTACGGGTGGCCGTGGACGCCTGTGGGATCTGCCACAGCGACGTCTACTTCGTGAACGATGTGTTCCCCGGTGTGCGGTTTCCTCTGGTTCCCGGGCATGAGATCGCCGGCCGCATCGAGGCGCTCGGCGAGGGAGTACAGGACCAGGGCCGGCAGGTGGGTGACCGGGTGGCGGTGGGCTGGTTCGGCGGCAGCTGCCACCACTGCACGCCGTGCAGACAGGGCGACTTCATGGTGTGCGAGAACCTCAAGGTCCCCGGATGGGCTTACGACGGTGGGTACGCCGAGTCCGTGTTCGCGCCGGCGGATGCCCTGGCTCGGATCCCCGACGGGCTGACGGCGACCGATGCGGCGCCCCTGGCATGCGCGGGAGTGACCACGTACAACGGGCTTCGGCGCAGCTCCGCACGGTCGGGCGACCTGGTCGCCGTACTCGGCATCGGCGGCCTCGGCCACCTGGGGGTGCAGTATGCGGCCGCGATGGGCTTCGAGACCGTGGCCATCGCCCGTGGTGCCACCAAGGCCGACTTTGCCAAGCAACTCGGCGCGCACCACTACATCGACAGCACGGCGGACACCCCTCTTGCCGACGCTCTTCAGGCCCTCGGCGGCGCCAGGGTCGTCCTGGCCACCGCCGCCAACTCCGACGCCATCACGGCGACCGTGGACGGGCTCTCCCACCGGGGCGAACTGGTGGTCGTCGGCGTGGACCTCGCCCCGCTGGGAATCAGCCCAGCTCAGCTGATCATGAGCGGCAGGACCGTCCGTGGCCACCCGTCCGGCACCGCACAGGACGTGCAGGACACCCTGGCGTTCAGCGCCCTGCACGGGATCCGCCCCATGACCGAGGTGGTGCCGCTCGACCAGGCCGACGAGGCCTACCAGAAGATGCTGACGGGCGCCGCCCGCTTCCGGATGGTGCTCACCACCCGCTGAAGTATCCGAACCTCGGCCGGCTGTGCATCGCGGAGTCACTGACGGCTCGCCAGTCGAATACCTCCCAAGGTCGGCAGGCGCGGCCGGTCGTGGTGGGGCAGCCGCTCAACCGCCAAGGGCTGCCGCCATGCGGTCGAGGTCGGCGAGGAGGGCGGCAAGACGCCGCTGCGGGATCGCGTCGACCATCTGCCGTTCGATGGCATGGACGGCGGAGCGGGCCGGGAGCGAGACGCCGCGCTCGTCAGCCGCGCCGAGTCGATGCATCTCGCCGACGCCGACGCCGACGGCGACAGCTCGATGGGAAGGTGCCGGGATCCGCGCAGGTCCTCGGTCGGACAGTGGCCGGCTCTCGGGACGATGAAGGCGCAGCCGACCTTGCCCAGCCTGCGCCTTGAGCCCGGGCAGCGGGTCGTCCCCCACGGCATCGACCGGGGCCTGGAGGTCGACGAGGCCAAGGCCCGCTGACCCCACGAGCGCCTGGTCTCATGTCCTCCCGGTTTGCGAAAAACGGGGATCGCACACGGATAGACGTAGACGCATGCCAGGAGCGCGCACGATGCAGTACCGCTCTCTGAGGGCCGCCGTACTGGCCCGGATCGCCGCCTGGCCACGCTGGTCGCTCCGGCGTCACCCGCCCAGGTGGGGGAGGCCGGTCTGCCGTGCCTCAACCTCACCGACACGCAATATCGAAGGGCTGATCGCCTGCGGTGCAGGTGACCTCAACCGATCCGTCGGGCATCGACCGGATCGGCCACCCGTGGTCGGGGAGGTCCTGGCGCGGGCGAATGTCCGGGGCCTGGAGGCCTGGACGCCCGGTTCACACGGCCGTGCGGCCGCCGTCGACAGGCAGTACCGCGCCCTGCACAAAACTCGCGGCATCGCTGGCCAGGTACGCGATCGCCTCGGCGACCTCCCTCGGTGAAGCCGGCCGTCCGGCGGGCGCTTGAGAAGCGAGGGCGTCGAGGTCATCCCCCATGCCCGCCGTGCCCTCGGTCCGCGTCGGACCGGGCTGCACGGCGTTGACCCGGACCCCGCGCGGACCGTATTCGGCAGCCCAGGCCTTGGTCAGCAGGTTCACGGCGGCCTTGCTCGAGCCGTACAGTGCCGATCCCGAGATGCCGAGCGCGGCCGCCATGGTGCTGAGGTTGACGATTGCCCCGCTGCCCCGCTCGGCCATCGTCGGCGCGAGTTCCGCAACGAGGTAGAAGGGAGCCTTCACGTTCAGCGCGTAGACGGCGTCGACGTCGCTCTCCGGCGTGCGCTCAGTGGGCCCGAAGGGGTAGAGACCCGCGCTGTTCACCAGGATGTCCACCTGGCCGCCTCGTTCGACGGCGTCCCGCGCGAGCTGTCGGACCGAGCCTGCCTTCAGCAGGTCGGCGGCAAAGAACTCCGCCGTGCCACCGCTTTCCCGGATGGCACCAACGACGGCCTCACCGCGCCCTCGGTCCCGGCCCGCCACCAGTACGTGGGCACCGCGCTCGGCGAGCATCTCCGCAGCAGCCGCACCAATGCCGCTGGTCGCACCCGTCACCAGCGCGACTTTCCCTCTGAACGATGCGGTGGTCACAGCCGTGCTTTCCTTCCCACTACCACGCCCTTGAACGATTGTGTTGTGTGCGATCACTTATATCCGTCCCGCGCCGATTCTTTGGAGGATCGTTCCGGGGTGGCGTGTCCGCCAGGCCTCACCTCGAGGGCTTGTTGCGACGTCGGCGCCGCGGCGACCGGCGTGCGTGGCGCTGCCTCACTGACTACGCCCTCGATACGCGGAAGTCACCGGGGTGCTGTGCGCGTCGGTGATTGCGGGTTTTCCAGACAGGAAATCCAGGCGGAAATTACGCCGCTTGGCACGACCTGCCGCCCCAATGGAAGTCAGGGCGCCCGTTAAGATGCCCCGAGAATGCAAATAAATATCCCCATATAGTGCGCCACCGGTCATCGGTGCCGCTGGCTGGATGGTGCGCCGGGACGGATGGGGTCCGCTCGCGGAGTGGGCGTGCCTGGTCGGCCGGCAGCGGTCAGCCATGGTGCTCGTGGCACCTGGTCGGTTGACGGACGGGAATTCCGCGACCGTCTGGACGGACCGGGTGTCCCACAGGGGCGGGCGAACAGGCCATCCGGAGGGAGAGGACGCTACGTGAGCGTGCAACGGGTGGGCATCGTCGTCCACGAAGGACGTCCCCGTGCCTTGGCGGCCGCCGATGTCGTCCGACGGTGGTGCGAACGCCGGGATGTCGGCTGCGTCGCCATCGATGTGTGGAGTCAGGACGAACAGCGGCGGGACGCGCGGGAGGAGGTCGACGCTGCCGGCAGCCCCGACCTGATCGTCACGCTCGGAGGAGACGGCACCTTCCTCCGCGGAGCACGCCTGGCCGCACAGAACGACGCCCTGGTCCTCGGTGTCGACCTGGGCACCCTCGGCTTCCTGACCGAGGTCCCGGCCGACGACGTCGAGTGCGCGCTGGACACCGTCCACCGCGGCCAAGTGGAGATCGAGACCCGCCTGATGCTGACGATGCGGGCGTCCTGTCCGCTGAAACTCCCCGAGGGGATGGAGGCCCTCCTGCGCTACGGCCGCGGTCCCGCGCTGCCACCTCCGCCGGTGCGCCCGGAGTGTGCCGTCGCCCTGGACTGGGGCGTAGCCCTGAATATCACCGCCCTCAACGACATCGTCCTGGAGAAACTGGCACGCGACCGGCAGGTCTCCCTCGGTGTGTACCTCGCGGGCCGACTGCTCGCCTCCTACTCCGCCGACGCCGTCCTGGTCGCCACACCCACCGGGTCCACCGCCTACAGCTTCGCCGCCGGCGGTCCCGTCGTCTCCCCTGGAGCCGACGCCATCGTCTTCACTCCTGTCGCTCCGCACATGACCTTCAACCGCTCGGTGGTCGCCGCGCCCGATGAAGCCGTCGCCCTACGTGTCCTGGGGCATTCCGGCCGCGCGGCGGTGAGCGTCGACGGCCAGTTGCGCGGTGTCCTGGATCCGGGGGACTGGATCGGTGTCTACGCGGCTCCCCAGCGCCTGCGCATCGTGCGGCTCGGACCGATCGACTTCTACGGCAGGCTGCGTGAGCGGATGCGCCTGACCGATGCCCCCGCGACAGCCGACGCCGACATCACCCCCATGTGGCCCCACAGCAGCCCAGTCCCCGATGACCTCGTACACCTGCGCCTTCCACCCGTGCCCGCGGACGTCGACTGAACTGAACCCCACGTGGACGGGCCCTGACCGGCCGGAGGAGTGGCGGACTGCATCAGGTGCGGTCCCACCACACCTCACCTGCCGGCACCGAGCCCGTGATTGCGCAGCTCAGGGTCTTCCCGCCCAGATCGGCTGCAGCCGGGAGCGTGATCAGCCCGCGATGGTGGACAGCTCGGCGGCGCCGCAGGAGACCGAGAACCCTTGCACCAGATGACAGCGCTACGGAACTCCGACAGATCCGTGCCGACCGGGACTGCGTAATTCTGGTTGCCCAGCTTGCCCTTGAGCTTGCCCAGCTCCACGCTTGCCCTTGAGCTTGCCCAGCTCCACCGAGCCGTCCCCGAGTCCCGTCTTCACCGCGTCGGCGTCGAGGGCCACGCCGGGTGCCCGCTGCCGGCCAGGACGGCGATCCGATCGCGGATTGCCGAGGTGCCTGTCCAGGGTGCGTTGTTGGGGGACGGTGGCGGCCGCGGCCGCGGTGGCGACCAGGACGGTCTGCTTGCCCTCGCGCAGGTCATCAAGGTTCGACTTCCCGGTCTCCTCGGGGTTGCCGTAGACGCCCAGGAGGTCGTCTCGGAGCTGGAAGGCCTCCCCGAGTGGCAGTGCGTACCCGCTCAGCGCCGCGAGTTGTGCGGGGGTGGCGCCGGCGAGGGCGCCGCCGAGGTGCAGGGGGCGTTCGAAGGTGTACAGGGTGGTCTTGTAGCGGATGATCCGCCAGGCGGTGTCCGGGTCTGTGGCGGGTCGACCGGTCGCGGTCAGGTCCAGGTACTGGCCGACCAAGGTTTCCACCCGCAGGGCGTTGAGGTGGGGGCGGATCACGGCGGCCTGGGCGGGAGTGATGTCGGGGGTGTGGAGGAGTTCGTAGGACCAGCCGAACGCCAGATCGCCCAGGAGGATCGCCGTGCTGACACCCAGTGTGGCGGCGTCCGGGCGGCCTGTGTGGAGGGTGGCCATGGTGTGCTGGGCGGTGGGGCGGCCGCGGCGGGTCGCGGAGTTGTCCATGACGTCGTCGTGGATCAACGCGAATGCATGGAACAGCTCCAGTGCCGCGGCCACCCGCCAGACCGCGATCGGCGGTGGCTCCCCGGTGATCGCGTGCCAGCCGATCACGCACAACAGCGGCCGGATCCGCTTGCCACCCGCGTCCAGCAGCTCGCGCAGCAGGCCGGTGAACACCGCCAGCTCCGGCAGACCGGACGCGATCCGGTCCTGCTCGTCGAGGAACTCGTAAAGGATCTTCTCCACGGCCGCCCTGATGACGGCCGGGTCCAGGGTGAGCGGGGTATCCGCGGTCGTCGTCACAGGACGTGAGCCACTCCGTAACCTCAGTTGGGGAAGGTGATGTGGTGATTGCCCGTCGCCCCGCCCTGCCCCCGGTCGCGCCGGCAGCCGAGCAGGCTCCAACCCGGCAGAGAATCCTGGCACAAGACTCCACTGACCCAGGCACCACTCAGCAGCAACTGGCGGCTCTCGACCCGCGGGACGAGGGCACGTCCACCCTGGCACAGCCGCCTCCACCGACGGACGACATACCGGACCCGCCCAAGGGCGACCCGTTCAGCATCTCGTGGACGGGAAGGGAGCCCACGTCCAGCTACATCCGTGCTCGGCCGACCCGCCGCCTCATCGGTTTGCCCTCCATATGGTTGGCAGCGGCGTTGGCGGGTGTCCTCACCTCGCTCATTCAGGGGTGGCAGCAGCCCCATTTCAAGGACGGGCCCGGGCACCCCAGTTGGTGGCCACCAACGCAGCGGCTGGGACCAGTTTTCCTGTTTCTTTCCGGTCTCATCGGGATAATCGCGCTGATATTCCTTCTTGTGAACGCCGCACAACTTCCGTACTGCGCGTTTCCCTGGTCCCTGAAGATCGGGCCACCGGGCATAAGAACCACTGGCGTTTACGACAGCCGTGAATACACGTGGAGCCAAGTGCAGACGTTCGCCGTCAGAAGGATCTATGGCCTCAACGGCAGTAGCCTCACCGCACTCGCCATCAAACCCATGACGGGTGAGAAGCAGCCGACTCAATGCTGGCCAAACGGGTGGCCGTACCCGGTACGTGCCTGGGTCATCGCCGGCGGACTGGAGCCTGTCTGCGTCCTCGGGCCAATGTCGGACCAGCAGCGGACCGCGCTGAACGAAGCCCTGGCCCGATACGGGCACGGAAAGAGCGACGCCGAAGCCTGGGGCGAATGAGCAGCCAGAAGCAGACGGCTCCCTGCAGGGTAGCCCGGTCTGCGCTCGCCTGTATTCTCGCGCCACGAAGATCGAGCCGAGATGACAGCCTGTGAAATCCGCGGCCAGATAGCTCCCCGCCAAGTGGCCGCGAGCGGGGAATCGCAACTGGCCGCCGACAAAGGCACCCGAATGCAAGAACCCGGACCAGCAGACGACGCGCGGGCTTCTCCCCGGAGGCCCTGTCTTAGGGCGAGCGGGGTGCGCAGTTCGTGGCTGGCGTCGGCGAGGAACTGGTGCTCGCGCTCGGTGGATGCTTCGAGGCGGTCGAGCATGTGGTTGAGGCTCTGGCCGAGGCGGGTGAGTTCGTCGTCGCCCACCCAGACGG
Organism: Streptomyces gilvosporeus; assembly: GCF_002082195.1. GTDB lineage: Bacteria > Actinomycetota > Actinomycetes > Streptomycetales > Streptomycetaceae > Streptomyces > Streptomyces gilvosporeus. The sequence continues at coordinate 468,830 of NZ_CP020569.1, read as the reverse complement.
CACCCTGCCATTCGGGACCGCGAACCGTTGACCGGCTCGTCAACAGCCAGAGCAGCTTCCTGAGGCGACCTGTCGCGGTCGCCATGCCCCTGACGGACCCGGGGGCGGGAGCGAGCAATTGTCAAGTCCTGTGGATCAAGGTTTGTTGGTGAGGGGCGACGAAGTCGCGTGGGGTCTGCCAGTCTCAGCCTGGCGGCCGCAGGAAATCCTCGATTCGGGTGAGGGTGTCCTGGGCGTTCGTGTGCACGTAACCGGTCATCCCGAGTGATCGGGCGGTGGCGACGTGGCCGGGAGTGTCGTCGATGAAGAGGGCTGCGGAGGGGTCGGCGCCGATGCGGTGGAGAGCGGTCGCGTAGATGCGGGGGTCGGGTTTGGCGTATCCGACCTCGCAGGACAGGACGATGGCATCCACGATATCCAGGAGTCCGGCGTTGGACATTCGGGTGCGCATGTGCGGCCAGGCGTTGCTGACGATCGCGGTCTTCGCCGAACCGTGGAAACGGCGCAAGCACGTCACGAGGGCGTCGTCCCAGGTCTCCCTGGACGCCAGGTCGCATTGGAGCTCGGCGATCAGGTCCTGGTCGATCCGGAGCCGGTCTTGGACGATGCTCCACCAGTATGCTTCGCTGGTGCGGCCGATGAGCACTTGATCGTCGTTTCCGCCGAACAGAGCAGTCAGGAAAGCTTGTTGAGAGACTCCGAGCCGGGTGCTCCACTCGGTGGCGGCGGCGGTCAGGTAGTCGGGGACGAGCACCCCACCGATATCGGTAAGGATCACCGGGTCGGCGCTGCGGGCGGTGGCCATTGCTCGGATCGTGATCTCCTACGCGGCTGACGAGGCAGCGTGTTCTTGGGACGTTCGATGAGGTGGCCGCGTTCGAAGCGGGCTCCGGCACGGACCAGGGCGACGAGGTGGGGTGCGTTCACGGCCCGCCAGCGGGCTTGGGCGGACTCGACGAGCTTGAAGACCATCGCGAGGGCCACGGCCGCGCTGCTGGCGCCCCGGGCGACCTTGGTTCGCAGCCGGACCGTCGCGAACGTCGACTCGATCGGGTTGGTCGTGCGCAGGTGGATCCAGCGCTCGGCGGGGAAGTCGTAGAACGCCAGCAGCTCCTCGACGTCGTCGGTGACCTTCTTGACCGCCTTGGGTCATTTCGCGCCGTAGGTATGCTCGAAGGCGGTGACCGCCTTGAGCGCGTGGTCGCGGTCCTCGGCGTTGTAGATGTCCTGCAGGGCCTTGCGGGCACCGCGCTGGGCCGACTTCGGCAGGGCGTTGACGACATGGCCGTTGTGTGAACCCAGCACCTCTGATGCCGCGTGGCGGGAACACCTCGGCCAGTGCCTTTCAGAAACGAAGGTACGCCCTTCGCGCGCCGACCCGAGCCTGATCCACAGGTACTGAGCATTGCTCATGGTCGGAGCCGGTCATCGACTGGTCCGCGCCGGATCTTCAACGGAGAGGGGTGGACGAAACTTCCGTTGCGATGCCTGGATGCGCGTTCCTCCGGCGCTGGACGACAGGTCATTCCCTCATCAGGGCGTCGTGGACCGGATTGTTGTGTGCCTCGTCGGAGGCGTAGATGTCTTCGGACTGGTCGACCAGCCACTCGCTGCCCCGCTTGACCAACCGGAGGGCCTTCTTCGTGGTCGTGGTGCTCTTGGGCCAGGTGACTGTGTACTCGACCTGCACGCCGGTTCCAGCCGGATGTTCACCGATAGCCGGCACCGACACCAACCCGCCGACCTTGACGGAGCCGGTCTTGGCCCGGTCAAGGCCGCTCGCGGACGGCGTCGGCCTCGGCGGGATGATGGAGCCGTCCGCACGCCGCAGGGGCGGATCAGTGCTCTCGCTCGGCGACGGGGCGGCGGACGGTGTCGTCTCCGTGCTGTCGTCGACGCAGGCTTTGACAGTGCCATGGCGGTACCGCTCGGTCCGCATCTGGCATACACGCCGCCACTTCTGATCGTTGACGGCTTCCTGGTACGTGCGGGCGAAAGGCGCCGCGGACGCCGGGGTGTTCGGCTGTTGGCCGGCTCCATCCGGGGCGTTCTTGCCCGCTGCGCTCGACGAGCATCCCGCAATGACGAAGGCCGCAGCTGCTGCCGCAGTCGCCGTGACGGCGCGCCTCATCCCATTCCCCCAAGTATCGCAGGCAGTAGTCGTTGTCTAACGAGTCTTGATCGTATTCCCGAGGGGTCCGCGTCTCACAGCCACCTGGAAGACCGATGAAGATCTTGTTTGGGCTGCTGACTCACCCCGCTTCGTTCGCAAAAGTCGCTCAGCGTAAATCGGTGCGCACCGGGCGCATTTTCAAGAACTCTCGGCTCCGTTGGGACCGGAAAGCCCGGGGGCGGTCAGGTGTCAGCGTGAGCTGGCCCGGACTGTGGTGTCACGGGTCCGAACTCCGCCGCCTGTCGTGTCCCTTCCCGGCGCCGAGGCGGGGTGCGTGCGGCGAGCCGAGGCCCCTCGCCGGTGGTTGGGCGTAGGCCGTGCCGCGGGACACCCCCGTGTCCCCGCCGCACGCGGCCACGCACGCACCCTCCGCGGTACGCACCCTCGGCTTCAGTCAGTCGCTCCCCTCTCCCCGCAGGCTTCCATGGTTATCGGTCAGATGTATTATGTCAACTGCATTAAAAAGAGAACCTATGGAGAAGCCGACGATGCCGAAACAGGTGGATCACCGCGAGCGCCGTGAATCGATCGCCCGAGCACTGTGGCGGGTGGTGGAGCAGCGCGGAGTCGCGCATCTGTCCCTGCGCGAGGTCGCACAGGAGGCAGGCATCTCCCACGGGGCGCTGCAGCACTACTTCGCTTCCCGAGAGGCGATGCTCTCCTTCGCCATGGACTTCGCCTCCGAGCAGGCAACGCTGCGCGTCGGCCGGGGCCTCCAGGAGCTCGGCGACCGGCCGCACCCCCGCGACGTGCTCCGAGTGATGCTCACGGAGATGCTGCCCCTGCATGCCGACGCCCGCGCCACCAGCCGGATGAGCGCCGCCTACGTCCTGGAGGCGCTGCACAACAAGACCATCCACGCGCAGGCGCACCGCGGGATGGCCCAAGGGCGCGTCCTCGTCGAGCAGTTGGTCCGCCAGGCGATCGCCGACGGGCACATCCGCCCCGACCGCGACCCGGTGACCGAGACCAATCTGCTCCTCGCGCTCACCGGCTTCACCCCCCTCATCGAACTGGACGTGATCGAGCCCCAGGAGGCGCTCACCGCTATCGATCAGTACCTGGACAGGCTGTTCACCAGGAACGATCACGGTCAGGGACAAGAGGCGGAACGCAGTCGATGACGAGCGTTCGCCAATCGCCCGGCGACGGAAACCAGCAGCCACCATGCCTGGTCGGCCCCACCAGGGGGCACGGGACCGGAGCATCGTCGGGCTGACCGTCGGCACCCGGCTGACCCCGGGTTCTCGGTCCCGAAGGAAATCGACAAGCCCGCCGGGCGCTCCCGATATCGGGCGACGCCTGTGGAGGAGGAAGCGACATGTCTGAACAGCCCAGGGTGCGTACTGCGGAGGGTGTGGTGCAGGGGTGCCGGCGGCGGGGGCACGCGGTGTTCCGCGGCATCCCCTACGCCCAACCACCGGTCGGAGCACGCCGGTTCGCCGCACCGGCCCCACCGCAGCGCTGGGAAGGGATACGGCAGGCGACGGAGTTCGGGCCCGTGGCACCGCAGTCCGGGTCCGTGGGCGCGAGTTCGGCGGAGGGTGCGGATTGGCTGACACTCAACGTCTGCACTCCGGATCCGGGCGCAGCGGGGCTGCCGGTGCTGGTGTGGATCCACGGAGGCGCCTACATCGCGGGGGCCTCAAGCGATCCGATGTACGACCCGGCGGCGCTGGCCGGGGCGGGACTCGTCGTGGTGAGCATCAACTACCGGGTGGGCGCCGAGGGCTTCGCACTCCTCGAAGGCGCCCCGCCCAACCGCGGATTCCTTGACCAGATCGCGGCGTTGCACTGGGTGCGGCGCAACATCGCCTCCTTCGGAGGAGACCCCGACCATGTCACGGTGGCCGGACAGTCCTCCGGGGCGGGGTCGATCGCCGCCTTGCTGACGATGAAGCCGGTGCGCGACCTGTTCCGACGGGCCATCACCCACTCGGTGCCGGGCAACCACTGCACCCCCGCACTGGCAGAACAAGTCGCCGCCGCCCTCGCGGACCGGCTCGGTACGACGCCCACCGCCCAAGCCCTTTCCGATGTCGCCCCCCAACGCCTCGCCGATGGGCTCACCTCCCTCAGCGCCGACCTCCCCGGCTACCGCGAGTGCTGGGGACGGCTCACCGGGACCGGCGTCGCCGTATGCCCCGTCGTCGACGGCCACGTCCTCCCCGAAACGCCCTGGCCCGCACTGACCAGTGGCCGTGCGAGCGGAATCGAGCTCCTCGTCGGCCATACACGCGATGAATTCCGGCTGTTCAGTGTCATGAGCGGACGGCGGGGCGCCTTCACCGAGCAGGACGCCCGTACCGCCCTGGACCTGTTCGCCCCCGCACCGGACGGCGCGGGCGCCTACCGTGCCGCCCACCCGCAGCCCACCTCGGAGGAGCTGTTGGAATCGGTGTACTCCGATGCCCTCTTCCGGATGCCTTCACTGCATTTGGCAGAGGCGAACACCGCAGCCGGCGGCACCTCGTTCCTGTTCGAGCTGCGCTTGCCCTCCCCGGCCCTCGGAGGGATCCTGGGCGCCTGCCATAGCCTCGACGTCCCCCTGGTGTTCGGCACGCTGGACAGCCCCACCGGCAGAGAACTCCTCGGCGACCCGCCCACCCCTGAGGCCATCGCGGTCTCGCGGGAACTCCACCAGGCGTGGGTCCGTTTCGCCACCACCGGCCACCCCGGATGGGCCGCCTACCGCCCCGACCGGCAGCTCACCCGCGTCCTGGACGCCGAATCGAAGACTTTGCCCTACCCCGAACAGTCCTCCCGCCGGATCTGGGAGGGCCGCGCCCCAGCCCCGTTCGATCTCATGTAGGACGCGCCGCCGTACCTTCGCCCACCTGACGGGCTCCACCGGCCTGCCGAAAACCCTGGTGTGGGAGGGTGTTACGCGTATCTCGCCGGCGGCCGGAAGGAAACCACGTGTGCGTGGAGGGGGCGATCCGGTGGGTGGAGCAGTGGCCTCCGCCGGACGGACTGAAGGTGTGTCAGGTCTACGGGGTCGTGTTCGATCCCGGCAGTGGCGCCGTAGTCGTGCAAGACGATGCGGGCCGTGGCAATCTGCCGGGTGGCACGCCGGAGGAGAGCGACGCGGACCTGGTGGCCACGCTGCGGCGCGAGTGTTACGAGGAAAGCCAGCTCCACCTTGCCGACTGGGCCCCGGTGGGCTACCAACTGGTCCACGAGGATGGCCACGACCCGTACGTACAGGCGCGCTATGCCGCGCTGCTGGAGCATGCGGACCCCATCGCACCGGACCCGTGCACGGGCCGCGCCTACGGGCGGGTATGGGTGTCACCGGCCGATGCGGCTGCGCTGCTCGACTGGGGGCAGTGCGGCTCCGCCCAGATGGACGCGGCGGCCCGGCTCGCCACCGAGCGGTGGGGCCTGACAATCGCCGCGGCGGGCTGGGAGCGGCGCGAGCTGCCCTAGTAGGGCTCCGTTAGGTCTTCCTGCCGCGGCTGATCAGGTGCATGTTGGGTGTGTGGATGCACTCGAAGTGAACCGGTTTCGGGCGAAGTTGGCGTTGTTCGTGGCGGATGTGTTTGCCTCGGTACCGCGCAAGGACCAGCGGGCCAAGGGCGACTGCTATCTGCGGGGACTGATGCTGGACGGTCGCCGCAAGTCCGTCCAGGCCATGGCCTCGCGGCTGCCGGACGGCAACGAGCAGAACCTGCAGCAGTTCGTGAACCAGTCCCCATGGGATCCCGTGCCGGTCCAGCGGCGGATCACCGAGCGAATGCTGCCGCGTATCGACCCGACCGCCTGGGTCGTCGACGACGTGTCCGTGCCCAAGGACGGCCGCATGTCGGTCGCAGTGGCCCCGCAGTACTGCGGAGCGTTGGGAAAACAGGCGAACTGCCAAGTCGCCGTGAGCGTCCATGCCGCAACCGACACTGCCTCCTGCCCGCTGCAGTGGCGGTTATTCGTGCCCCAGGAGTGGGCGAGCGATCCGGAGCGCCGGCGCAAGACGGGGATTCCCGATCAGATCGTGCACCGTGAGAAGTGGCGCCTGGCCTTGGACATCCTGGACGAGCTGGCCGGATGGGGCCTGGCGCCGCCAGTGGTGGTGGCCGACGCCGCCTACGGGCAAAACGCCGACTTCAGAGCCGGCCTGACCAAGAGAGGCGTCGCCTACGTGATGGCCGTCCGCTCGGACGTGACCGTCCACCCCCACGACGCGCAGCCGGTCACCCCACCCTGGTCCGGCAACGGCCGCAAGCCGCAGCCCCGCTACCGCGACAAGCCCTTCTCGGTGGCCGCACTGGCCACGAGCCATGGACGGCAGGCTTTCACCGAGGTCACGTGGCGCACAGGCTCCCGCGGGCCGATGCGCTCGCGCTTTTTGACCTTGCGGGTGCGGCCGGCCGGAGCCAAGGCCCGCCGTCTGGCCCAAGCCGCCGCCACCGCCGAGCAGGGCCACTGGGACGGCGTACTGCCCAAGGTGACGCTGCTGATCGAATGGCCAAAGGAGGCCGAAGAGCCCACCGATTACTGGCTCTCCGACCTGCCCGAGGACACCCCGATCCGTGAACTGGTCCGTCTGGCGAAGATTCGCTGGCGGATCGAGCACGACTACCGGGAACTCAAGCACGGCCTCGGCCTGGACCACTTCGAGGGACGTTCCTGGACCGGGTGGCACCATCACGTCACCCTCGTAACCGCCGCCCATGCCTTCCTCACCGAGCAGCGGCTATCCCCAAAAGCCCGCACACCGGCCTCACGCTCTACCAGATCCTTGACGTCCTCCAGACCCTGCTGAACTGCTGGACCGGCACCTGCAGCACCTGCCACCGCCCCCTACCAAGAACATCAAGCCCACCCAGACCCACACCGACCTAACGGAGTCCTACTAGACCTCACCGCCCAAGCCATCCCTTACTGGGAATTGCGCGAGCACTCCTGCCTTGCTACCGGTGTCGAACAGCCCTTCCTGACCGCATACCGGAAGAACCTGATGAACTACATCCTCATCACCGCTGACAAATCATGAACTCCGCGAGGGCGGCGAAGACGCCCTGCCAGTGCCTGCCCCCTCCTGAGTACCCCTTTCCCGGCTACCGTCCCTCCAGGGAGCGTCATGCACTTCTCATCCAGCCAGGCTAGGGATCTTCCCGTCGACGAGATCGGCATCTGGTGCCCCGTCCCCTTGCGTTTCCACCCCGCAGGAGGCCCAGCGCTCGATGAACAGGGCCGCAGTTGGGCGATCCGGCACCGCCTGTGTGAGCCCGATTCTGTACTCGCCCAGGCCAATATCGGCGAAGTCATCGCTGCGGGTATTCCGTTCGCCACCACAGACGCAGCCATCGCGATGACCTGCTACGCCTACTGGACGTTCGCCTGGGACGACACCCAGGACATCCTCAGCGACAATCTGGGGGAGGCGGTCGCCCTGGCCTCGGAAGCCAACTGGGTCATGTACGAGCCCGCCACGGCCCCTGTGCCCGACAACCGTTTCCTGAGTAGCCTGCGCGACGTGCGCCGCCTGTTGGAGACCAGCCTGCCTCCAGAGGGTCAGGACGCTGTGCGCAGCGAACACACCTGCTGGATCGGCGGCCAGCTGTGGAAAGCCTCCCTCCAACAGCGAGATACTGCCCCCAGCCTGGGCGAATACCTGAGAATGCGTTGGCAGAAAGCCGGCACTGGTGTTCTCGCCGCCTACGCCGCACCCGCCGCCGGATACACCCTGTCGTCCGTCGAACTCTACGACCCTGTCGTGCGAGCCTTCAGCCAGGCTGCTTTCCTGCCCTGCCTCATCATCAACGACCTGGTCAGCTTCTTCAAAGAACAGGCAGCGGGCCAGGCCCACATCAACATCGTCACGGTCTTGGCCGCCCGTCACCAACTGAGCACCTTCGATGCCCTGATCAAGGCAGGAGAGCTGTACGAAAGGCTGGTCGCTCTCATGCTCCGCCTACAACGGCAGCTCCTTTCCGATCCCCGTCCTGCCGTCGCCCGTTACGCCTCCGAACTTCCGTACTGGCTGTCCGCCGCCCTCCACTGGACATCATCCAGCCTGCGATACCTCGCCCTTCAACGCGCCAGCACGACCACAGCCGTCAACGTGCCGGTCATCGCCAAAGCTGACCAGCCCCTCCTGACGGACGCCTCCGATCCCGCCCCTCCGTCCTACCCCGAACTCGCTTGGCTCTGGCAGTACGCCGCCGGATGACTTGTGTACCAACAGCTCCCGCCGCCCGGTGCGGAGGGATGGCGCAGCAGATGGGGAAACACTCCGTATCCGACGGGACATGTTGTGTCATCCGCCGAGGGCTCGCTGGCGTGAGCCACCTCGCCCTGCCTCGTTGAGCAGGCCCGGCTGCCCGCTGCCCGGCGGTGTCCATCGGCTCCGTATGGCAGTCCATTAGGCGAGGGAGAATCTGTCCTGTAGGTTCTCGCTGCTCGTGTCCTACAGCGGCGCTGTGACCTGCTTCTTCTCGCGGTGTTTCACGCCGTGTCCAGCCGTTCAGACTCACGGTCCGTCCGAATCCTCGAAGTGTCGAACCGTGGTCTGGTCAGCGTTTGACTCGCCCGCGCAGTGCAAACGCGGCGAGTACCAGTAGCACCGGCTCCACTAGCGGCTGCTCGACGCCGAGCAGGCGCAGGATAACCGGCAAGCGCGCCGAGCCAACGCGGGCCGGCTCAAGCTGACCCGCAAGGCCGCCGAGGCACTCGGCGAGGTCGCCCCGGGCGCAGAGATCCCCTGGGACCGAGCGAGGCAGATCGTGCTGGACGTCCCACATCGTCCACCTGGACTACGGCTACATCCCGCAGACCGGCGAGGGCGACAGGACGACCCTGCGGCTCTTCGGCCGTTGTGGTGAGCGACCGTTGTCGGTCACGTGCCGTCTGGCTGTCCGAGGACGACGATGCGGACGTCGTTCGGGGCCATGGCGGCGAGGCGGTTGCGCTCGTCGCGGGTTTCGGCAAAGGTCGCGACATACTTCAAGCCCGGCCATCGTGGCCAGTCCATCTGCTCGGGGTCCGGCTGCAGGCACCGCAGGGGGCGATGAGGACCCAATGCGCACGAAGACGCATGCACGACGCGGACCGGCACATCGCGCCCTGAGCGAGCGGGGCCGACGACTCCAGGCGACTCGGCGAGTGCCTGCCGAGCCTTGCGCGCACGTCAGTTGCATGCGCGTGCCCTGAGGCCGCCGAGCTGGGGAAAGTTGACGGCCCAGCCCGCGGATGACCTCAGGCTTGTAGGGCAGTTCCGACTGCCATGCCGCACGGGCACCGAGCTGGAGTTGGGCGCAAATCAGGAGTCGCGCCGGCTGAGGAACCACTCGTTGCCCCACGGGTCCTCGAAGACTGACACGGGCCACGGCTTCCGCAGCCACGGAGAGGTGGCTACACGTGGAAGGGGACGCTGGTGATGACGATCTTCGGCAGTGGGCGCAGGGCGTGCCGCAGCCGTGGGGCGATCCTGCTGTGCAGCAGGCGGTAGCGCCGGCGCATGGTGACGATCTCGGGCACGATGACCGTCAAGGTGAGGTCCGGGCGCTTCGCGTGCAGGGCTTCGATGTAGTGGACCAGTGGTGCGACGATCGCGCGGTAGGGGGAGACCACGACTTCCAGCGGGAGGTGGTCGCCCCACAGGGTCCAGTACTGGCGGAAGCGTTCGGCCTCGTCCTCTTCGGGGCTGACGTGGAGCGCGAGTACGGGCTGGTGGAGCGAGGCGGCGTAGGCCAGTGCGCGCATGCCGGCCAGGTCCATGGTCGCGATGGGGACGACCGAGAGGTGGCGGATCTCCTGGGGTGTCTCCTCGTCCTCTTCTTCCGTCCGGGCGTCGGGAAGTGCCGCGGGGAACTGCGGAGTTGTCGCCACGGGCGGTGCCGCGTCGGGGCCGGGGTGTACGGGGATGGTGGGGGCGGGCAACTCGATGGCGTGCGGGTGCAGACGAAGCGCCTTGCCGACGGTCTCGTAGTGGTGCCGGATGCGCATCGTCACCACGAGGAACAGTCCGACGGCGAGCACGGCGACCCATGCGCCCTCGGTGAACTTGGTGAGGCCGGCGGTGAGGAAGACGACGGCCGACAGCAGGGCACCGGTGGCGTTGAAGAACAGGCTCTTGCGCCAGTGGCGGTCACGCAGGCGCCACCAGTGGACCACCATTCCGGCCTGGGAGAGGGTGAAGGCCAGGAAGACGCCGACGGCGTACAGCGGGATCAGGGATGCGGTCGTGCCGTTGAAGGCCACGTAGACCAGCGTCGCCGCGATCGTCAGCAGAATGATCCCGTTGCTGAAGGCGAGGCGGTCGCCCAGGCGCAGAAAGATCTGTGGGGCGTGTCGGTCGCGGGCGAGGAGGAACAGCACGCGGGGGAAGTCGTTGTAGGCGGTGTTCGCCGCGAGCAGCAGGACCGCGGCAGTGGTGGCCTGTGTGAGGACGTACAGCGGTCCGGAGCCGAAGCTGTGGTGGGCGAGTTGGGAGAGGACCGTCTCCTGGGTGCTGGGGACGACGCCGTCGAGTCGGACCATGGCGATGGTGCCGGCGAACAGCGTGATGAGCAGGCCGATCATCCAGGTCAGCGTGGTGCGGGCGTTGCGCCACTCCACGGGCTTGAATGCCGGCACCGCGTTGGAGATCGCCTCGATACCGGTCATCGCCGTGGCCCCGGAAGCGAAGGCGCGCATCACGAGCAGTACGCCGACGCTCTCCGTGGCGTTCAGGTGCGGAGCCGCAGTGGGGTGGAAACCGCGGCCGGCGGCGTCGACGAGGCCCACGGTGACGAGCGCGAACACCGCGACGACGAAAGCGTAGGTCGGCGCGGCGAACAGCGCGCCGGCCTGCCGGATGCCCCGCAGGTTCCCGGCGAGCAGCAGGGCGATCACACCGACGCCGATCGGGACGGCGTCGGTGGCGAGCGAGGGAACCGCCGAGGTGATCGCCGCCACCCCGGAGGCGATCGACACGGCGACCGTGAGGATGTAATCGGTCATCAGGCCGGCGGCGGAGATCAGTCCGGGCACGCGGCCCAGATTGTCGCTGGCGACGATGTACGAGCCGCCGCCGTGCGGATACGCGCGGATGGTCTGGCGGTACGACACCCCCACCGCCAGCATCAGGAAGGCGATCGTGGCGGCGATCGGCACGGAGTAGGCCAGTCCCGCCGCGCCGCCGAGTACGAGGACGGCGAGCATGGCCTCGGGCCCGTAGGCGACGGAGGAGAGCGCGTCGGCGGACAGAACGGGCAACGCCACCAGCTTGCGCATCCGCTCCTGCGCGATCGCCGTGCTTTTCAGGGCGGCCCCCAGGACGACGCGGCGCACGTGGTAGCCGAAGCGGCCCAGTCGGCCAGGTGGCAGCTCCCCCGTGGCCTCGCCGGGGGCGGGCGGTTGCCCGCCGAGAGGTGAGACGCTGACCAGACGCCCCCATCCGACAGGCTGGATCTCCGCAGGGGACGGGAAACGGCCCAGATCGGAATCCACGGGCAGCGCCCGGTGCCACGCCTCAGGAGTCGACACCCGCCCCCATTCACGCCCCACCCGACGCAGCAGCCCCAACTGCTCCTCGTCGAGCCCCGGCAAGGCGGCCGAAGGGCTCAGCGCACCGGAGTCCCGGCCCTCTCCACCGACATCACTCTGTACATGCGACACGTGACGTAGTGTTACCTATTGGCGCCCGTCGAAGCCGCACCTTCGAGGCGATGCGCATCCCTGTCGTCAAAGCAGCGTCGACGTCTCGCTGGCTCCCTCACGGCTCACCGCTCACCGGGTGCGCGGTCCGTCCGAGTCTCTTCCGCGGGAACCGGGGGTGCCCGATGGGTGCCGGTGTCGATGAGGATCTGCTCGGCCTGGGTGACGTTGCTGGCCGCGACGGCCCTGGCCATGGCGGTGCGGGCCGCTTCAGGCGTCGCGTGCGGCGGGACCACCAGCAGGGAGAAGTGGTCCTGGTCGCCTCGGGTGATGAGGATGGTGTCGTCGCCGACCGGGAAGGAGTCGATGTGCACGACCCGGTCGTCGATGACGAGACGGGTCGGCAGATCCTCCCAGGCGCCGGTGTCCAGGCCGACGCGCAGGACGGGGCCCAGGTGCTCGGTCAGCGCGGCGATCAGGCTGGGGAGCTCGGCGCCGATGTCGCGGGAACGCGGCCACCACGCGCCGTCGAGAACCTGCTCGCGGGTTTGCGTGGTCACCAGCCGCAAGAGGGCCGTCCCGGGTCTGACGGCCTGGTGCACCGCCTCCGGAAGAACCCCCGGAGGGACGCGCGAAGCGTGGGATTCGGCCATGGGCATTCGCCCGCCTTCCAGAGCGGTGCGTCCGCCCGGCGAGGCGACCTCCTCACTTCACCGTACTCCGCGAGCCAGGGCACGGACGCGCCCCGCGGCGACGGCGCCGATCCGCGTTCGCCACGAAAGTCCCTGGCGAAAGCGCCTTCACGGACTACCGGCCGGAGTAGAGTGAAGAGACCGGGAGTACTTCGCACACCGGCTCCCACGTCGGCGTCGTTCTCGGCGAGCAACAACACCGGGGCATTCGACGACGAGTCCCGGGGACAGGTCCGCGCCATGACCGCGACCATTGACCGCATCATCAGCGAGCGCGCACCTTCACTGCCGGCCCGCCTCTCCTTCACTCCGGCAGGATCACCTCCGGGGCTCCTGGACGGCGCCTGGTGGCCCCGCTCTCGCGATCTCTTCCGCGAACTTCCTGCACTGACGAAGGTGCTGGACGCGCGCTGGGGCCGGATCACGCATGTCACGGTGAACCCGACCCACTGGCCCGTGGTGCCGCGCAAGGTGCCGGTGGCCGGGCGCACCGTGCATGTGGGCTGGTTCGCCGAGGAGCAGGATCCGAACAAGCTGATCCTCCTCTCCTACACCGCGGGCCGCTGGGACCTGCTGGTGATCCCGCCGGAGAGCGATCCGGCCGCCGCCGCCCGGCTGATGTCCGCCGCGGCCACCCCCGGCGGCCTGCTGACCGCCAGCGCCCTGATGGCGAGCGAGCACACCACCCATGACGCACAGGAAACGCTGTGGCGGGAAGAAGACTGGGAGACTGAGGGCGGAGCCGTCTCGGCAAATGGGGGCCGCGCATGACAGCGACCTTTTTCTGACCGGGGGCGGTGGGTGTGACGCAACGGCATCACACCCACCGACACGTCATCCTGCCGTCCCACGCAAGCGAGGTCACCATGAAGTCCCCGGAACTCCCCTCGGCCGGGCGCGCCGACGTACGCATCGTCGCCGCGTCCCCCGAAGCCGCCCGTCAGGTCGCAGAAGCCCTCCGATGTCGCTTCGCCGCCACCGAACAGCGCAGCTACCCCGTCGACGACTCGGGCGGAACCCGCCTCCACCTCACCATCGACACCACCCACACACCGGAGCCGGCGCAGCCCTGGCTGGTATCCAGCCGATCCTCCGGGGACGCCCGCACGCAGACGGACGAAATCTGAAGCGAAGGCCCGCACGCTCCGAGTCCGGCGCTGGCACGAGTGGACAGCGATCATGGCAACACTGCAAGAGCGGAAGCACTACCGCGAAGCGATCATGAAGGCCCTGTACGAGACCACGGAAGGCAATCGCTTCCTGGGCGTCACCGGGGCAAGGCTACGCGACGATCTTCAGCTCCCCGAGCGGGATCTGGCCGCCGCCTGCGCATACCTGGTGGGCGAAGGACTCGTCACCGTCGACTGGGAACAAGGAAACACACCCATAATGGTCACGCTGACGCACCAGGGAATCCGGCTCATGGAAGCCGAAGAGGAGAAGCGGGGCTGACGCGAAGCGAATGCTGTTCACCCATTCGGCCGTCAGCGCTCAGGCTCCGCGACGGGTACCGGTGAACCATGGCTGGCACCTTCACCACCCGCACGATCAACATCACAACCGGCTCCACCGAGACCCTGCACGACCTCACGAACGCATGCTCCGCCTTCCTCCGAGAGGTCGCTCACGGGCGAAACGGACTGCTGAACGTCTTCACCCCCCACGCGACGTCCGGCCTGGCCGTCATCGAGACCGGCGCGGGCAGTGACAATGATCTGTTGGCGGCCCTCCGCGACTTTCTTCCCGCCGACGACCGCTGGCAAGGCCGCCACGGCAGTCCTGACCGCAGCAGCGCCCACATGCTCCCGGCTCTGGTCCCACCACACGCCACGTTGCCCGTAGTCGATGGTGAGCTTGAGCTGGGGACCTCGCAGTCCGTCGTACTCGTGAGCACCGACCGGGACAACCCAGAACGCCATGTCCGGCTGTCTTTCCTCAGCTGACCACACGACCCTGCACCTGGTTTTCGCCCCTACTACCGGTAGAAAGTGATCCAGAACCGTTCCTGGATCAGGTGGAAGCACTCGGGTGAGCCGACCATCACCCTGTGCCCGGCCGCCTGACCCAGCCGGCCCGCCAGGCCCTCTGAGCTGGATGGCTCCGCTACATGACTTTGCTCGTGATCCAGCGTTCGAGCGCGCCAACGCGGACGTAGACGTCGGGCTTGCCGGGATGTGTGCATCCGTTCTTGGCGGTCACCAGACCAACCACCTTATTGCCGATGTACACGGGGCTGCCCGCGTCGCCTTGGCAGGCGAACTTCTCCGCTTGAGCCTTCGCGCAGAACAGGCCGGCGTCGATGGGGCCTGCCCCATAGGCACTGGTGCACGCGGCATGGCTGATCACCGGCATCGTGGCATGGTGCAACTGGACGGGCAGAGCGGCAGTCCCACGGCGTGTCGCTCCCCACCCGGCGAGATCGACCTTGCGGCCCGCCAGCGGGTCATCGGCTCCCGACTGCGGCAGGGATGCTACGCCCACGGTGTCCGACGTCTGGATAGGGTTCTTCAGGGTGAGCACAGCGACGTTGTTCCGCAGCGTGCTCGGGTAGTCCTCGTGCTCGTGGATCGTGCTCACGTCCTGCGTGACTCGCAGAGAGGTGCGATCAGTCCCGTCGTACTGGATCTTGAACTCGCTTGCCGTATGGCCATCCACGCAGCCCGCCGTGGTGAGCACTGACTTTGTGCCGAGCAGCACTCCGCCGCACTTGTGTTCATAACCGTGCCATCCCGAAATGAGCACGTTCACGACGCTCGGGAACTGCCCGGCCGTGGCCTGCTGACCGCCGACCACCGCAGAGGCCGGGGACACCTGGGCTGCCAATCCAGTGACCATTGCTGCCGTCACGGTCAACACCCGTCGAAGGTTCGTCACGTCCACCCGCACGTCCACCCCAGTTCTAGATCACCAGGCGCCTGATTGTCCCACAGTCGATCGACTCCCAGTGATCGAGTGATCACTGACGTGTCATCGGGTGAGGTGAGGAGGTGATCGGACGACGATCTCGGGGAGCACGGGCACGGTAGAGGATTGGGTCGGCGCCGGGCTGTCGACGCCTCGTCACGGACGTCTGGTACTTCAACGAGGGCGCTCGTGCGTTCTACCAAGCCGCAGGCTTCAGCCCAATGAACGTGCCGCTGGATCAGCAGCTGTGACTTCAACGTTAGCCCGACCTGTTCCTTCACGGCCGCGAACTGTCGCCCACTCCCGGTCGGTCACTGACCACTTTCGGGCATCTTTCCGGCTTTTACGGGCGTCCGCAGTCACTTGGCGTGCGCGGACCACAGAAGTTGAGCCAGAGCCGAAACTCGGGTTCTGGCTCGCTTTCCGTGAAGCGGCCACACATTGTTCAGTGACATCGGCCGCTGAGATGATCGCTGCTCACGTATAGCTGAGGAGCGGGCCCAGATGAGTGGCTGGTCGCCAGAGATAGATGAGGTGTTGGAGGCGTCGGGATGGACGCCTGGACGGAAGGTAGACACGGCCCGCTGGCGATCCATGTTCGAAGCAGTCGGCCTCGCCATGCACGATGCCGCGGAAGCCTTCCTCCAAGAGTTCGGGGGTTTGACCGTAGACGTCAGCGGACCAGGGATCAGCTGCGCACGCACGCCGTTCGAGCTGGACCCCGAGCTGGCCTGGGGTGAGGAGGGTCGATTCACGGAGTGGGGCGAAGATATCGGGCGCCATCTTTACCCGCTCGGAGAGTTGGACCACGGCCGGTTCTTCCTGGGCATCGATGAAGCGGGCGTGATTCATCTCGTCGAGACCTGGGTTGCCAGCTTCGGACCGATGCCTCACGCCATGGAGAACTTGGTTCTCGGCGTGGCTCCTCGCCGAATCGATGAGGGGGACGAGCAAGCGGGACTGCCATCCTGACGCGTCGGTCACCTGTAGAGCAGTACTCGCTTTCGGAGGAGCAGGAATCCGGCTCGGCCGAACATCTGCCGTTTGAGCATCTTGATCCGGTTGACGTGCCCTTCTACGACGCCCGAGTTCCAGGACAGGGTGAGACCGGCGATGACAGCGTCGCGGTCGCGGTCGATTCCGGCGGCGAGGGTGTGGAGGCCGGGCAGGTTGTCGTTGCGGACGGCGTCGAGCCACTCGGGCAGCCGCTGGCCTTGCCGATCGGTGAGGGCTCCGTCGCCCTGGTGGTGATTGCGGCGGTCCTCAGCGTGACGGTGGGCGCTGTCGCTGGTCTCTACCGTTTCCAGCCGGTACGCCGCCGCGTCTGGCGGCGGCTTGGGGTACGTTCCCCGCTGCGCCGGTGGTAGCGGCCCTTCACGTTCGCGCTGCTCAACTGGGGGTGCGACGCGGCCTGCCTCCTCGCGTCCGCGTGGGGGCTGGCATCGGCGTTCCGTGGCGCGGGATCCTCGTGGCGTACGCGCTCACCCAGATGACGGGCAGGTTGCCGGGCGGACCAGGTGAGCCACCGGCGAAGGGTGCTGATCACATGCTCTCGGTCGCTCCGTTCGACACCGGGCCGGGGACCATTTTGGTCATCTCGACGGGCGGCGCGGGGGATGCGGCTGCTGCCGCCTCCCGGCCGAGGAAGGAGCCGAGTTCACCGATGGTGCTCATCAGCGGGGCGGGGAACACGACGGTGGTGTTCTTGTCCACGCCGATCTCCACCAGGCTCTGGAGGTTGCGCAGTTGCAGTGCCAGAGGGTGGGCCATCATCGTGTCCGAGGCGTCGCCTAGCGCAGCTGCTGCGAGCGATTCACCCTCGGCGTTGATGATCTTGGCGCGCTTCTCCCGCTCCGCCTCGGCCTGGCGGGCCATCGCGCGTTTCATGCTGTCGGGCAGTTGGATGTCCTTGAGTTCGACCAGAGTGACCTGGAGCCCCCACTCGGCCGTCGTGACATCGAGTATCTCCCGGATGTCCAGGTTGATGCGGTCCGTCTCGGACAGCGTCTCGTCGAGCGTGTGCTGGCCGACGACCTTGCGCAGGGTGGTCTGTGCGATCTGGTTGATCGCCGCCTGCACGTTCTCGACCGCGATGACCGACTTCACCGCGTCGACCACCCGGAAGTAGGCGACAGCCGACACATCGACGCTGACGTTGTCCCGGGTGATGATCCCCTGAGACTGGATCGGCATCGTGACGACCCGCAGCGACACCCGGCGCAGGACATCGACGACCGGGACGATGAACCGCAGCCCAGGGGGCCGCGTTCCGACCAGCCGGCCGAACCGGAACAGCACACCTCGCTCATACTGCGTCACGACCTTCACGGCCATGGCCAGCGTCACCAGAATCAACAGTGCCGCGATAACCAGAAGCAAGATCAGAACTCCCATTGCCTGCTCCCCAGAATGAGAACCACGTCGTGCCTGCCCGAGGTCCCGCGAATGCGACGGCACAGCAAGAGTTCCGACTGCCCCGTCTGTACCCATGGCCATCGACGCCCGCGCACCGACCGGAACGGGGATCCCGGACGTTCCGAAGAACGCTGAGCCCCCACCTGCCGTGTATCCAGCATCCCCTGACGCGAACGCGCGGGGCAGGGGCCGAACGGCCCCGATCTTGCATTTTCCGTTCGCTGGTGCCGCAGGCGTGCAGCCCGGTCTGGGAGTTCTTTTAGGTTCCGTAATGCTCGAAAATGCATCTTCTGTAAAAGTTGAATCAGTGTCGCGCCGGGCCACGTGTTGGCCTCCGCGCGGACCCCTCGTCGGCCGTGCGCGGAGAGGGGAAGGACATGCTGGAGACCGGATGTCCGGGCCGCGGCTGGTCGGCTTTCTGGGGCCGCGGGTACTGCCCCGTGCCGGTCATGTCGCCCTCCGGTCACCTGTCGGGAAACGCCACCGGGACATGGTGGGGAACCCACTCGCCGACCAGCGTGCCCAGGACACCACGGTCCGGGCCCCGCCAGTCCAGCACACAGCGACGGCCCAGGCGGTGCAGGCCCACGACGACCGCGGCATCCGGCTGGGACCGCTCCGCGGTCGGCGACTCGAAGGGCAGCGCGGAAACGTCGAGGAAGCGTAGTGCACCACCTGGGGCCGCTCCCGCCGGGCCCGCCCCGCCCGCCTTGAACAACGCCTCCTTGCGTACCCATTGGCGTACGAAGGCGCTGTCGGGGTCGGTGGCCGAGCGCACCAGGTGCGCCTCGGCGGGGTTCAGGGCCAGCTCGTACATCCGCGGACCGTACGCGGTCGAGGCGACCCGCTCGATGTCCACGCCGACCGGGCGCCGGTCGGCAGCGGCGGCCACGATGCCGCGTGTGCGGCTCCAGGCCAGCCGAACGGCGGGGTGGCCGACCAGCGACGGCCTCCCGTGCGGGCCGCCGCATGATTCACATACCTGATTGATCGTCAACTCCCGTGTGTCGATGGACAGCAGCTGGGCTGCGCACAGCCGGGCCAGCAAATGGGCCGCGACGAAGTCCGCCCGGTCGCCCGCACACCGCAGCCGGCGCACCCGGTCGCACTCGGCGGGGGAGAGGACGTCGGAGCAGGGCGCATCCGGGCAGCGCCCCGAGGGCGGGTGAGCCGAGGTCCGCTGAGCGTGGGGATCGAGTCGGAGCGGGTCCAGGCCGAGGAGCGCCGGCACCTCCGCCGTTCTGGCGACCAGGAAACACGTGCCGCCGGGCCACGCGCTCATGTGGTGAAGGCCCGCCGGATGTCGGAGCCCATGTACTCACCGAGGGCGAGCATCTCGGCGGGCCAGGGACCTGGCTGGAACTCCCGGCCGTTTCGGCGCATGCAGGCGATCATCTGCTCGCCCTGGGCGACCAGTTTCTCCCCGTTCTCGTCGATCCGGAAGTACGCGAACTTCAGCGGCATCAGATGCAGTCGGATCCAGGGGATCGACATCCGGACGGACACCCGGTCGCCCACCCACAGCTCGTCGAGGTACTTGCAGGACGTGGACTCGGTGAGCGCCGAGATGTCGCCGTCCAGGCGTTGCAGAAAGCTGGGGGCGTGCTTGGCCAGGCACAGCTCGCGGCACAGTCCCTGCCACTTGATGAAGGTGGCGAAGTAGACGTTGCCCACCATATTGGTGTCCCCGGTGGTGGCCACCAGCTCGATGTCGAAGGTGCGGGTCACGTGGGCCTCCGGTGCGTGGTCGTGGTCTTGGGCGGCACCACGGCGGCGGGTACGGTCGCGTAGACGGGGACGTCCACACCGGTCAGCCGGGCCAGAACCCGGCCGCCCGCCGCCGCCGTGCAGGTGAGGGACGCGGTCTCGCAGTGCAGCTCGACGCCGCCGGGGTACCGGGCGGCCAGGTCGGCGTCGGACTCCCAGGCGTACAGGTCGATCCGCTCGATGCCGCGCACGACCCGGATCGCGACCCGTTCCGCGTCCGCAGGCGCGAAGAAGGTCGTGCGCACCAGGGCGTCGAGCAACAGGGCGGGCAGCGGCAGCCTGGCCAGTGCCTCGTCCCGGGCCAGTTGCGCCAGCCAGCGGCCGCGCACTCCGCGCGGGCCCGCCTCGACTCCCGCGGTGTTCTGGAAGGGGCCGGTCAGACGGAGCGGCGAGCCGTCGCGGTAGACGGGATCGAGGTGCCGTACCAGGACGTCGTCCCTCCACCTGGCCCACTTCGGAGACGGGCCCGGCCGCCCGGCAACCACCTCGAGCACGGCGTGTTCGCGGTCGGTGCGCAGCACCCTGCCGCCAGGGGCGATCACGTCGGACAGGAACCGCACCCGGACCCGGTCCTTGCGCAGAGCTTCCGCCGTGACACGGTACTTGGTGGGTCCCGGATGCTGCGGGTCCGCCCACACGAAGTCGGTGAAGCGCACGTCGTGGAATCCCAGCAGCGGCTGTCCCGGCAGGAGTACGGCCGCCGCCTCGGCCGCCATCGCGACCGCCACCATGCCCGCCAGGACCGGGCGGCCGTCGAGCGAATGGTCCATCAGATACGTGTCCCGCTCGGTTTCGAGCCGCCAGATCCACCGGGCCCGGCCCGCCGCGGAGTCGTCCGGGGCGCCGAGCAGCGGGCCGTGCGGGCCGGCCGGGGGAGCGACGCGTTCCGTGAGACCGGGGGAGCGGGACTCGGCGACGGCCCGCTCGCTCGGGCTCATGTACAAGGGGCTGGGTTCCAGTGGGGAGGGAGCCGTGAGTTCGGCGAGCAGGGCGCGTACCCCCTCGGCGTCCTCGATGCCCGTGAGCAGGCCGAAGCGGCGCACGCGTTGGCGCTCGAGCTCGCCCGCGGCGAAACCGGAATGCTCCCACAGCCCCCATCCGATGGTGGACTCCGGCCGGCCCAGCACCTGACTCTCGTAGCGAGCGGCGGCCGCGAGGAACTCGTTCGCCGCGACGTAGTCGGTGTCCCCGGGCATCCCGAAGGCGATCACGTCGGAGCCGAAGTTGCACCACCGTCGGGGCGCGGGCTCAGCGAAGGCGTCGCGCAGGTGGAGGTAGCCGGTCACCTTGGTGTTCAGGACCTGCCGGAAGTCGGCGAGCGACTTCTCCGGGTACGGCTTGGGGCGGCTGCGCGTCGCGGCGTGCAGGAGCAGATCGACCTTGCCGTCCTCGGCCGCGATCGCCGCGGCGGCCCGGTGCACGGCCGCCGAGTCGGTGATGTCGCAGACCAGATAGCGCACGCGGTCCTCGCCGCAGGAGGCCCGCAGGGTCCGCAGCCTGCGCAGGATGCCCGCGGCCTGGGTGCGGGTGGTGAACCTGCGGTTCAACTCGCCTACTGTCAAATGGGGTTCGCCCCGCAGCCCGTCAGCAATGAACCGGGGGCGCAGCACCGCTTCGGCCCGCGGGTCGTTGTTGAGGAATTCGGGCGGGACGGCGTCCACCGGTGTGGTGCCCAGCAGCCAGATCTTCGGACGGCAGCGATCGGCGATGCCCTGCACCGCCGCGGCCGTGATACCGCGGGCCCCGCCGACCGCCACGACCACCGACGAGGAGTCCAGGCCCAGCGGGGCCGCGTCGTCGGCCGGAGCGGCGACCAATCGCTCGACGTGGCGCAGCCCGCCACGGTAGTACACCACCGGTCGCTCGCGCACCGAGCCCAACTCCCTGGCAAGTTCGCTCAGCCCCGGTGCCGTGTCCGCGTCGGTAACCACGGCAAGGACCCTCTCCCGTGGCAGCTCCCAGGCCAGGCTGCGCACCATGCCGGTGATCAGCGCGGTGTACGGGTGCATGCAGAAGCCGGTCAGGGGATCGTACGCAAGGACGGCCACGGAGCCCGCGGCGAGTCGGTCACCGAGGTGGCGCAACACCAGGACGAGCAACTCCTGCACGGTGCGCAGCCGGGCGGGCAGGGGGCCGGGCCAGTGGCCGGCCAGGTCGGGGACGGACAGCAGGACGCGTACGTGCGGTGCCGCGCCGGCGAGTGCGTCGAGCGCCGTATGCAGGGCGTCGGGCCCCTCGCCTTCGCCGTCGACGGACGCGATGACGGTCGCGGTGCCGGAGGGTGTCGAGGGATCGGTGCTCAGGACCAGGGCACCGCGGGCCCGGGTCCGGGCGGCCAGCTCCGCGGCCAGCCGGGCGGAGTGGACGAGTACGACCGACGACGGGGGCAGCGCCCCAAGCTGCGGAGAGGCCCCGGCAGCGGGGGTGGGCTCGCGCCGGCGCAGAACGAGCGCGCAGCGGGTGTTCACGGAGGACGGGGCCGGGGCGTGCGCGGGCGGCGGGGCTGCGGGCGGCTGCTCGGGGTCGACGCGCCGCTGCTGGGTGACAGTGGTTCGCAGGCCCGTCGTGGGGCAGTCCAGCACGGCCTCGGGTGTGGTCGAGAGCGCGGCGTGCAGCACGTCCAGGGCCCCGTCGGCGGCGAGATAGGTGTACGGCGTGTGGCGACGCCGCTCGTGTCTGGCGCCATGTTCCGCCGTGCCGCTCACGGCGGTTCGGACGGTGGCCAAGGTCCGCCAGCCGTGACGCAGCGCTACGTCCTCCCGCGCGAGCGCCAGCAGGAAGGCCCCTTCGGCGATGTGCTCGGCCCGCACCTCCGCGTACTCGGCGACCTCGGTGGTGCTCCCGGAATTGATCCCGAGGACGAGAGCCACCTCGAGCCGACCGGAGCGCAGATAGCGCTCGGCGACGAGTAGCGCCGCGTGGGAGGAGCCGGGGCCGGCGTCGAGGGACAGAGTCGGGCCGCGCAGATCCCACCGGTTGCTGATCCGTGACGCGGCCACGCCGGGGAGCACGCCCGCCATGGACTCCTCGGTCATCGGCGTACGGTCCCTCAGCCGCGTGAGGAAGTCCTTCAGCGCACGCTGGTCGTCATCCGGCAGTTGAAGGCTCTCCAGGTCCGTGGAGCCCGCGCGGAGCACCGTGTCGACCAGGCGCGGGGTGGGTCCGCTCTGGGCGGCGATCACTCCGGTGGTGTCCCGGTGGTCGGCCCAGATCTCGCCGTACTCCGCCACGAGGCGCGCGGCTGCGGTGAGCGCCATCAAATGCGTACGGTCGATGGAAGAGGTCGTGGGCGGGGGCAGGCGTGCGTCGGCGAAGGCCGGGGCGGGGTAGGCGTCGCCGAAGGAGCGCTCCGGGCCGGGGGCACCGGTGGTGAGCCAGCGCCGGACACGGTGGTGGTCGGCTCCGCCGGGGAGCTGGGCGCTCCAGCCGACCAGCACCACCGGTACGCCGTCCGGGAGGTCCCCGGAGGCGCGTGGTGCGCCGCTCGCGAGGTCGTCCGGGCTCTGCACCAGCACGTGTCCGTTGGTGCCGCCGAGGCCGATCGAGTTGACGGCGGCGATGCGCGGACGGCCGGGGCGGCGCGGCCATCGGACGTCGGCGGTGGGGATGCGCACACCACCGGTGGGTGCGTCCGCGCGGGGGGTGTCGAACTGCCGCTGCGCGGGAACCAGTTCGTGTTCGATGCCCAGCAGCGCGTGGATGACGGACACCGCTCCGGCCGCCCAGCAGGGGTGCCCGATCTGCGACTTGTTGGAGGTGCAGAGGTAACCGCCGTCCGGTGCGAGACCCGCCAGCGTGGCGAGCTCCACCCCGTCGCCGACCGGGGAGCCGCCGCCGTGCGCCACCACCCAGTCGATGTCGCAGGGCTCGACGCCGCTGACCGCGCGTGCCCGCCGGACACACAAGCGCTGGCCGCGGGGGTTGGGGGCGGAGATGTTGCGGCCCCGGCCGTCCGAGGCGGTGCCCACGCCGCACAGCACACCGAGGACGCGGTCGCCGTCGGCGCGGGCCCGCCCCAGCGGCTTGAGGCACAGGGCTGCCGCGGCCTCCGCGAAGGCCGTGCCGTCGGCCGCCGCGTCGAACGCGCGCAGTCGGCCGCTGCGCGACAGGCCCCGGAATCCGGTGAGTTGGACCGCGCCCAGCCGTCCGACGCCGTTGAATCCGCCGCACAGCGCCAGCTCGCAGTCACCGGCCAGCAGGCCCTGCACGGCCAGCTCCACCGCGTACAGCGACGACGAACTGGCCGTGTCCACCAGCAGCCGCTCACCGTTCTGTGGCAGCAGTCCGCCGACGGCGTCCCGCAGTACCGCGTACGGCAGGCCCGCCGACGGCCGGTCGCACGCATGCCGGTAGCGGGCGCGCAGCACCTCGCGCAGCCGCCGCTCATGGGCCGAACGCCGCAACGGGGACCCGCCGAGGTGCCGCGCCAACTGACGTGCCGTCACCGACACGAGGAGGGAGTCCTCGACGCTCTGGGTGCCGCCGGGCCAGGCCCCGAAGCAGGCGCTGACCCGGTCCGAGTCCCGCCGCGTCACCCCGTGCAGCGCCTGGAGCACGCTGTGGCGCAGCCACACCAGCTCGGTCGGGCTGCCTTCCCAGTCGCCGCGCGCCAGCTCCGCGCCGAGGACCGGGTGCGGGCGGAAGTCCCGGAGGTACCCCGCGATCCGGCTGCAGGCGTGGTCCGCCGAGAGCGGATCGGCCGAGTACAGGGGGCCGGCGTCGAAGCGGGTGGGCTCCGACAGGGCGGCGTCGGGCCGGCGGAGCACCTGCCACAGCTCCTCGGGGCTGCTCGCGCCGGGCACCGCCAGACCCATGCCCACCACTGCGATCACCTGGTCACCGTGGTCCGGGCGCACTGCGGCGTCGTGGTCGAAGGCCATGATCCGTCCGCCCTCCTCGTTCCGTATCAGTGGTGGGCTTCGGCCGGTCGGTCCGCGAGGTCCCGCAGCAGGCCCGCGATCTTCCCGAGGGTCCGGAACGAGGACACCCGCACGTCCGAGGACGGGGTGGCCAGCTCGAAGCGGTCCAGGAGCTGCGCGAAGATCTCGGTCTGCTTGATCGAGGAGACACCCAGCTCGGCCTCCAGGTCCGCGTCGTCGGTGAAGACCTCTGCCGGGTACTGGAGCACCGAGGCGTAGACCTCGCGGAGCTCGTCGAGCAGCGCACCGTTCCCGGGCAGCCGACCGCCCGTGCTTGCGGGCGGGGCGGCGGAGGGGTCGTCCGGCTGCGCCGACGCGGCCGGTTCCCCGTGCTGCGGCGCGGCGGTCTGCGCGTTTCTCCCCGGCAGCGACGGGCGCGGCTCGGTGACGGCGGGGGAGGGGGCGGGCCCCGGGCGCGGCTTCAAGGGAGGCGGCACCACCACCGCGTCCGGGTCCGCGGTGCCGTCGCCATGCAACTCCGCGACGAGGTCGTGCAGTTCGGCGCGGCTCGTGCGCTGGGCGAGGGCGGCGACGCCGCGCACGTCCGCCGGCAGGTTGGCGGCGACCAGGTCGGTGAGGACCCGGCGCGCGCCGCACTCGACGAAGGCGTCGATCCCGTCCCGGTGCAGGGCGGCCAGCGCCCGGCCGAAGCGCACCGGCCGGACGAGATGGCAGGCGAGCACGTCGCGTACGTCCTCGCCGCGGGTCACATGCCGCTCCAGCAGCGGCGAGTGGACGCGTTGCGCCGGCGCTCGCACGGGGATGTCCGCGATGGCCTGGAGAAAGCTTTCGGCGGCCGCGGCGAGCAGCGGGTTGTGCAGGATGTACGGCATCGCCAGCCGCGTGGTACGCCACCCGGCGGCCGCGGCGAGCCGCTCCAGCGCCGCCACCGCCCCGGTGTGCCCGCACGCCACCGACTGGCGCGGCGCGTTGTCCACGGCGAGCGCCAGCGACCAGTCGCCGAGTGCCGCGCACAGATGCCCCAGGCGCTCGGCGTCCGTCGCCACGACGACCATGGCCCCGGGCGCCAGATCGCTGGCGGCGAGCGCGCGGACCCGTTCGCACAGCACCCGCGCGCCGTCCGCCACGGACAGTGCGCCCGCAACGGCCAGCGCCGTGATCTCGCCGCCGCTGTGCCCCATCAGGACCTCGGGGGCCAATCCCGCCTCCCGCGTGTGCTCGGCGAGGACCACAGAGGTTGCGTAGAAGCCGAGCCACAGCAGCTCCGGGTGGGTCGTCGGGGTGGCGTCGGCGTCGGCCAGGGCGTCGGACACCGGCCCCCAGCCGTACTTGACGGCGACCTCGTCGACTGTGGCCAGCGCGTCCGATGCCGCCGTGCCCGGCGCGGTGAACGGTCCGAGCACATCGGGCAGATGCGAGCCCGGTCCGGGGAACAGCAGCGCGGTCTTGGTGCCCATGGTTCCTGGTCCTCTCCAGTCGTCACAGCAGTGCGAAGTCGTGCTACGGCTCGGCCAGGTCGGTGTCCCGGGGGCCGAAGACCGGTAACTGCGTGATGAACGGACCGGGTTCGCCCTGCCACTGCCAGGCCCGCATCTGCGCCGGGCTGCGTCGGCCGAACCAGGCCCGCCACAGTTCGTAGCCGTCCACGTCCACCTCGGCCGACGGTGCGCCCCCGCCGAGCCACCAGGTCCTGCCGTGGGCGTTCACCACCAGCGTGCAGGCCCCGTCGTGCCACGGCTCGGCCGTCCGGCACAGCTCGTCCAGCATCGTGTGCCACACCTCCCCGGGCAGCCGCGGCAGACCGAGCGCCGCGCGCACGTCGGCCTCGTGCTGCGTCATGTCGTGTGCCAGGGACCCGCGGGCGTCCGGGCCCACCAGGAGCCGCTCGACCCGCGGCGCCCACCGCTCCCACTCGGCCAGGACCGCGGCCATCGGCAGCCGGTGCCGCTCCCTGACATGGCGCCGGGTCCACAACGGGTCCGGGCTGCCGTCCAGTCTGTCGGTTGCGAAGTCGTGGGCGACGCCCGCAAGATGGGCGGCCACGTCCCGGACGTGCCACCGGGGGCAGGCCGGCACCTCGGTGTCGAGCTGCCCGGCGTCCAGCTCCCGCACCAGCCGGGACAGGCGCAGACGGGAAGCGCGGTAGACGAGGTCGAGCCGGACCATGCCCATCTCCCCTCTGCCCCGGGCGCACCGGCACGGCCGGGGACGTCGATGCCATTGCAGCGCCTGTCACAGGCGTGCGGTGCAACTGCGCTCGGCGCACGTAGTGGACCGGGGTCTGGAGCCAATTCCACAGGGGAGTTGGACCTACGGAACGTTGGCCGCCGCCGCGGTGGGCACCCGACACTGGACGCAGCACATCGTCCGCCGGGTGGTGGGCGCCGTCCGCGGGCACCCCCCACCCGCTTCTGGAGGGGTGAGCATCCATGACAGGTGGCCAGGGCGCGCCGCACGCCGACCACGAGGCCGTCATCGCCGTCGTCGGGATGGGCGTGGTCACGCCACGGGCCGACGACCCGGCCGCGTTGGGCCGGCTGCTGGACGGGCCCGAGCATGTCTTCGGGGCCCCTGACCGGTTCGCCATGGCACACTTCTACTCGCCCGACGCCGAAGCACAGGACCGCTCCTACGCCCCTGCGTCTGGTTTCATCACCACGTTCCGGCCGCACCCGCGGCTGCGCGAGGAACTGGAGGACGGCGCGGCCCCCAACCGGGAGCCCACCGCACTGTGGCTGCGTCACGCGCTCCTCAGCGCCCTGGACCCGGTCGAAGTCCACCCGGACGACCGGTTCTTCGCCGGATTCGGCTACACGGCCGACGGCAGCCACACCCTCGAACAGGCCCTCGTCCTGGCCGGGTACCGCGACCGGCTCGCCGAGGCGACGGGCACGCCGTCGACGGACTGGCAGCACCGGCTCGCCCGCGCCCT
The DNA here is from genome assembly GCF_002082195.1 of Streptomyces gilvosporeus. GTDB lineage: Bacteria > Actinomycetota > Actinomycetes > Streptomycetales > Streptomycetaceae > Streptomyces > Streptomyces gilvosporeus. The sequence goes on along the minus strand of NZ_CP020569.1, from coordinate 441,491 downwards.
GCCCCCCGTCTGCGGTGACCCCGGCGACAGCCTGCCGCACCGCGTCGGACTCACCGCAATCAGCGGTGTCCTGCCGCCCGAGACCGAGCTGGTCATGGTGGACACCGCCTGCTCCTCGTCCCTCTACGCCGTCGACCTCGGCATCAAGGCGCTGCTCGAGGACAGTTGCCAGATCGCGGTGTGCGGCGGGTCCTTCGCGCATGGACCACGAACCCACGTCCTGTTCTCGAAGATCCAGGGACTTTCCACCACGGGCGAGGTGCGGGCCTTCGACCGTAACGCCACAGGGGTGCTGTTCTCCGACGGCGCCGGAGTCGTCGTCCTCAAGCACCTTGCGCGGGCGCGGGCGGACGGCGACCGCGTCCTGGGCATCATCGACGCCGTCGGCCTGTCGTGCGACGGTAAGGGCAAGGCCATCTACGCGCCGAGCGAGACCGGTCAGACGGCTGCCATCCGCCGTGCTCACCACCGCGCGGGTACCGAACCGGAGACCGTCCGCTGGGTGATCGCCCACGCCACCGGCACACCGGCCGGCGACGCCGTCGAGGCAGCCGCCCTTAACAGCGCGGCAGGCAGCGGGCCACGCGCGCTGCTGACGGGCAACAAGACGATCGTGGGCCATACCGGCTGGACTGCGGGCGTCGTCTCCCTCATCCAGGGCCTCGTCGGAATGGAGCAAGGAGCCGTGCCGGCCCAGCGCTTCGTCGACGAACCCATTCCCGAGATCAAGGCAGGGCGCTACAGCGTGCCGACCGCCCGGACGTCGCTGGGGCCCGTGCCCGTGCGGGTGGCCGTCTCCGCGTTCGGCTTCGGCGGCACCAACGCACACCTGCTGCTGACCCAGGCATCCGCGGCCACGCCCGAGCACCGCGCCCGACCCGCCCCGTACGACGAGGACATCGTGGTGGTGGGGTGGTCGGCGGACCTGCCCGGCCGTCCCAACCGCGACCGGGTGACTGCCTGGTTGCAGGGCCAAGGCCCGCCACCCACGGCCGACTTCGCCGACGGCTATCCGCTGCCGGACTTCCGCGAAGTGCGGCTGCCGCCGCCCGCGCTGCGCGGCACCGACCGCACACAGATCATGCTGCTCCTCGCGGCAGGCGGCCTCGACGCGCCGGTACGAGAGGCGTGTGCCAGGCTGCGGGAGACCACCGGTGTAGTGGTGGGGCACATGGGGCCGACCCGGCACGCCGCCCACTACGCGCTCCGCTGCCATCTTCCCGAACTGCGCGCATCCCTACCGGACTTCAGCGACGCCGTGGACCGGGTCGCGCGGCAGGTGCGGACCCTGGTGCCGGCCGCGGACGATGCGACGATGCCCGGCATCATGCCCAACATCATCCCCGCACGGCTGTGCGCCATGGCCGACTACCGCGGCCTGAACGTTCTCGTGGACACGGGCCCGGACGCAGGTCTGGACGCCCTGCGCACGGCGGAGCGGTATCTGCGCCACGGTGATCTCGACCTCGCCGTGGTGGGCGCCGTCAACGGCAACAGCATCCCGGAACTTCGGGAAGTGCTGCCTGCCGAAGCGGACCGGCCGCGTCTGGCGGAAGGGGCGTTCGTGACCGTCCTCGCCCGCAAGTCCGACGCCGCCCGTCACGGTCTGCCCGTGCTGGCCCGTATCCGCACCGGTACGGGCCCCTCCGACCCGGAGTCCGTGCCGCGGCGTTCACGGCCCCTGGCGGGGACCTCCCGCACCTACCTGGGGGCCGACCCCCTGCTGGCGCTCCTGAGCGCGGTCGTCGGCGCGGAGCCTGTCCGACACATCGCCAGCGTGGCCCCCTGGGGGACCCAACTGGTCCTCACCACCGATTCGCCGCCTCCCTGACGGTCGCCGCCGCCCGCCGGGGCGCGGCTCACAACAGCCTCGTGCGCCGCGCCAGGCCCCACACCTCGTGCCGCACGGTGGCGTCGTCGCGCCGGAGGATCTCGGTCAGCGCTGCTCGGGCGTCCGGGTTGAAACGGATCTCCTCGGGGCACGCCTCCTCGGCCTGCAGGAGCGTGAAGGCGGCGGCGACGGGATCGCCGTTGCGCACATGAGCCTGTGTCAGGGTGACGCGGTACTGGGCGAGCCTCCCGGCCGACAATCGTCCCGTCACTTCGGTCCGAGCGGCCTGCCGCAGCGCCTGCCGGATCCTGCCGAGCCGCACCTCGATCTCGATCAGCCGCACGTCGACCTCGGCCCGCCCGAACCCGTCCACGGCTTCGCTCGGCTTGTCGGGCAGCTCTTCCGCGGCCTGCCGGGCACTGTCGAGCAGCCGCATCGCCAGGTTGTGGTCGGAGGCCGCCGCGGCGGCCTCGGCCGCCGTGAGATGAAGGGAGCCCCACAGTGCAAGGCCCAGCCGATCCTGTGCAATTGTGTGCTCCACGCCCGCCGCTGCCGCGAGGCATATCTCGCGCGCTTTTTCGGGGAACCCCCCTCTCAACAGGACGGAGCCGAGCGTGACGGCGCAGCCGGCCCTCGTGTCCGTGTTCCGGCTCAGCCGCGCCGCGAACATCGACCGGTCGATCGCCATCAGCGCCAGCGGATGATCACCCACCTGCAGCAGCATCACGGCCGCGAGCCGGTGGACGTCCGCGAAGAGCACCTGGCCGGCCGGCGAGTCCGCCCGGGCCAGCTGCCCCACGGGTTCGATGAGCGCAGGCAGCTCCCGCAGCACGCGGCTGTAGCGGCGGGGCGAGTCCCGCCACGCGACGACGGTCTCATCGAGGCGGTGCCGGACGCGGTCGGCCAGCCCGTCCCGCTCCGCCGCATCGCCGTCCGCGCCCACCCAGGAGTGGTGCAGCGCCTCCCGCACAGGCGCGCTCACCACCTGCCCGGAGTCCGGGGCCCGGCCGTCCTCGACGTGCAGGCCGAGGAAGTCGGCGATGTCGTTGACCTGTAGCACGCCCGCGATGCGGAGCAGTACGGACAGCCGGTCCACCGGCCGCTCGTTGCGCTCGACCTGGCGCAACCACTCGGAGCTGTAGCCGACCAGGGAGGCCAGGACCTGGCGTGACATACCGCGCCGGCGTCGCAGCAGCTCTATGCGCTCGCCCAGCGGGAGATCGATAGGAACGGACATGGCATTCCTCAAGGTGGGGGTTCCGCCACCGGCACAGATTCCCGAGTGCCGGGCGTGGCATGTCCATGGGTGCGGCCGATGTCGTTGAACGTGTTGAAGGGCATCGGCCGCGCCCTCTCGGATCGCGTACAACGGCACTACCGGGCTGCGCAAGGACCGGGCCGTGACCGGTTGTTCTGCGGTAGTCCGCGCGCTCACGCCGACGGACCATCGGCAAGTGTTTGTTATCGCGATGCCCTGCCGGCTGAGTTACGCCTACCTTGATCGCGAGGGGGCGCCCGGGGCCGGTCGTCCTCGGCGAGGCTCGACCGGTGCCGGAGCACCCTGGTATCCGTGCCCGAGGCGGCCTGCCACCAGGCGGAAAACAGGCAAGTGTCAGGGGTCGGTCGGCCCCTGGCCTTGGGGCTGGTGGCCCGGGCCGGGGGCGGCCGCAAGCGGCAGCTCCGTCGAGGTCTGAACCGGGTGGGCCAGAACAGTTCCCGGGCCGCGGTCGTGGCACCCACGAGACCGGTCACGCGAGGGTACCCAGATGTGGCGGCACGATCCCCCGTGCCTCCCTACACCGCGACAGGTAAGCCACGGCAGCACGTCACCATCACGTCGCGTCATAGCGCCCCGAAAGCAGGGGAGACGTCCGGTCCGGACGCACCGTACTTCCGACGGCGCAGCGGGCAGCGCGCCTCCGGCTTGCCCTGCGAAACGCCCGCACCACGCGCCGGCCGGTGGGCATCCCGGTTCTTCCTCCAGGGCGCCCGCGCCGGGAAGTGGCTGCTGTTTCACGTGTCGACGTAAGGAGCTTCCTTCGGGTGCACCGCAGGCTACTGGTCATGCGCGTGCGGGACGGTCATGACCGGGCAGCGTGCGTGATGCAGTGCGCCCTGGCTGACGGAGCCCAGCAGCATGCCGGTGAAGCCGCCGTGCCGCAGTACCGCGCCGCGCAGAGCGGCCTCCTCGAAGGCGAAGTCGACGGCGGCGGACTGGGGGCTGCAGTCGACGCTGACCACGAAGTACGGCGGCTGCGGGGGCGGTGTGCTCCGGCTCCGGTACGACCACCACGGGGCAGGGCGCATGGGCGATGAGCGGCAGGGCGAACGGCCGCGGAGGTGAACAGCTTGGCCGCTGGACGACAGCTTCTGGCGGCGGTGTCCGCTCGTCACGGAATCCTCCGTCAGGATGGCGGACCTCACGCCCGAGCCCGATGCCCGTTCATGTCGGATGAGGCATCTGCCGGTAGGCAGGGTGCCTGGACCGTCCGGAGAGAGCTGGGCATCACGTCTGCTCCTTCAGGCTTCCGCGCGAACCCCGGAGAGGACATGGGAAATGAGCCGCTCCTGGGCCTCTGTGAGTCCACACAGTTCCCTCTCGCCGGAGTCGGGGGCGGTCCTGCTGCCGCAGATGATCACGTCGCCGAACCAGTTCCGGTCGGGCCCGCCCAAGGCCGTGATCAGCGAACCAGCCAGATGATTGGGCGGGCGCCCGTTGGCCCCAAGGCTGATATCGCCGCCGACGTAGCCGCGCATGCCTGCCGAGCCCCACAGGTCACGCTGAATGGTGAACCCGGAGTGGGTCCCGTGGTCGGGGTCGGTGTCCTGCCACATCCGTTGCTGCCGGATCGCGCCCCCAGCTCGTAGGCCCTCCTGCGGTCATCGGCGCACCCATCTACGTGGAGGCGTCGCCATACACGATGTGGGGCCGAGATCACCTGGCCAAAGCCTGCGTGGATGCCGGCCACACGGTGGTGGTACCCCAGCGGTTCGCGGCTGCGGACCCCGTGGCAGGGGCCCTGGCTGACCTGACCGCGGTGTGCTCGTCTGCCCGGCTGCCGGCAGACGTCTCCGGCTCGGAGACGCCGCCGGGAACCGCTCTGCTGATCGGTGCGGCTGCGGCCAGCGGCGTACGGATCGCGGCCTTCCAGCCGCGACCGACGTTCACGCACGCCCACGGCCGGGAGCCCAACTGGCGGAACCTCATGATCCAGTACGCCGCCGACGCCCACCTCGACAACGGCGACGCCGTCCTGTCCTGCCTGGCGGCATGAACCTCGACGAGATCGCCGGCGAGTACCAGAACCTGGTCCTCGAAGGCTGCGACGGAGTCGGCAAGAGCACACTCGGCGAACGCTTATCGACGGACCACGGCTTCGCTGTGGTGCACTCTCCCAAGACCCCGGACCACCTCGACCTGGCGAGCCGCTACAGGAAACATCCTCGCCGGGACCGGGCGCATCCTCTTTGACCGGTGCTTCATCAGCGAACTGGTCTACGGCCCCCTGCATCGAGGCAGGTCCCGAATCAACTGGAGCCAGGCTATCGATCTCACCGAGAGCGCGATCGAGCGTTCCGGCGTGCTCATCCATCTGACCGCGCCTCCGGCCGTCATCCGTCAACGGCTTCTCTCGCGGGACGGCGAGGCTGTCAGCCTGGAGGAGGTGTCCGCCCTGGTACCGGGCTACGAGAGGATTTTCTCGACTCTCGCGGACTACACCCGTGTGCTCACCCTCGACACCACAACCCTCGAACTCCCTTCGGCAGGGTGACGGGTGGCTCAGTCGGCAGTCTGCGCCGCGATGGCGGTTCCGCCGCAGCCTCCTCGGTCGGTGGGCGGGCACATGTAGTTGCGGGTGGTCCTGACTTGCGCTGCCTGTAGGAATGGCCGACGAGGCCGCGATGGCATTTGTTGCACCGCAGGATTCCGGACAGGAGGTACTTGTTGACCGGTGCGGTGCCGGACTCGCCCGGCTTGATGCCGGCCTTCTGGCGGCGGCGTTGCCACTCGAACTGGACCTGGGACCAGAGCTTGGGGGTGACGATGGGCTCCCACGTTCCCAGCAGTGGCCGTCCCTCGTCGTCGAAGAGGACCAGGGACCAGCCGTCCCCGGCGGTGGCCGCTTCGACTCGGTGCTTCCCTGCGTAGGAGACAATGCCTGCGTAGCGCGGGTTGCGGAGCATTTTGGCGATCATGGTGGATGACCACGTGCGTGCGGCTTGGGGAGTGATCCCCTCGGCATTGAATGCCTTGGCGATGCTGTACGCCGATTCCCCCGACATGAAGTCCTGGAAGATGCGGGTAACGACGTCGGCCTCTTCCGGAACGAGTTGGCCCTTCTTCTCACCCTTGCGGACCCAGCCGTAGGCGATACGGCCCTGAGCCACACCGTCCTGGGCAGCGGAGAGATGCTGTCGGGCGACGGGCGGGCGGTGTCCTCGGAGGACTTGAGCGCCATGACGCACATCATGCGGGCCATGTGGCGGTCGCTGTCGTTGATGAGGTTCATGCGGCCGCCGGTGGCCACGGTGACCGGGCGCTTGACGTACTCGACGATGTCGATGAGGTCTTCGAGGTCGCGTGGCTGGCGGACGAGGCGGTCGAGGTCGTAGAAGATGACGCCGTCGATCACACCGTGGGCGAGGTCGGCGAGCAGCTGGCGGAACTCGGGGCGCAGGACCATCCAGTCGACTGAGCCGTCGGGCTTGATGATCTTGCGCTTCTTGAAGGCCGAGGTGTCGTTCTCCTTGTAGATTTTGGCGAACGAGCCCCAGTGGAGGCGTGCCCTGGTGTCTTCGGCGTCTTCGAGCTGGCGGTCGACGCCGGCTTCGAGGCCGAAGCGGTCGGAGGAGATGCGCAGGTAGGCGCCGGGGCGTTTGGGTGCGTAGGCGGCCAGGTGGTCGTAGAGGTTGAGGGTGACCTGTCCGCCGCGGGCGTGCGCGGGGATGTCGAAGTCCTCCCAGACGGTGAGAGGTGCGGTTGTCACGGTGTTCGGCTCCTGGTGCTCGGTGGCTCCGATACCGGGCACTTTCCGTCGAAATCAGGGGTTGGGTGATGCCGCGGATCCCGCTGTAGGATCCGCGGCCGCCGTGTGGATACTGATCACCATGCGTACTCATTTCGATCCCGCTGACATGTCCCGCAACGAGTTCTACAAGCTGCTGACCGCGGTGGTGGTGCCGCGTCCGATCGCTTGGGTGTCGACGTACGACCCATATAGTGATTCAGCGAACCTTGCCCCGCACTCTTTCTTCAACATCGCCAGCGTGGCACCCCCCGTAGTGCAGTTCAGCTCCGTCGGGCGGAAGGACACCCTGCGGAACATCGAGGCAACCGGCCAATTCGTGGTGAGTTTTGCCGCGGAGGGAATGGAGCAGCAGGTGAACGAAAGCGCTACGGATTTTCCGCACGGGGTGAGTGAATTCGAGGCAGCGGGAATCGCTTCCGAGCCGAGTGTGCGGGTGAAGCCGCTGCGGGTGGCCGAGTCGCCGGTGGCATTGGAGTGCGAGGTGCACAGCACGCTGGGGATCGGGGATTCCACGGTGGTGTTCGGGCGGGTGGTGCACGCCGTGGTATCGGACGCTGTGCTGGCTGACGGACATCCGGAGATCGCAAAGCTGCGGCCGTTGTCGCGGCTGGGCAAGGATGAGTGGGGGACGGTTGCCGGTGTGCAGTCGATCTCCCGTATCCGGCATGCGGAATGGCAGGGGCCCGCAGTACGGGACTGAGGGGCGGATTTCCACCTCGCATTGCCACGCGGTTCAATGCGAACACGCGGTTCTCTGCGAAACCGCTTTCGGCTCATGGCAGTGTTCGAGGCTCTGCGGATAGGGTGCCGATCCTGATCTGCACAGGGCGAATGGAGTCGTTGTGAACGATGACTGTCTTCCTGTCCGGGAGTCTCGAGCCGCTGCGGACGTGGCACCGTCCGCGGTGTCAGGATCCGCCGGGCCGTCCGCGGCGGTGGGAATCAACCGCCGGTCGGCTCTGCGAGCGGCGGCCGCGGGGGCGGCTTCCGTGCCAGCGGTGGCGTACGGGGCCGGGTCGGCGGCCGCCGCCGACCAGGGGCGGGGGAGGGGCGGGGAGCTGCGGGTCATGACCTTCAACCTGCGGTACGCCTCTGATACCCGGCCGCATTCGTGGGCCGAGCGGCGCCCCGTCATGCGGTCGCTCCTGCGGCGCGAGGCTCCGCATCTGATCGGGACCCAGGAGGGGCTTTACCGGCAGCTCCGCGATATCGCGAAGGACCTGGGTCCGTATTACGCCTGGGTGGGGACGGGGCGGGGCGGCGGAAGCCGGGATGAATTCGCGGCGATTTTCTATGATGTGCGGCGGCTCGCACCGGTCGAGTACGACCACTTCTGGCTGTCCGATACGCCGTATCTGATCGGCTCGGCGACCTGGGGGAACACCGTTATTCGGATGGTGACCTGGGTGCGGTTCCGAGATATGTGGGGCGGGGGCGAGTTCGCAGCGTGGAATACGCACCTCGATCATGCGAACCAGTACTCGAGGGAGCGATCGGCAGCTTTGATCCGTGAGCGGCTCGGTGCGCTCGATCCGTCATTGCCGCGGATCGTCACGGGTGACTTCAATGTCGCGGCGCACAAGAATCCCGTATACGAGGCGATGCTGGCGGACGGGGCGCTCGTCGACAGCTGGGACGTGGCCGAGGAGCGGAGCGCTCAGTACGGCACGTTTCACGGGTACGGGCCGTTGGTGCCGGGCGGGGACCGGATCGACTGGATTCTGACTTCGCCGGGGGTTCGGACACGGCGTGCCACGATCAATGCCTTCTCCGAGCACGGACAGTTTCCCAGCGATCACCTTCCGGTGCAGGCGTTGGTGGAGTGGTGAGGGCCGTGGGGTCGGCGGCTGTGTGAGGGGCTGCCGGGACAGTCGGGCTCAGCGTTGCCGTGCTGCCGTCCCGCGGATCTGGAGACCATTGAGGAGTTCTTCGGTCGCGGCCGCCACGGCGTCCACGGCATGCTCGAACACCTCTCGGTTGTGTGCGGCCGGCGCGCGGAAGCCGGAGACCTTGCGGACGTACTGAAGGGCCGCGGCCCGGATGTCGTCGTCGGAGACTTCGGGCGTAACGGGAGGGCGAAGGGTCTTGATGCTGCGGCACATGAGTCCAGTCTGCCTCCTGGAACCCGGGTAGGAGCGGGGTGTGTGGGTCGGCCGCGTTGGAGACAGGGCTGGGCGCCGGCACGGGGCGGGATCGCGGGTCAGCTGAGCCCGGTGACTCGCATGGTGATGTTGAGGCGACCGTTGGTGAGGCCCGTCGCCGGGTCGCCGGTGCCCGGTCGGACCTTGGGTACCCCGTGGTACGCGAAGCGCGACGGGCCGCCGAAGACGAACAGATCGCCGGAGGCCAGCTCGATGTCGGTATACGGCTTGGTCCGCGTCTCGGTGTTGCCGAACCGGAAGACGCAGGTGTCGCCGATGCTCAGCGAGACCACCGGCGCGCCGGACCGCTCCTCCTTGTCCTGGTGCATGCCGAGTTTCGCCTGGGCGTCGTAGAAATTGATCAGTGCGGTGTCGGGCGTGTAGCCGTCGCCCGCTGTCTCGTCCTGATACGCGTCGACCAGCGCCCTGCGGCCCAACTCGACCATCCACTCCGGGAATTCGGCGACCCGCGCACCGTTGACGTCGTCGGCGGTCCGGGTATACGCGTACGGCTGCCAGTGCCAGCCGATGCACACCGTCTGGACGGACATCACGCCGCCCCGGGGGAGCTTGGTGTGCCGGATCGGCGCCGGGCCGCGCGCCCAGCCGCGGCAGGCGGTGACCAGCTCGCGCTGCTGGTCCAGGGTCAGCCAGCCGGGGACGTGGACGGCGCCGGGGGCGAGAACGTGGCGGGAAGGGCGTCGCCCCTGGCCGCTGGGTGGTGAGGAGCCGGCGGGACCGTCAGTGCCATTGTCGCCGTCGGTGCCGCTGATGTCATTGCCGGAGGCGGCGGGCGGGTGAGGAGTGCGCTGGGGTCGGTCGGAGCCGTCGGCCCCAGCCGGGCCCGTGGTCCCCGTAGAGCCGCCCGTGGTTCTCGCGGGCATCCTGTCTCCCGTGGAACGGCCAGTTCCCGCGGGCCCGTTGATGCTTCCCGGCGGCCCGTTGTGCTCAAGCTCCCCGAAGTCCTCGAAGCCGGGAAGTGGCGTACTCATCTGCTCCTCGACCTGCCTGTCGTCTCGTCGGCCCGGTGACCGTCATGGCGATCGCTGCGGTGGCGGTCGCGGTGTACCGATCGCGCCAGTGGTTTGGCTGTTCCTGCGATTGTCCTCTCCTCAGCGTGCCATGGAGCGGCGTAGCGCGGGGCGGCTTGGCGGCTCGGAGGACTTCGGTGGGGCAACGACCGGCGAGTGCGTATCTGGTCATGGGCGGTTCCGGAATGTCGGCGCAGACGGTGCCCTTTCCCCGTCATCCGGTGGTCGGCGATGCTTCCATGAGGTCACAACAGGGCGCTTCCCATCCGCAGCGGGGCACCCGAGCATGGAGGAGGTCTCCGTCGTGGCCACGAACGCGATGAACCGGTCCGCGGAATCCGGCGGTGGCGAAGGGCCGGTCGACTTACCGGAACGGGCCGCCTCATTGGTCGAGTTGCTTCGGCGCCATGCCGGCCGCACGGAGAAGCAGCGACGGGTTGCCGAGGAGAACATCGCGGCACTCGACGAGGCCGGACTGTTCGGCATCACGGTTCCCAGGCGATTCGGTGGCCACCAGGCGAGCGTCCGCACCCTTGTCGAGGTGGGCGCGGAACTCGGCCGTGGCTGTGGGTCCACCGCCTGGACCACCAGTTTGATCAACGTCTCCGGCTGGGTCATCGGCCTCTTTCCGGAACGCGCGCAGCGTGAGGTCTACGAGGCGAACCTCGGTGCCCGGGCCTGCGCCGCCCTGCCGCCCCACGGCACGGGCACGTCGGCCGACGGAGGGCAGGCCATCACCGGACGGTGGGGCTTCGTGTCCGGCTGTCTGCACGCCGAGTGGGCGCTGCTTGGCGTATCGATCACCGACGCGGGTGGCGGGCGGCCGGACCAAGGACTGGCGCTGGTCCCGATGGACCGACTGACGATCGAGGAAACCTGGCACGTGGCCGGGATGTGCGGCACCGGAAGCAACACCCTCATCGCCGACAACGTCTTTGTTCCTGCGCATCGCATCCTGTCGGTGGCCGGGGCGAAGCAGGGCAGGTATCCGACCGAGTTCAGGGACGAGGTCCTCTACCGCGCGGCGTTCGTCCCGACGCTCGCCCTTTCGCTGGCCGGTCCGCTGCTGGGTCTTGCCCGCGGCGGGATGGAACTGGTGCTGGCCTCTCTGGCGCAGGGGCGCGGCATTTCGCACACCTTCTACGAGCAGGCACGCCAGGCGCCCTCGACCCAGATGCAATGCGCCGAGGCCGCCCAACTGATCGATACCGCGACCCTGCACCTCATGCGGGCGGCGGACGATGTCGACAACTGGGCGGCGAGGGGCCAGTTCATGCCCCTTCTCGACCGGGCCCGGGTGCGCATGGACGTCGCCACGGTCGCCCGCAGCTCACGAGAGGCGCTGGACATTCTGCTGACCGTCCAGGGCGCCAAAAGCTTCGCCGACGGAAGCCCGTTGCAGCGCATCTGGCGAGATCAGGAGACCGGCAGCCGGCACGCACTGATCAACCCTGCCATCGCGACCGAGATCTACGGCCGGGCTCTGCTCGGGATCGACGATCAGGTCAGCCCACTGATCTGAGCGCGTGCGGCTGCCGTGGTGGGCGCGGCCAAGGGATTCACCGAGGGGCGGTGACAGAGTGCGCCGGGGGCCCGGTGCCCCACGCTCACTACCTTGTAGTGCAAGATTCTTGCTGTGTAAGGTAGCGCGCCATGGAGGAGACATCCGCTCCACGCGCCCAGTGGCTTCGGGGCGTGCTGGACATGTGCCTGCTGGCGTTGATGGCGGAGGCCCCGATCTACGGATACGAGATGGCCGTCCGGCTCGGCGAAGTCGGGCTGGACGTCGCCGACGGGTCGATCTATCCGGCGTTGGCGCGCCTGCGCAAGCGCCAGCTGGTCGAGGTGGAACGTCGTACCGGGGGTGGCGGCCCCGCCCGCACCTACTACAGGCCCAGCGCGGCCGGCTTCCAGATGCTCCGGTCGTGGACCCGCGACTGGAATGAATTCGCCACGAGCATCGGCTCCATAGTCACCCGCACCGCAGGGAAAGAATCATGACGCTGACCGTCGAAACCGCGATCTCCCAGGTCATGGAGACATGGCGCCGCCTCGGCGTCGATGAGGACACGGCCGCCGAGATGGCCGAGGAACTGGCCGCCGATTTGACCGCCGCAGCACAGGACGGCCGGGACATCAGCGCCTTCATCGGCGGAGATGTGGACGCCCTCGCCACCTCTTGGGCGGTCGAACGCGGACTGCTGCCCCTGCACCGGCGCCTGAAGGAGTCGGCGCTCGCCGGGGCCGGGGGAGCCTTCGTGCCGGCCGTCCTCGCGCTGGCGTTCTGCTTCCTCTCGTGGAGCCACACGCTCGACGCCTGCACGGGCTCGGGCACCGGACCTGACGGAGAGGCGCTGGGCTGTCGCCCCACGCTCGACGCTCCCTGGATGTGGGTCGGCTGGGCCGTGTGCATGCCCCTCGCCTTCTTCATGATCCGGCACACCGTGCGCGTGACACTCCAGCACCACCTCGCCCCCGTGCGCGAAGCGACCATGCGGGCGCTGACCAAGACCCTTCCCCTCATCGAGCTGACGGCGGCGCTGGTGGGCGGAGGGATCGGCCTCCTGGCGCAGCCCGTCTTCGGGTACTTCGCCATCCTCGCCTTCCCGTTCGCACTGGTCGGGATGCTCGGCACCGTCGCAGCGGGGGTTGCCCTCGTCCGGCACCGGACGTGCCCGACGGCAGACCTCCCGGCGAAGTAGCCAGGGCTGGGCACCTACGAGGAAAGGACAGGGAGCCGGGCGCTTCCCCGGCGAGGGCGCTCCCGGCAGGGCCTTCGCGCCCAGCGGGCTACGCCGCCTGCACCACCTCTGAGCGCACCGCGGTCGTCCAGATCTCCAGGAGCACGGCATACTCCGCCATGTCCTGCGCCGTCCACGCCATGCCGTGCCGGGCGCGAACAAATCGCCGGATTGATTCGTTGGCCTCGGATGCTGGGACGGGATCCCCCGTAGGGGCAGAAGGAGTTGGGGACATGTGAGACATGTTAGGGCCAGTGACTGACAATTCGTCACCCCGTGCGCCCCTCGTGCGCCCCTTCGTATTCCTTTCTCCTCCTGCCTGCCCACCGTCTCTACCCTCCGATCAGCAGGTATCCGCGAGGCCAGGCAAGGGAAGGCAAGGCAAAAAAATTGCCGTCCGCCGTGCGCCCCCGCGCAAGCGGGCGGCCTCCCACGTGCGATCTGACACCGTCGGCGCGGTCAGGCCGACGTCTGACCGGCTGTTTCCGGCCGCCCCCGATGCCGGAACCATTCCGGCGCCAGGATCGACATCACCGCCGCGTCCACCCGCTGGCCATCCCAGAGCAGCGCGTCGCGCAGTATGCCCTCGGCGACGAACCCCACTTTCTCGTAGACGCGGCGAGCCCGCGGATTGAAGGCGTAGACCTCCAGCGAGATGCGGTGCAGACCCAGCTGCTCGAAGCCGTATCCCACGATCAGTCGGGTCGCCTCGGTCCCGATGCCGTGCCCGTAGGTGCCAGGGACAAGGCCGATACGAAAGTTGCAGCTTTCGTTGCCCGGTTCCCAGTCGTTGAGCACCGCCTCACCGATGACGTTCCCCGTCGCCTGCTCGACCACGGCGAGATCCAGCCGGTCGTCCTGTTCCCGACGAGTGTCGTACCAGGTGCGTATCGGTGCCTCATCAGGCCGGTCGTCGCCATGGCTGCCGGTCAGCCGTGATGCCTCCGCATCCCGGAACATCGGCATCAGCGCGGGCACGTCAGCGACCGTGACCGGCCGGAGCAGCACCTTTTCCCCGCTCAGCGTGGGCTTGCTGGCGAAGTCGGGCTGTGGGGCACTGCGAACGTGATCAACCATTGCCGCATTGTGTCCCGCTGCCCCGCCTGGCGTCCTCCCGTTATCCGCGCATACCCAGGGCCACCTGGCCACCTTTGGCCAAGCACTCTTCCTTTCGGGCGGCCCGTGGCTCGCGGTCGGGAAGGGAATCCGCTGACCGGCCGTCAGTGGAGAAAGAGGCAGAAGGGATGCCCCGCCGGGTCGAAGAACACGCGAACGTCGTCCTGTGGCTGGAATTCCGCCAGCGTCGCACCCAAGGCGACGGCGTACGCCCCGGCCTCGTCGAGGTCATCGACCCGGATGTCCAGGTGGAGCATTTTCTGTTGCTCCCCGGCCCGTTCCGGCCATACCGGAGGGACGTACGCCGCCTCCGACTGGAAGGAGAGCCCTGTGCCACCCTCCGACGGTCTGAGCAGCACCCAGTCCGGTTCGTGGAATTTCACCTCCCATCCCAGCAGGCGTTGATAGAAGTCCGCCAGTGCAGGGGCATCCGGGCAGTCCACGACCACTGTCGCCAGCGAGAAACGGGGGCGGGGATTCGGCGGCGTTCCTTCGCCCGTCGTTCTTGCTTCCGTCGGCTCTTCTCCGGCTCGTCCCTCGTGGGCCGCCGGCCTTTGTGGCACCACTGACCGTCCCGTCGTCCGTCGTGTGGTCATCGCCGTGCAGACTCCTCTCTCCGCTTCTGGACTTGTCCCCGAACGGGCTGTTGGCCATGTGGCGTTAATCCGATCGGGTGGCGTTGTCGGCCTGGTCGCGGCCTGGTGCGCGGCCAGGTTTGGCGAGGTGATGCGGGTGTACGGGGACGGCTCCAAGGCTCGTTGTCAGTGGTCGCCCGTACGGTGGTCCCCGTAACTATCCGAGCTGCTGGCGCTTCTCGGACCCGTCCCGCCCCTGTGACAGCGCACGGGGGCGGGACGCCTACGGTGTGCTGGGCAGCGGGAGGGTGCGCGATGCCTCCGGCTGCGGATGGGCATGGGCGTGGGTGCCGCAGAGGGCTTGCCCGATGTGTGTGTCCATGGCGTAGTCGATCGGGCCGAGCTTGGGCTGACCGTTGCCGTCGAGTTTTTGGTAGCGCGTCAGATTGAAGCCGAGGGATATCTGGTGGCGGCCATCGGTGCTGGTGAAGGACCAGGTCATGGCGCCGAGCACCAGACCGTTGTGTCCCCAGAACTCTCCGCAGGGCGCCTCGGTGCGGAGCAGGCCCAGGCCGTAGCGCGCGGTGGTGCCGGCGATCGGCACCGTGGTCTTCATTTGGCGCAGCTCGGCGGGGGCGAGGAGCTTGCCGCTGAGGAGTGCGCGGTAGAAGCGGTTCAGATCGGGCATGGTCGAGACCAGCGAACCGGCCGTCCCGGCCCAGGACAGGTTGTAGACGCTGAAGTCGCGGGGCGGGTTGAAGCCGCCGTACGCGGCCTCGTACATCTTGGCGTGGGGGCCGGTCAGGTAGGCAGAGGTCGGGAAGTAGGTGTGGCGTAGTCCGGCCTTTTGGATCACGTGGTCGGTGATGTACTGCTCCGGGGATTCGCCCGTGATCTTCTGAAGCAGGAGTCCGGCGATGACGTAGTTGGTGTTGGAGTAGTGATGTGCCTTGCCCGGAGTGTCCAACGGCGGGGCCTTGAGACCCAGTCGGGCCAGGTCCTCGGGGGCGAATTGATGGAAGCGGTTGTCTTCCAGGCTCTGCGGGGTCGCGAAGATCGCGCTGGAGTAGTCGCCGATACCGCTGGTGTGGTTGAGCAGCATGCGTACGGTGATGGCCCGGCCGCGCTTGCCCGGGATGAGGTCGGGCAGATAGCGGCCTATGGGCGCGTCCAGCGCGATGCGGCCCTTCCCCACCTGCTGTAGGACGGCGACCGAGGTGAACGTCTTGGTGATGCTGCCGATGCGGTGACGCATCTGTGGGGTGGTGGGACGCTTGGTGTCGATATCGGCCCAGCCTGCCGCTCCCTGCCACTCCTCGGAGCCGTCGCGCACCGCAGAGTAAGCGCCGTACATTCCCGCGTCGTGGAATGCCTTGAGGGTTCTGTCGAGCGCCGCGCGGTCGAGGCCGACGCGGTCGGTGGTGGGTGCGGTGGCGGTGAGCGGGGTCGCGGGGGCCGGGACGGCCGAGGCCGTCGAGACCGCCGGTGCCGTCAGGGCGAATACGGCGGCAGCGGTGGTCCCGGCGAGCCGCACGGTGCGGCGAGTGGGGCGGGCAACAGACATGGTGGCTCCGTGAGTTCGAGGTCCGTGAGGGCCGTTCGATCTTTGGTGGTTCGATTCTGGCGGCGGGACGGCCTCGCGCCATCAACCCGTGGAACTACCTTGATCCCAAATCCGGATGACAAAGATCAGGTTTAACTTCGTGGGCGGTGGATCGGGGCCGGTGGACCGCTCTTGCCGCCGCAGCCGTTCCTGAGGCGCGGCGGGCCCGGGTGAGTGACGATGGAATGGCGGAGGTGTAGCGGCAGAGTCAGTTCGGGAGGCCGCGATGGATTACCCGGAACGCTATGAGCTGGTATTTCAGGCTCTCGCCGTGGAGGACGATGTGGTGGTGGTCCGGCGCACCGAGCTGGCGGGAGCGGGCGGGTATCCGGTCTACGAAGACGAATCGGGGATCGTCCGCGCGGAGATCAGCGACCGAGGCGAGGTCCGCATGCTGGCCAGCGGGGGACACCAGGCGCCCCAGGCGCCGCTGCTGGCCCGGCCGCTGAGTCCGTAGAGCTTCGGGGTCGGGGATCTCTTAGGAGCAGTAGTACGACGCCAGGGGGAGAATGGGACGTCGGGGGGAGGGGCGCGGGCTGGAGCTAGAGGCCGCGCAGGTGGCCGCGGCGCCGAGGCCGTGGTGATTCCTCGGCGGCGGCCCGGTCGGCATCCGCCTCGGCGCACGCGGGGGGAGCAGCGGGCGCAGAGGCGGTGGGGGAGGGGGCATCCGAGCCGGAGCGGGCGTCGGGGTCAGGGGATTCGTCCGAGCCGGACGGGGTGCCGGGGTGATCGGTCGGGTCCGGCTCGGGCTTTGCGGTGTGTCCTTCGAGTACCGCCATGGCGCGTTCCAGGGTCTCTCCGGTCACCTGCATCCGGATCCTGGCCAGTCGTTCCAACTCGGTGTGCGACACCACGTCAGAGTACCCGTCCTCACTTCAAACCCCGACCGCGGAAAGGATTTGTCACGCGGAAGACGTCATTCTGAGGCTCGGGCCCGCCCCTGCCCGCTTTCACATCGCGTCATCCGTCAGCGCCAGCGCGACCGCTGCTTCGGCGTGGAGCCGGGTGGTCGGGAAGACGGGGACGGGGCTGTCGTCTTCGCTGATCAGCAGCTCGATCTCGGTGCAGCCGAGCACGATGCCCTCGGCGCCGGCGGCGACCAGGTCCTGGATGATGGCTTGGTAGGCCCTGCGGGACTCTTCGCGGACGATCCCGACGCAGAGTTCCTCGTAGATCACCTGGTGCACGGCCCTGCGTCCGGGTCCATCGGGGACGAGCACGTCGAGGCCCCGGGCCGTGAGCCGGCCCCGATAGAAATCCTGCTCCATGGTGAAGGCCGTGCCCAGCAGCCCGACACGGCGCAGGCCCTGTGCGCGTACGGCGCTCGCCGTGGTGTCGGCCAGATGCAGGAGCGGGACGGAGACCGCAGCGGCCACTTCGTCGGCGACCTTGTGCATGGTGTTGGTACAGATCAG
Organism: Streptomyces gilvosporeus; assembly: GCF_002082195.1. Classification (GTDB taxonomy): domain Bacteria; phylum Actinomycetota; class Actinomycetes; order Streptomycetales; family Streptomycetaceae; genus Streptomyces; species Streptomyces gilvosporeus. The sequence continues at coordinate 424,008 of NZ_CP020569.1, read as the reverse complement.
CAGCAGGTCCGCGCCCGCGGCCTCCAGGGCCTTGGCGGCCTGGGCCAGGATCTCGGCCGCTACGTCCCAGCGCCCCTCGGTCTGTAGCCGTTCGATCTCGGCGAAGTCGACGGAGTACAGCACACAGCGCGACGAGTGGAGACCGCCCAGACGCTCACGCGTCAGCTCGTTCAGCAGCCGGTAGTACTCCGCCGTCGATTCCCAACTCATGCCGCCGAGCAGCCCGATAGTCTTCATCGCGCAACTGTCGCACATCCGTGCCGAGGCGATTGATCCTACGACGACGCGACGAGATCCAGGTCCGCGCTCTGCAGGCGTAGTTCTTCCTGGAGAAGGGTGTCGTGCCGGCATGCACTGCGGGTCCCGCCGGTGGCGTGCCACGACATGGTGAGGGCGGCCTCGCGCCCGTATCGGAGGCAGTGCAGGGGCTCCCGGACCTCGCCGTGCACGGCGGCATGGCAGGCGTTGGTCACCGACGCAGCGGAATACCAGGCGAGGTCGGCGAGGGCACCGGGAGCGTCGGCGGCGATCTGGAGCTGGTCGAAAGCTGCCAGCATGACCGGGAGCGTGACGGAAGTTCCGTCGTCCAGTTTCCGCCATACGTCGGCCAGCGCCCGGCCGAGCACCCGCGGATCACCCCTGCCGGTCTCCGCGTGGAAACGGAGGAAGTACGGTTGCAGACGGGCGACGGTCAGCGCCGCCAGGGTGGCGCGGCCCTCGGCGGACAGCTCCGTGATACGGGCCGTCAGACGGCGCTCCTCGTCCCGATGCCACGCGATGCCGTCGTCCTCCGTGCAATCGCGGCAGGGGACGACGGCGCCACGGTGGCCCAACGCCTCGTCGGACACGGTCATTTACGCTGCTGTCGGCATGGTCGCTGTCACGGTTACCTGACGGTCACGTCCGGTCGTTCGCCCAGCGGATCGGGAGCTGCTCCGTGCCCCGGATGAGCATGCTGGGCCGCCAGGTGAGGGCATCCGCGGGGCAGTCGAGCGCGAGGTCGGAGCAGCGGTCCAGGAGGGCGCCGATGGCAATACGGGCCTCCATGCGCGCCAGTGGGGCGCCGAGGCAGAAGTGGATGCCGTGCCCGAAGGCCACATGGCCACGGGGCTCGCGCGTGATGTCGAACTCGTCCGCGGCGGCGAAGCGCTCGGGGTCGCGGGAGGCGGAGGCCAAGGCGATCAGTATGGGTTCCCTGGCGGGTATGACCGTGCCGCCGATCTCGACCGGCTCCGAGGTGAAGCGCCAGGTGGCCGTCTCCACGGGACCGTCGTAACGCAGCATCTCCTCCACGGCGTTGTCCAGGAGGGAGGTATCGGCCCGCAGGGCGGCCAGCTGGTCGGGATGCTGGAGCAGCGCGCGTACCCCGTTGGAGATCAGACTGACGGTTGTCTCGTGGCCGGCGACCAGGAGCAGGAAGGCCATGCCGACCAACTCGTCCCGGGAGAGCCGGTCGCCGCCCTCCTCGCTCGTCCGGATCAGGGCGCTGAGCAGGTCATCGCCCGGCACACCGCGCTTCTGCTCGATCAGGTCCACGAGGTATGCGGTCATCGCCCTGATGGCGTCGTTGACGGCCGACGGGTCGGTCGGGGCGACGATCTCGTTCGACCAGGCGCGAAAGGCGGACCGGTCGATGTCGGGGACGCCGATCAGTTCGCAGATCACGGTCATGGGCAACGGGAATGCCAGCGTCTCCACCAGGTCGGCGCGCCCGTCGGGGGCGGCCAGCATCGCGTCCAGCAACTCGTCGGTGATCTCCTGGACGCGCGGGCGCAGCGCCTCGACGCGGCGGGAGGTGAACTCCCGGGCCACCAGCTTCCGCAGCCGGGTGTGGTGCGGCGGATCGGAGTCGAGCATGTGCTTGAACAGCGGGGAGTCCTCGGCGTTCTCGTCCATCATCCCCGCGGCCCACCAGTCCTTCTTGAGCCGGTCGTCGGCGAGCGCCGTCCGGACCGCGTCGTAGCCGACGATCAGCCATGCCTCCGGGCCTTCGGATATCCGCACCCGGTGTACGGGGCCTTGGGCGCGCAGTTCGGCGTAGTAGGGATAGGGGTTGGCGGCGAAGTCCTTTCCGTAGGAGGTCAGGTCGACGATCCCCGGTGTCTGCTCGACCACCCCCGCTGCCTGCGGCTTTGTCGGAGTCTCCGCCACGGTCCTACCCCCATATCGCGTCGTGATCTCGACATCGTGTCGTGATCTCCGCGCCAGACTATGCAGGGGTGATGAATCGGACATCGTCCGGTAGGTGGAGCGCGGTGCGCTGCGCGTACTCCGTTCGGAGGGGGTGGGATCGGCCGGGGAGGGGGGAGTTGGGGAGGGGAGGAGTAGGGGGCCGCCCGGGTGGGGTGGCGGGTGGCCCCCTACTCGTCGTTCCGGCCTGGTTCAGGCCGTGCCTATCCGACGCGTTCGATCCGGGCGTGGCGGATCAGGAACTTTCCTGCCTCGCGTACCTGCTCGAAGGCCGCGTTGTTGAGCAGCGCACAGCTGCCCGACGTCGAAGTGACGGATACCGTGGTCGACTTGTTGTTGTCCAGATTGGTCACCTTCAGCTTGGTTCCGGTGGGGAATTGGTTGCTCGACGCCGCCGGGGGGCCGCCCTCGCCGGAGAGGGTGACCGTCGAACCGGCGCAGACGACATCGGAGCCGGCCGACTGTCCGGAGTCCCCGCCCGGCGGCGCGGAGGCCGTGGACTGGTCCTGCGGGGGCGCGCTGCCGGGGTCGGCCGGGGGCGCTGTGCTCCCTTGGTCTGCCGGGGGTGCCGTGCCCTGCTGGCCTGCCGGGGGTGTGGTGCCTTGCTGGTCTGCAGGGGGTGGTGTGCCCTCCTGGCCGGTCGGGGGTGTGGACGCGGGCGGCTGGGCCGCGTTGTCGTTGCCCTGGCTGCCGTCGCACCCGGCAGCCTTCTGCCGGGACTCGATCTGGGCGATCACGGCCTGACGGTTGGCGATGCGGGCGGCCGACTGGGCATCGGGGTGGGCCTGTTGGGCGGCGACGAACTTCTGGTTGTTGCTCAAGGCTGTGGCCAGCCCGTCACACGCCACCGATGCATGGCCGGTGCCCGACGCGACGATCGCGATACCACCTGCCAGCGCCGCGGAGCTGACGAAAGCGGCGATCTTTTTCCCCCGGCCGATTCTTCTCTTTCGGGACACGCGACACTCCTGTCCTCGGTGCGGAACCCTTGGCGCGGGTTCGATGCAGCCTTGTACGGAGAGGAGGTGTCGGCCGTTTCAGCGCCGGAGCGTATTTGTCGGGGGATGCCAAATCCGGGGGCGGTCAGGGTCCCCCGGGGCCGCCGTCTCACGGTCGCCCTCAACACCGGGCGTGCGCAGTGATGTCCGCCGCGAACTCCTCGACCATCGCCGGGGTGACCGTCGGACGGCACTGGGCCAGGGCGGCGAGATAGTCCTCCGTACTCGCCCCCAACCGCCCCTGCACGCCCGCGCCGAGGCCGATCGACTCCAGGTCCCGTTCGAACGAAGCCTGCGCCGCCACCCGGGCGGCATGCTCGATATCGGCCGGAGTGAACAGCTTGCTGGCCGCCACCAGCGCCGCCACATCCACATCGGCCCGGCCATCCGTGTGACGGGACCAGATCGCCGCACGGGCCGCCGTGTCCGGCGTACCGATCGGGATCAGATAGTCGAAGCGGCCGGGGCGCAGGAAGGCCGGGTCCAGAGAGCGGATGGAGTTGGTCGCGCACACCAGCAGCCGCTCGTCCCGCTCCCGGAACCCGGGTATGAGCTTGAGCAGTTCGTTGGTCACCCCGTGCAGCCCGCCGGGTTGCGCCGGCTCCGCGCGCACCGGGGCGATCTCCTCGACCTCGTCGATGAAGACCAGCACCCGCTCCAGCTCCGCGATCCGGGCGAACGCGCTGCGCAGCGCCGCCGCGAGGTTGCCCTCATCGGCCAGCCGGGACGGCAGCAACTCGACGAACGGCCAGCCCAGTTTGGCCGCGATACCGCGCGCGAACGTCGTCTTCCCGGTCCCCGGCGGACCGAACAGGGCGATCGCCCGCGGCGGCCGTACCCCGTGCCGGGCGGCCCGCTCCGGCTCCGCCAGCGGCAGCACCACACGCCGTTCGATCAGATCCTTCTCCGCTTCCATCCCGGCGACCCTGGCCCACAGATCGGCCGGCAGGAACCGTCCGCCGAGGTCCTCCAGCAGACTGGCCGCGGGACCGTGGTGCGGTTCGACCTTCTCGAAGTAGGCCACGGCCGGCTGCCGCGTATAGCCCGCGTTGAGCAGCCCCTCGCCCAGGAGGTCCTCCTCGGGCAGGACGTAGGCGATCCGGCTCACCCGCGCGGCGACCAGCCGCCGCTCCAGTTCCACCAGCAGCGCACTCGCCAGTCCCCGCCCACGCCAGGCCGACGAGATGGCGATCCGCATCACCCAGCCCCGCTCACCCGCCACACAGGCCAGCGCCGCACCGATGGGCACGCCCTGGTGGACGGCCACCACGGCGGGCTGCCGGGAGCTGAGCGCACTGATGCACTCGGCCAGCGAGAACACCGACTCCTGTCCGAGCTCGGCCGTGGAATCGATGAGGTGGACCACTGCGGCGAGATCCGTCTCGCGGTAGTCGTGGATGAGCCAGTTCACCGGTACCGCCCCTCGTTGGTGATGTTGCAGCGAGGCTAGGGGCGGCGGGGGAGCGGGGCCTGCTCCACCGTGCACAATCCGCAGCGGCGAAAGCTACGTTCCGTACGTAGCCAGATGGCGTCCCTGGAGTACGGGGCGGTTGGTCGGGGTGTGAGCGAGATGCGCGCTATGGATGAGCCGCGGGATATCTGGGCATCGATGCCGTTCGGTACGTATTGAGCCGACTGGCGCGGAGCCATTCGGGGAACGGTGAATGCCCTTGCCAGACAAGCCGGTTCGGGGTGAGGTATTGCACCGTAGGCGGTAACTCTGCCTGGGGAGGGGGAGGTTGGCGCACTGTCGCCCGCGTCCCGGTCTCGCCTGCTCGTGTCCGCGCCCGCCCGCGGTCCACCACGCTCGCCGGCGGCCGCGCCCTTCGCCCATAAGCCTTCACCGGTGCCGGACGACCCCGTTCCCACCCCTCTCTGCCACTCACTCTCCGTGATAAAAGGGCGGTCCCGGCTGCCGTGTACGCCGTCTGTGCAGCCCGCTACACCGTCGAAGCCGCGACACGCCGGAGGGGCGCGCCATCGAACGGGTGACAAAATCGGGTCGAGCCACCCGAAGAGCGGACGAAGTACCCCGAATGCGGCGTTCTCAGGTGGTGCCGAGGCGCCATCTGGTTGACGTTGATCACGTCGCAATTGCGGTCCGATGAGCCGATGACGTGTCGGCCTTCGCAGTAGCGATGTGAAAGGACCAGTCTCCATGCGCACTGCTCGCACCCTTTTTGCCTCGGCCGCCGTTTCCGCGGTCCTGGCCATCACTACTCCTGCTGCCCAAGCGATCACCGTGTTTGGCGACGACGGTGGATCCAGCAGCCGCGACCACGGTCGAGGTCACGGCGGTGACCCCGGCCGCGACTGGGGCGGCGACCACGGCAACGCCGGTAGCACCGGCAACACCGGAACCGCCACGAAGCCGTCCGGTGGTATGAAAACCGGTGGCGGCGCCCTGACCCACGACTGGGGAGGTGGCGACGACGGCTGGGGCCGCGGCCACGGGCGTGACCACGGCCACGGCCGGGGCGACGACCACGGCCGGGGCGGCGACGAACACGGCCACGGCCGGGGCGACGACCACGGCCGGGGCGGCGACGAACACGGCCGTGACCACGGCAACGGTGGCGGCAACGGCAATGCCGGCAACAACGGCAACGCCGGCAGCAACGGCAACGCCGGCAGCAACGGTGCCGCCGGCAGCAACGGTGCCGCCAAGAAGCCGTCCGGCGGTATGAAGACCGGTGGCGGCGCCATGTCCAGGGTCATCACCAAGGACTGGGGTGGCGGCGGCGACGGCGGCGGCTGGGGCCGCGGCCACGGCGACGGCCACGGTCGTGGTGACGGCGGTCGCGGCGACGGCCACGGCGGCGGCTACGGCGGCGGCTACGGCGGTCGCGGCGACGGCCACGGCCGGGGCGACGACCACGGCCGGGGCGACGACCACGGCCGGGGCGGCGACGAACACGGCCACGGTCGTGGTGACGGCGGTCGCGGCGACGGCCACGGTGGCGGCTACGGCGGCGGCGGTGGCGGTGGCGGCCACGATGGCGGTGGCGACCACGGCAACGCCGGTAACAACGGCACCGCCGGTAACAACGGCACCGCCAAGAAGCCGTCCGGTGGTGTCCACACCGGTGGCGGCGGCATGGCCCTGACCGGAGGCGGCCTCGCGGCCGGCTCGTTCCTGATGCTCGGCGGTCTCGGCGCCGGGGTGTATGTGCTCCGCCGCCGCAACGCGCGGGGGAACAACGCAGCCTGATTCGGCTGCGCCCCCACAGTTAGCCGTGGTGTCGCGGCCACCGTCGCAGATGGACGGTGGCCGCGACGATTGCCGTTCCAGGCCCCCGCCTCACCCTCGCCCCTCTTCAGCGCCGGCACCGATGCCTGTACATGAGGCGCCGGTACCGAAGCGCCCGTACAAGAGGCGTCGGTGCAGGACGCGCCCGCACAAGAGAGTCCGTACGAGAAAGGCAGCGCTCCATGGCCTTCCAGCAGAAGCCTCAGCCGAACCCACCCCGGAACGCACCCGGTTCCGGACCCCTCAGCCGTCGGCTGATGTGGCCTGCCGGGGCGTTCCTCCTGGGGACCCTGTTCGTCTACAACTCCATAGGCGCACCAGCGGACCCCGCATCACAGTCCCGCCCCGCGGTGGCCGCCACCGCCCAGGCCGGCGGCATACGTTCCGCCCCCGCCTCCGTTCCGGCGCTGGCCCGCTCCGAGCCCACACGGCTCTCCATCCCGGAGATCGGCGTCGATGCGCCCTTCGTTCCCCTGTCGATTGGCCCGGCCGGTCAGCTCAACGCCCCGCCCGGTAACAACAACAACCTGGTCGGCTGGTTCAAGGGCGGGGCGACTCCCGGCGAGCGCGGTGCCTCGATCGTCGCCGGCCACGTCGACACCAAGACCGGCCCGGCAGTGTTCATGCTGCTCAGCAGGCTCAAGAAGAGCAGTACGATCAAGGTCACACGAGCCGACGGCATCGTCGCGACCTTCAAGGTCGACTCGGTCGAGACCTTCAGCAAAGCGCAGTTCCCCAACGACCAGGTCTACGCCGACACTCCGGACGCCCAGCTGCGCGTGATCACCTGCGGCGGTCCGTACAACAGGGCCGCCAAGGATTACGAGGACAACGTCGTGGTGTTCGCCCACCTCGCCTCGTCGGGCCGTACATGAGCGGGTAGCTGGGGAACCGGGGGCCGGTCCCCTAGCGGACCGGCCCCCGGTAGAGCCCTTGTACGGCCGGGAGTTGAGGTAGGAGCCCGTAGTCCGGCCACCCCGCAGCACCGTGATAACTTCTGCATCCACCTGCATACACCATGCATGCAGAAAACGCGGCGGGAAGCGCAGCCCGCGGTGCACCTTGCAGTGCCCGCGACGGCCACCGCACAGCGCGACGGGGATCTCAGCGGGGAGCGGCGGGAAGCGCAATGGGAAAGACGATGCAGTCGGGGCCAGCGGTGCAGTCGGGGCCAGAGAAGCAGTCAGGTCCAACGATGCAGTCAGGTCGCGAGAAGGCGTACACCTATCTCAAGGACATCGTCCTGACAGACCCCGACATGCAGGACCGCTTCCTGTCCGAGCAGGACCTCGCCGACCGTATCGGCATCTCCCGCACCCCGATCCGCGAAGCCCTCCTCCTGCTCGCCGCCGAGGACCTGGTACGGCTGGTGCCCAAGCGGGGCGCGCATATCGCGCCGCTGTCCGGGCGCGACATCCGCGAGCTGATGGAAATGCGCGGCCTGATCGAACGCTTCGCCGCCGAGACCACAACGGCGCACGGCACCGTCCCGGTAACGGAAATGGCCGACCTCCTCACCCACCAGGAATCGCTCCGCGGCGAGCGCACCACCCAGGAATTCATCGCCGCGGACCACCGCTTCCATGCCGCTCTCGTAGCCGCAGTCGGCAACACCCTGATGAGCCGTCAGTACGATGCGCTGCGCAGCCGCCAGAGCCGGGTCGGCATCATCACGCCCTACCGCACGGGCCGACGCCAGGACGAGGTGCTCGCCGAACACCGGCAGATCCTCGACAGTCTGGTGGCCGGCGATGCCGCGGCCGCCTGTACGGCGATCGACCGTCATCTCCGGGCGACGCAGCATATTTTGCTGGCGGCGTAGGGGCGCGCCCGCTGTCACGTCCCTCCCTTACCTGCCTTCAGGCGGGGGAGCCTTCAAAGCCGTCGATTGTCCAGTACGGCCACCGCACGACGCACCCGCTCGGTCTCCTCGACGTCCACCTCGGCGGTGAGCAGATCGGGTACGGCTTCCAACCGGGCCCGTACGGTGCCGTCGGGGGCGATCAGGGCGCTGTGCCCGACGCCCGTCGGCGCGGGGGTGGGCAGCTCCGGATCGGCCTGCGGGTCCGGGGCGGCGGCGTCGACCGCGGCCAGCCAGACCGTTGCGTCCAGGGCGCGGGCCCGCACCAGGAGGTCCCACTGCTCACGCTTACCGGGACCGGCACCCCACGCGGCGGATACGACGCAGAGCGCCGCCCCCGCGTCCGCATGCGCCCGGAACAGCTCGGGGAAGCGCAGGTCGTAACAGGTGGCCAGGCCGATGCGGACCCCGTCGACGTCGATCGTCATCACCCGTGAGCCCGCCGCGACCGAGTCGGACTCCCGGAACCCGAAGGCGTCGTACAGATGGATCTTGTCGTAGGACGCATCCACGTCCGGCCCCACGGCCAGCAGCGTATTGGTCACCTTGCCCTCATCGGCCGGGGTGAACATCCCCGCAACAACCGTCACGCCCGCCTCCCGGGCCGCCGCCCGCACTCCCTCGGCCCAGGGGCCGTCCAGAGGCTCTGCCACCTGCCGCAGGGGAGTCCCGAACCGCGCCATGGCCGCTTCGGGGAACACCACCAGGCGCGCATCCTCCCGCGCCGCGCGGCGCACCTGCTCCCGTACCGCGGCGAGGTTCTTGTTCGGATCGGCGGACGGCGTCATCTGACACAGGGCGATGCGCATACAGCTCCCTCTCTCGTGGCACGCACTTCACGTCGTCAACTCTTCTGTGCACCGGTGTGTTCCGGAGTCTGCGATGTGGCCGGGGAAATCGGCGGCTCTTGTGGTGTTCTTCGGCGTGTCAGGGGAGGCCCCCCGGGGGCTCCGCGCTCGGAAGGGCGATTGTCAGACCCTGCCCTTACCGTTCGTGACATGGACGAACTTTCTTCGCACGCCGCTTGGTTGTCCGCCGTGATGGCCGGTCCGCCGCCGGACCTGGGTACGTCCGGCGGAGCGTGGGCCGCCTGCGCCCGTCTGACCCCGCTCGAGTTGGGCGCGCTGCTGCCCGCGGCGTACCGCACGCTCGCCGACGAGGACGCCCACGAGCACGCGCGACGGATCGCCCGCGAAATCACCTGGGCCACGACACAGCCGGCATTCACAGCCGCCTCTCTCGCGGACTTCTACGCGGCGCTCGCCGTAGCGCCGAAGCCCACCGACGTCTGCTACGCGGCGGGCGCGCTCCTGCGCTGCACCGATAGGGGCATCGAGGAAGGGGGCCGGTCCGCTCTGGCGGCGCCTGCCGCCGCCCTGGTGTCGGCGGCGACGGCGACGGAGGCGGTGATGGGGGATCACATTGCCGGCGCCGCATTGGCCGTATCCGCGGTGGCCGGTCCGGCCGTCGAGGCGGAGCTCGTCGCCCGCCTCCGCACGGAATGCGGGAACAGCCCGCTCCGGCTCGCCGAACTCGACGTGATGCTCACGGCCGACGCCATGGAACGGGCCTGGATCGCCGAGGACTGCAGATACCCCTCCCTGACGGGCACCTGGCCGCCGCTCACGGATCGGCTCGTGGAATACACCCCTTCCCCATCCTTCGCCGAACTCGCCCGCCGTACGCTCCATTCCGCGGCCGACCACTTGGCCGCCCTCCACACCGGTCGGGTCCCGTACGCCGCCGACAAGGCGTTCACCCCCGCGGATACGGAGACCCTCCGCCGCGCCGCCCGGCTGGCCCTACGTCACGATGAACCATGGACCGGGGAGGTGCTGGCCACCTTGCTGCCCCGGCTCGCCGTGGCACCGACCGCGGCGCGGACGCTCCCGTCACAGGGCGCCTGCATCGTCCTCGCCCAGGCCGTCGAAACCTACCCGACCCCCGAATCCGTCGCCGCGCTCCGCGAAGCACACCGCGTCGTCCGCCACGCCGGCGTCCGCAAGAAACTCGACCGCCTGCTGTCCCGCGCCGAACGCAACCTCGCCAAACGCCCCGGGACCCTGCTCCGCCTTCCCGACCTCGGCTACGGCCCCGACGGCACCCGAAGAATCCCCTGCGGCGACTGCACCGCCGTCCTCACCGCCGCCCCCGAACCCACCCTGACCTGGGAACGCGCCGATGGCCGGCCCCTGCGGGCGCTCCCGGCCGCCGCCCGCCGCGACCATCCGGAGGAGGTCACCGCGGCCCGCGAGGTACTGCGCACGACCCGCGCTCAGACGCGCACCCTGCTCCGCGGACTCGAAGGCGGCTATCGGGAGGGGACCGTCTACCGCTTCGAGCGCTGGCGCGATTCCCTGGCCACGCATCCGGTGGCGCGCGGGGCCGTCCGCCGCCTGATCTGGGAGATCGAGTACGCCCCCGGAGACTGGCGAGCAACCTTGCCCGAAGCCGACCGCCCCCTTGATCCCGAGCCAGCCCCTTCGGCCGCCGTCCGCCTCTGGCACCCCGCCCGCGCCACCGACACCGAACGCCGCCTCTGGCGCGACCGGATCGCCGACCTCCGGCTGCACCAGCCCTTCCGGCAGGCTTTTCGGGAGCATTACGTTCCAGATGTTCCGGACCTTCCAGACCTCCCGAACCTTCTGGGCCTTCCCGAGGGGGCACCATCACCCTCGTCACACTCAACAGACATGTTCCGTGGCCACTTGGTGCGTATCGAGACGGTCCTGGGACTGGCCGCACGTCAGGGCTGGCGTATCGACGACGACGAGCTCGCCCTTTCGCTCCCGGAGGTGACCGCCTACTTCGGTCTCGCCGCGAAGCTCTACCCGGGAGCGAGCGGATGGGCCGAGACAGAGGACGTGCGCCTCGTTCGTGCCGGGGGAGGAGGCCCGCAGCCGTTGCGCGGGCTCGATGCTGTCAAGCGCTCTGAGATCCTGCGCGCGGTCGACCTCCTCGTCAGCGCATCCAGCTACGCCTGGCATGACACCGACGGCGACACCGCCGCGCACCTCCGTGGCCGCTCCGCCTTCGACCGCGACGCACGACAGCAACTCGACCGCCTGCATGCCCTCCCGCTGGGCCAGACCGCCCAGCTGCGCCGCGAGGCCCTGCACCGTATCTTCGCCGGTCACCTGTCCTCCGGCCGCGTGGAGTTCGGCGCCCGCCACCTCCGCCTGGACGGCTACGCCATTCACCTCGCCACCGGCCGCGTCACCCGCGACGGCGATCCGGTCGACATCGCCGTGCCCAAGGGCCGCACGGCCCGCCCCCTGCCCTTTCTGCCGTACGACGAACAGCTCCTGGAACGCATCGTCCGCACCGCGGAGGAACTCATAGCGCGGGTGGGCACGGGACCGTCGGATCCGCCCAGCTGACCGGGCAGCCCACACTCAGCCCCGCCCGGCCGCATCCTGCTGCAGACGTGCGGCGATATCCGCCACGTCATTCCCCATGTCCAACACCCCGGTGACATCGGCGCCCGACGTCGACGCCCCATTCACTCCCACGAAGAAGACATCGAAGTGCCCCTTACGCGTTTCCAGATATCCGGCCGCGGTCTCTGCGCCCACAGCCAGCCGGTCGTTGAGCGCATCGCCGCCCGCCACGGTGCCGGTCTTGGCGAAGACCTTCCCGCGCGACGGGCAGTCGCGGCAGGCGCCCGCCAATGTCCCATCCACCCCGAGAATCGGCAGTGACCTGCGAAAGCGTTCCGCCTGGGAGGTGTGCTGCCAGTACGTCAGCATCTGCGCCAGGGCCTGCGGGGTGGTCCGGTCGACGGGATTTCCTCCGCGCCCGTCGGCCAGCTGCACCGCCTTGCGATCGACCTTTGCGTCGTCCAGGAACTGCGCGAGGACGGGGAATCCGTCTTCGCAGTCGGAACTCCCCGTGCGTGTCGCCATCAAACAGATGCCGAGATTCGCCCCGAGGTTATGGCTCACCTTGAAGATGAGCTCGGCGTACTGCGCATACGTCGGGGAGGAATACCGGGCCACCGCGGGGGCGCTGCGGTAGGAGGCCGGCAGCCGGTAGTCCGGATTGGGACCGGTGGCAGCCGCGCGCACTTCCACCCCGGCCCGCTTCAGCGCCTCGATCAGTGCGGTGCGTCCAAAGGCGTTGGGGTCCTTGACCGGAGCCACCCGCAGGGCGGGTGCGGAGCCGGCGGCGATGGTGCCGGACAGCCGGATGCGGGTGCCGTCGGGGGAGCTGTTGACGTGGATGTTCGCGGGGCTGCCGGACGCGACGGTGCGGACGGTGGAGGTGACGCGGTAGGGCGCCACCTTCGGGCGCCACTCCAGTCGCGCCGGCGCACCCGGACCGGCGCCGGGTGACGTCAGCAGATCGATGAGGTTGTCATTGATGATCAACGGTGTGGGGGTCGGGCGTAGCACCGGATCGGGCCGGAACAGCCGTGCATCGACGACCACATCCCCCTCGACCCGTGTGATGCCCGCGTCACGCACCTGCCGCGCCAACTGGTCGATTCCGGCCAGCGGGTCTTGCGGGGTGAGCGTGGCTCCCGGCAAGTCATTGGCGTAGGTGTGGTCGACGTTGGTGAACGCGACCGTACCGTCCTTGCGGGTACGGCCGCCGAGCGTCAGATCCCCCTGCGCGACGAGATCCAGATCGCCGTTCAGCGTCGGTCCACTACGCCGCCCGACGGCATGAACGGGCGTGACGAACCGGTAGTCGCTGCCGAGGCTGTGCCACGTCCCGCTGACGCTGAAGAGCTTGGCCGACGACCCGGGGATGAAGAACTGGTCGGGGTAGCGCGACTGCACCACCTCACCGCTGTCCGGGTTCTGTTGGAACAGCCCCCACTGGGCGTGCCCGTACGTCGGCTTCCGCATGATCGAGGCGATCCGCGGATCGAGCCGATGTGGAGAAGGCGAGGGCGAGGGTGACGGCGTGGCCTGGACGAGACCGGCCACGACCGCACCGACGGTCAGCACCAGCCCCAGGCCGCCGAGAACACGCCGTCGGCCGAGACGCCGCCGACCCCTGTGTGGCATGACGGATGAGGACATGCGCACCCCGCCGATCGTGTCGTTCCTCGCGTACGTACCGCTGTGCGCCGCCTCCCGAACGTACTGCGCCGCACCACGGCATCCGCGCAATGCACGGCCCCGGGTCCCCCGTACGCCTCAGCCGCCACCCCCATGCCCGCAGCGCCCGTGTGCGGCGCGCCACGGCACCCGGGCACGTCCGCGCTTCGCGCTTAAGGTGACGCCCGGAGGTGGAGAATGCGAGTGGGGTTGCACGCGCTCGGTATCGGTGCCGGTGCTCGTCCCGAGGTGATCCGTGCGGTGGCCACGGCGGCGGAGACGCACGGCTTTGCGAGGCTCTGGTGCGGTGAGCACGTGGTGCTCGTGGATGCGCCCACCTCTCGTTACCCCTACTCCGCGGACGGTCGGATCGCCGTGCCTGCGGACGCGGACTGGCTGGACCCGCTGCTCGCCCTGACCTTCGCGGCGGCGGTCACCAGCCGGATCGAGCTCGCCTCCGGCGTACTCCTGCTGCCTGAGCACAATCCGGTCCTGGTCGCCAAACAGGCCGCCACACTCGACGTGCTCTCCGCCGGGCGGTTCAGCCTCGGGGTCGGGGTCGGTTGGTCGGCGGAGGAATTCGCAGCGCTCGGAGTCCCCTTCGCCGGGCGGGGGCGGCGCACCGACGAGTACCTTGCCGCGATGCGCGCCCTCTGGGCCGAGGACCCGGCCTCCTTCGCAGGGGAGTTCACCCGCTTCGACGCGATCCGGGTCAATCCGAAGCCGCTGCGCGGCGGCCGGCTCCCGGTGGTGGTCGGCGGCAACAGCGACGCCGCCTTGCGCCGGGCGGTCACGCTCGCCGACGGCTGGTACGGCTTCAACGTCCCGGCGGCCGACGTCCCCGCGCGCATCGCGGTTCTCGCCGACGAGTGCGCCCGCCACGGTCGCGCTTTTGACGAGCTCACGGTCGCCGTCGCGCTGAGCGACGGCATCCCGGAGCACCTCCCCGTGCTCAGTGCGGCGGGCGTCACCGAACTCGTCGTCGTCGGCGCACCCCCGCCCGCTCCCGACGCGGCGGCCACCTGGGTCGCGAAACTCGCCCGGACCTGGATTCGCCGGGAGGAATAGCCGGGGCCGGCCGGGGACGGATTCCCGCGATCCGGCTCAGTCCTCCGCCCGCTGCGTCACCGACGCTTCCGTGGAGTCGCCCAGGAACTCGTACCACCGGCGTTGCAGACACACATACCGGGCGTCGGCCTCGACCAGGCTCAGAAAGGCCGAGACCGTCTCCCTCAGACGCTGATGCAGCGCGGAATCGGCCAGCTGCCCGTCGTCGGTGAAGCCCTTGTGGGCCGCGGCGAGGCTGAACATATCGGGGTAGACACGGGTGCCGAGGTGCTCCAGCGGCACTCTCAGTGCCCACAGGCCCCGGTTGCCGCCGACCAGGGACGGTGAGGCGGAAAGCAGCAGGGCATGTTTGGTCTTGAACGGTTGCGGTCGGACCCGCGAGACCCAGTCGATCGCGTTCTTCACCACGCCCGGTACGGAGGCGTTGTACTCGGGGGAGGACAGGACAAAGGCATCGCACCGTTCGAGCCGGTCGCGCAGCGCCAGTGCGCCGTCCGGTACCCCGTTCGCGATCTCCAGATCGCCGTCGTACAGCGGCATCTCGAACTCCCGCAGCGCGGCCAGATCGACGTCGGCTCCGGCCTCACCCATCATGCGGCCGGCGAGGGCAGCCAGACGGGAATTGGTCGAACCGGACCGCAGCGAAGCACCGAGAACAAGGACGCGCAGCGGGCTGGGGTGGGCATCTGTGGCCATGATGACGTCCTTCAAGGGCTGGGGGGTGGCAGCAGCGTATAGGCGCGGGCGCGAGATGTCGGGGAGCAGCGCGCCAGGCTGCCGGGGCCATTTCCCCGGGGCCGATGGCCGGTCTACGGGTCGGCGCGCCGCTGAGCCCTCTTAGCCTCCGCTCACCGCAAACGGTCCGTCGTCGCCGAAGGCCCAGTCGGCGAAGCGTTCGCCTATGCGCCGGTGGCCGGCGGGGTCCGGGTGGAGTTGGTCGGGGAGCGGCAGTTCGGCGAAGTCCGGTTCGCCGTAGAGGGAGCGGCCGTCGAGATAGTGCAGGTTCGGGTCGTCGGCTGAGCGTTGGGTGATGATGCGGGAGAGCTCGTCCCGGATGAGGGTGAGCGTCAGCCGTCCGCTGGTGCGGTCCGACGGGTCGCTAAGGGCCCGGAAGCGTAGCTTTGGGGCGTCGAAGTCGGGTGCGACGGGGCCCGGGGTGTCCTCTTGGATGGGGCAGAGGACGGGGGAGACGACCAGCAACGGCGTGGTCGGGTGGCCCTCGCGGAGGGTGTCGAGGAAGCCGTGGACCGCCGGGGAGAAGCCGCGTAGGCGCATCAGATCGGCATTGGCCAGGTTGATGCCGACCTTGAGGCTGATCAGGTCGGCGGGAGTGTCCCGCATGGCGCGTGCGGTGAACGGGTCCAGCAGGGCGTTGCCGCCGAACCCCAGGTTGATCAGCTCCACACCTCCCCGGGCGGCGGCCAACGCCGGCCAGGTGGCGGTCGGGCTTTCGGCCGTGGAGCCATGGCTGATCGAACTGCCGTGGTGCAGCCATACCCTGCGGCCGTGGCGCGGCGCGGTCGCGACCGGAGCGTCGGTGCGCAGCGCGATCAGCTCGGTGATTTCCGTCTGCGGCAGCCAGATCTCGACGTCCTTCTCACCGGCGGGCAATGCGGCGAACCGGGCGGTGCCCATCGGGCCGGGCCGGGTGACCGCGGACCAGGTGGCCATGTCGATGGTGTGCGTGTTGCCGCCGGGCACACTGGCCCGGCCGGTGAGCTTCCCGTCGACGACCAGGTCGTACACACCGTCCGGGGGGACCGGAGCGCCCTGGTAGACCGTCTTGGTGGGGAGTACGTCCAACTCGATGGCGGTGGCCCGGGTACGTAATGCCAGCCGCACGCCCGAGGGCTGGGCCTCGACCATGGCCAGATATGGATCCGGGAACTGCTTTCGGGCCCAGGCGGGCAGCCGGTGGGGCAGTATGCCGTGCGCAGTGCGCTCCACATCGAGGGCGCCGCGCAGGAGGCGGGGTTCGACGGGTGTGGTGATCCAGTCAGTCACCGTTGGCCCTCCTCATTGCTCTCCTTGGTGCTCTCCCTATGGAGGCTGTGGACGTCGTCGAGCTGGGCGTTCATGAGCCCAGCCTGTCAACCGGATGCCCGATGTGCATACGGATTTCCCTCGTACGGACGGGGAAACGTCGGGAATAGCCCTGACCAGCTGCGAGTTGGACAGGGCACGGCACTGCACAGGACCAGTGCTCGAGTGAAGGGGAGGGGTACGTGGTGAACGATCGCGCACTGGTGCTCGGCGGTGGCGGTGTGGCCGGGATTGCCTGGATGACGGGCGTACTGGCCGGTCTTGCCGACGCAGGGATCGATGTCAGCGATGCGGAGTTTCTGCTCGGCACCTCGGCGGGTTCGGTGGTGGCCGCGCAGGTTGCCAGCGGCGCCGATCTGGCCTCGCTCTACCGCGCACAGGTCGAACCTGCCCTCCAGCAGCGTGAGTTGATACCCAGAGAGGGAGCACTTGCCGAGGTCTTCGCGTTCGTAGAGAAGCTCGACACGGAGGTGTCCGACCCGCTGGAGCGCCGCCGCCGCATGGGGGAGGTGGCGTTGGCCGCGGATACCGTCGCCGAGGCCGACCGCCTGGCGGTCATCGAGGCTCGATTGCCCTCCCACACCTGGTCAGAACGCCTGCTCCGGGTGGTTGCGGTGGACGCCGTCACGGGCGAGAGCCGGCTCTTCGACCGTACGTCGGGTGTCTCCTTGGTCGACGCGGTGGCCGCGAGCTGCGCCGTGCCCGGTGTCTGGCCGCCTGTCACGATAGGTGCGGCACGCTATATCGACGGCGGCATCCGCAGCCTCACCAATCTCGACCTGGCGGCCGACTACACCCGCGTGTTGGCAATCGCCCCCATGCCCGACGCGACACTGGAGGCCGATGCCGCAGCCATTGCCGGGCGCGGCCGCATCGAGGTCGTCACCCCCGATGACCCCTCCCGTGTCGCCTTCGGCACGGACCCGCTGGTCCCCACCACGCGCACCCCCGCCGGCCACGCCGGTTTCGCCCAGGGACGCGCCGCCGCCCCGGCGGTCGCAGCGCTCTGGAGTGAGGCGTAGCCCCTTGAGGACACGAGACATGCACAAGACATGAGGGACTGCGCGACCGCCGTTCATGCTGCTGGGGGAGAGGTGAGCGGCGGCGAGTCCGAGTGGTGTCAGTCGAGCTGAGGCAGGCGAGGCGCCGGGGCGGCGGAAGGGGTGGTGAGGGGCGGCGCTGTCAGGCTGAAGCAGGAACGATTTCCTGCTTGTTCTCCTCGACAGGGCCTGCTTCTTGGGCTTCTCCGTTGCCGCCCTCAGGGGCCGGTGCGGGGCGGGAGTAGAAGACGTTCCGTCCCTGCTTGCTGCGGTGTGCCAGGCCCTTGGCGACGAGTGAGGTCTCCAAGGTGTTGCGTACGGCGGTCTCGGGCGCCGCATGGCCGGGGTGCTCCTCCGCCAGCAGCTTTGTCACCTCCGCGACCGTGCGCGGCTGCTCAGCGAGCAGCCCCAGGAGACGATCGGCGCGGGTGGGGTTCTTCCGCCGCGCCTTGCCCTTCGCCGACGAGGCCTTGCGTGGCTGCTTCGCGCCTCCTGCCGCCTTCGAGGTGGTCTTCTTCGCAGGCCGGGCCTTGGGGACGGAAGTCTTGGCGCTTCGTGCCGGAGGCACGGTCACCGGCCTGTCCACCTCGGTGTCGGCCTCCGAGTGCTGTGGTGCGACAGCATCGTCGGCTTCGCCCCGAGGAGTTGTTCCCAGGTGGTGCTGGAGATCCTCCAGCTTTGCCCTGAGCTTCTGCAGGTCGTCGATCTCTTTCGTGATGCTCTTCAGCTTGGCAGACACCTGTGCAGTGAATTCCGAGTCTGACATGGCACAACCCACTTTCTCTGGCTGATCGATCTCGGTGGTTGGCTGGATGTTACTCGTCTTTCTCCGCAATTAACCCAATGCTCCTCCAGACCGCTCTTCGAGCACGTGGCACTTGCGTTCGCCCCACCAGCCGAACGGGAGCACCAGCATGGGGTGTTCGGGTTTGTGACGCCAGGGGTGCATGCCCAGGGTGGGGATGTGAATGCGCCAAGTTGGAGATGCCGTGCGGGGGATGGTCGCCGCTGGATGTGAGAGTGGTGGGGGCGCATGTGTGGGGCAAGGAGCATGGCGCCTTTACACGTTCGAAGCCTCGATCTGCCTGCGGGCTGAGCTGGGTAACGGTGCCCATCCGTATGACGAGTTTCAGGCGCCTGATGCGGGTGGCCGCTTCGGCGCATACTCCACCCACGAGCTCACCTACGAACCGACGCCTACGACCCGCACCTGGACGTCGACTTCACCCCGATCCGCGGCAACAGCCCGCCGGCCGACGGATGGAGCCAGGCCGCGCGTCGGAGGGTCGGCACCTTCGTGCTCTGATCTCGCGGACCAGGCCGAGGTCACAGCAATCGGTCGACCAGCCCGTCGACGTAGTCCGGGGTGAGCGGGCCCATGCCGAGCAGGACGCGGATATACATCGGGGCCAGCACGTGGTCCAGCACGCCGAACGCGTCGGGTGCGTGCTCGCCGCGATCGCGGGCGCGATCGAGCATGGACTGCAGTTGCCGGGTGCGTTCGGCGAGGAGGTCGTCACGCGCCTGCAGGCCCTGCTGGCCGTTGCTCGACAGGGCGACGGACAGGCGCAGCAACGCCAGGCCGTCGGGTCCGGTGATCTCGCGGGCCACGTTGGCCGCGTAAGCGCGCAGGTCGCCGGCCAGGCTCCCGGTGTCGGGCATCGGCGACCGCGCGTTGAGGCGGGTGAGCGCCACGTCGGTGAGCAGGGTTTCCAGGCTGCCCCACCGGCGGTAGATGCTGCTGTCGGCCACGCCCGCGCGGGCTGCGACCTCGCCGACGGAGAACTTGCCGTAGCCGCGCTCGCTGATCAAGTCGGTGACGGCCTGGTGCACCGCCGCCCCGACGCGGGCGCCGCGCCCGCCGGGTCGCCGGGCTCGCTGTTGCTCGTCCATGCCCCCACCTTAACGCAGTCGTGACTTGCGTTTGTGGGACGAGCCTCCCTACAGTCCCCTAACGCAGTCAATGACTGCGTTAGGGCGCCCAGAGGCTGACCGCGTCGGCCATGGAGAGGCGCAACTACCGATTGAGAGGTGTCCCCATGGCTGCATCGCCTGCGGCCGTACGCAGTCGACCAAACCGGGCCGTGCTGCTCACGGTGACCTGCCTGGGCCAATTCATGGTGCTGCTCGACAACGCGATTGTTGGAGCAGCGCTGCCCGATATGCAGCACCGGCTGCACACTCAACTGACCGGTCTGCAGTGGATCGTCGACGCGTATGTGCTGCTGGTCGCCATGCTGCTGCTGTCCGGCGGTGTTTTCGCCGACCGATTCGGCCGCAAGCGGGTGTACCTGGCCGGCGTGACGGTGTTCACCGCCGCATCGGTGCTGTGCAGCCTCGCGCCCTCGGTCGGCTGGTTGATCGCCGGCCGGGTGTTGCAGGGCATCGGAGCCGCGGCGTTGAGCCCTGCCTCGCTGGCCCTGCTCGCCGCCGCCTGTCCCGTTCCGCAAGAACGCATCAAGGCGATCGGGCTGTGGGCCGGATTGAGCGGAATCGGCCTGGCCGCCGGACCCGTGGCCGGCGGCGTGCTGACAGATGCCTTCGGCTGGCCCGCCATCTTCCTGGTCAATCTGCCCATCGGCGTGATCCTGCTGACGGTCGGTCTGCGCCACCTTGACGAGTCCCGCAATCCGAGTGCCCCCGCGATCGACATCCCGGGGACGGTGCTGTCCGTTCTGGCGGTGGGGGCACTGACCTACGGACTGATCGAGGGCGGCGCCCGCGGCTGGACCTCGCCGATGATCCTGAGCAGCTTCGCCACCGCGGCGATCCTCCTCGCAGCCTTCCTCGCCGTCGAAGCGCGTCGCTCCGCTCCGATGCTGCCGCTGCGGCTGTTTCGGCAGCGGCTGTTCACCGTGTCCAACACCGCGATGACTGCGGTGGGGTTCGCGCTCATGGGTTCGTCGTTCTTCTTCTCCCAGTTCTTCGTGTACGTCCAGGGCAGCTCGATTCTGCGCGCGGGCCTGCAGACCCTTCCGGTCTCCGTCGCCATGGTGATCGTCAGCCCGTACGCGGGTCGGCTCGCCGTCCGGTACGGGTTCCGAAGCGTGGTCACCATCGGCCTGGCCGTGGCCGGTTCCGGGCTGCTGGCGCTGGGCGTGGTGCGCGCCGACACCGGCTACGGGAACGTGTGGTGGCGGCTGGGAGTGGTCGGCATCGGCTTCGCCCTGACCATGTCCCCACTGACGGGAGCCGCCATCCAAGCGGTCAGCCCGCAGGAAGGCGGCCTCGCCTCGGGCATCAGCAGCACCACCCGGCAGATCGGAGCGGTGCTCGGCGTGGCGGTACTCGGAGCCGTCGTCCGCACCCGGCAATCCGGCGGCGCCTCCTTCGCGACCGGCCTCAACAGCGCCTTCGTCGCGGCCGGCGCCATCACCTTGGTCACCGCCGTGTTCACCGGCCTGTGGCTGGCGAGGTCCAAGCCCGTGGAAGGCTCGGCGGTGCTGCACCGTGCCGCCGATCCAGACGCGGTCACCACCTCGAACGAGGTGTCCGCGAACAGCCGTTGACGGCGTCACCGACCTTGGCCGGGAGACGTCCTGCCGGATGATCCTCGCCCGCCATCGACGTGGACGTCGTCATCGACATCCTCTTCGGGCCACTTCGGGTCACTCATCTTCCGCAGGCTCACCTGCCACTACGACCTCACTGACGAGCACGCCGAGAAGCTCGCGCGCACTGCGCTCGACGGGCTTATCCGCTCCACCGTCTGACACTTCCGATTCCAACGGAGAGACACATGCCCCGCACGTTCCTGATCACCGGCGTGAGCAGCGGCCTCGGCCGCGCCTTCGCCACCACCGCCCTCGAGGCCGGCCACACCGTCGTCGGCACCGTCCGCAACCCGGAGCAGATCGCCGACTTCGAGCTCCTCGCCCCAGGCCGCGCCCACGGCCGCGTACTCGACGTCACCGACACCGATGCCATCGCGCCGACCGTCGCGGCGATCGAGGGCAAGGTGGGCCCCATCGACGTACTCGTCAACAACGCCGGCTACGGCGTCGAGGGCACCTTCGAGGAAACCCCGCCCGACGCTTTTCGCCACCAGTTCGACGTCAACGTCTTCGGCGTCATCGCGGTCACCCAAGCCGTCCTGCCCCGCATGCGCGAGCGCCGTGCCGGGCACATCCTGTTCGTGACCTCCATGGGCGGTCTGCGCGCGTTCCCCGGCCTGGCCGCCTATCACGGCTCCAAGTTCGCCGTCGAGGGCATCGCGGCCACGCTCGCCCAGGAAGTCGCACCGTTCGGCATTCATGTCACGGCGATCGAGCCCGGCTCCTTCCGCACCGATTGGGCCGGCCGCTCCATGCACCGCGTAGATAGCACCATCGCCGACTACGACCCGCTCTTCGCCCCGATCCGCGAACGCCGCATCGACATGAGCGGTCAGCAGCTCGGCGATCCCGCCCAAGCCGGCCGCGCCCTGCTCGCCATCGTGGAGGCCGAGACGCCGCCGACCCACCTCATCCTCGGCAGCGACGCCCTCCGCCTCGTCGCCGACGCCCGCTCCGCCTTCGACGCGGAGACAGCCGCCTGGCACGAGCTGTCGAAGTCCACCGACCACCCCGACGGGGAACAGATCGCGTGAGAGCCACCGAGCGACTCTGGCGCGTAAACAACGGCAGGTAGAGGCGGTTCCGGACAAGACTGTCGGCCCGGTCGGGACCATGCCTGCCGGGCTTCGTACCGGCGGCCCTCGCACCCTGTCGCGTCCGACCCCGTAACGGCCGCCGACTGCGGACGGCAAAAGAGAAAGGCAAGGAGCTCAACCACTCCTTGCCACTCTCAAGGTATAGCGCACTGGGGGGCTTGCGGCAAGGCCCCGGTGGTGTCGCAGAATTACCGGCCGAAGCCAGGACCTGGGGGAATGGGAGTCGCGAAGTGCGCGTGTTGTTGTCGACGTATGGGTCGCGGGGGGACGTCGAACCGCTTGCGGGGCTCGCGGTGCAGTTGCGGGCGCTCGGTGCGGAGGTGCGGGTGTGCGCGCCGCCGGACGAGGACTTCGCGCGGCGGTTGGCCGATGTCGGTGTGGCGCTGGTGCCCGTCGGCCGGTCGGCGCGTGCATGGACGAAGGCGGCGCCGCCGCCGTCGTCCCTGCCCCAGCGTGCGGCCGAGGTGATCGCCGGGCAGTTCGATGCGATCCCCGCGGCGGCCGAGGGATGCGATGCGCTCGTGGCGACCGGCATGATGCCGGCCGCGGCCGGCGCGCTGTCGGTGGCCGAGAAGCTGGGCATCCGCTCCGTTTCCGTGACGTTCCAGCAGCTCACCCTGCCGTCGCCGCACCGCCCGCCGCTGGCGTATCCGGGCCGGCCGCTCCCGTCGGAGGTGACCGACAACCGGGAGTTGTGGGACCTGGACGCCCAAAGCATCAACGCGTTGTTCGGTGCGGCGCTCAACACCCACCGGGTGGCGAACGGCCTGCCCCCGGTGGACGACGTCCGCGCCTATGTCCTCGGCGACCGGCCGTGGTTGGCGACCGACCCGGTCCTGGACCCGTGGCAGCCGACGCCGGACCTCGACGTCGTCCAGACCGGCGCATGGATCCTGCCCGACGTGCACCCGCTCCCGGCCGAGTTGGTGGCATTCCTGGACGCCGGCACACCACCGGTGTACGTGGGGTTCGGCAGTATGCCGATGCACGGCTCCGCGGACGTCGCCAAGGTGGCCATGGAGGCGGTCCGCGAGCAGGGGCGCCGCGCGGTCGTGGCCCGCGGCTGGGCCGACCTGGCCCCGATCGACGGTCAGGAGGACTGCTTCGTCGTCGGCGAGGTCAATCAGCACGCACTTTTCGCCAGGGTGGCCGCCGTTGTGCACCACGGCGGCGCGGGCACCACGACGACGGCCACCCGGGCCGGCGCGTCCCAGGTGGTGGTCCCGCAGGCGGCGGATCAGCCGTACTGGGCGGGTCGGGTGGCCGATCTGGGCATCGGCGTGGCACACGACGGTCCGACGCCGACCGTCGAGTCCCTGTCGGCCGCGCTCGGGACGGCCCTGGCCCCCGAGACCCGCGCACGGGCGACCGCCGTGGCCGGAATGATCCGCGCCGACGGAGCCACGGTGGCCGCGCGGCTGCTGCTGGACGCGGTCAGCCGCTAGAGGCCGCCCGTACCGGCGTGAACTGAACCACTCGGGGTCGTCTAGCCAGGCCCAGAACACAGGCAGCAGAGCACCAACGCCAGAGCACCGGCACCAGAACACAAAAACCTGCACACCCCGGCGACCTGAACCGACAACGGCTATACGGCTATTCGGCTATCCAGCCATGGGGTTCCACACCAGGCGCGGCGCAGCATTGCGTCCTCGTCGTGGCCCCCAGGTTCGTCATGCCCGTCTCGGGCGCCGTGCCGCGCGCCATGGTCGCATGCGGCCCCAGAACGAAGCTTCGGAGCTGATGACGTGAACCCCCTGACCACCAGCGCATTCGACCTTCCCGACCGTCTCGCGCCCAAGGCCGACCCCACGCTGATCGCGGGCGACGAGCAGCACTTCGCGGACCTCGCGGAGTGCCTGGAGCAGTCGATCGCCGAGGTGTCCGACCGCCTCGATGCCGAGCGCAAGGCGCCCGGCGGCATAGGCAGGCAGGCGATGGACCGGGACACGGAGATCCACCGGCTGAGCGCTCGCCTGCGCACACTGCGGCGCTTCGGTTTGGATCTGTGCCTCGGACACATGGTCAGCGCGGACCACCCCGAGCCCGTATACGTCGGACGACTCGGCCTGACCGACAGCGCGGGACGTCGATTGCTGCTCGACTGGCGTTCCCCCGCGGCCGAGCCGTTCTTCGGGGCCACCCACGCCAACCCGATGGGTCTGGCGAGCCGCCGCAGATATCGCTGGACCGGTGGCCGGATCAGCGACTACTGGGACGAGGTGTTTACCTCGGACGGGTTCGTCGGGCATGCCGCGCTCGACGACCAGTCCGCCTTCATCGCCAGCCTGGGCAGCAACCGGTCGCCGCGGATGCGCGATGTGCTCGGCACCATCCAGGCCGACCAGGACGCCATCATCCGCGCGGGATCCCGCGGCGCTCTCGTCGTCGACGGCGGTCCGGGTACGGGGAAGACCGTCGTCGCTCTGCACCGCTCCGCCTATCTCCTCTACTCCGATCCCCGCCTCGCGCACCGCCGGGGCGGTGTGCTGTTCGTCGGTCCGCACCAGCCCTACCTGGCCTATGTCGCCGATGTCCTGCCCAGCCTCGGAGAGGAGGGGGTGCAGACCTGCACGCTGCGGGACCTCGTCGCCGAGGGAGCCGGAGCGGCGATCGAGTCGGATCCCGACGTGGCCCGCCTGAAATCGTCCGCGGACATGGTCAAGGCGATCGAGACGGCCGTCAGGTTCTACGAAGAGCCGCCCGCCGAGGGCGTGACCGTCACGACCGACTGGTCCGACATCTGGCTGAGTGCCGACGACTGGGCCGAGGCATTCCAGGCACCGGAACCAGGTACGCCGCACAACGAGGCGCGTGAGCAGATCTGGGAGGAACTGGTCACCATCCTCATGGACAAGTACGACGGAGATGTCTCGCCCGACCTCTTCCGCAGGTCGCTGCGGCACGACGAAGAGCTGGTCACCACCCTCAACCGCGCATGGCCGCTGCTCGAAGCGGCCGACCTCGTCGGAGACCTCTGGTCGGTACCCGCCTACCTGCGGATGTGCGCTCCCTGGCTCAGTCGCGACGAGATCCGGACGTTGCAGCGCAAGGAGGCTCCCCAGGCATGGACAGTGTCCGATCTGCCTCTCCTGGACGCGGCGCGGCAGCGGCTCGGCGATCCGGAGGAGGCACGACGTAAGCGTCGGCACCAGGCCGTCCTCGCTGCCCAGCGCGAGCGCATGGATCAGGTCGTCGACAACCTGATCCAGGCCGCAGTCGACTCCGGCGCCGACGGTGACGACGGCGAGGGCCTGGTGAGGATGCTGCGCGGCCAGGACGCCCAGGTCAGCCTGGTCGACGAGTCCGAACTGCCCACTGCCGACCCGGACCTTCTCGCCGGACCGTTCGCGCACATCGTCGTGGACGAGGCCCAGGAACTGACCGATGCGGAGTGGCAGATGTTGCTGCTGCGGTGCCCGTCCCGGAGCTTCACCATCGTCGGGGACCGGGCCCAGGCCAGGCACGGGTTCACGGAGTCGTGGCAGGAACGGCTGGAGCGGATCGGGCTCGACCGGATCAACCTGGCCTCGCTGAGCATCAACTACCGGACGCCGGAAGAAATCATGGCGGAAGCCGAGCCGGTCATCCGGGCCGCGCTCCCGGACGCCAACGTGCCGACGTCCATTCGCAGCAGCGGCGTCCCCGTCATACACGGCTCCGTCGCGGACCTGGACGCGATCCTCGACACCTGGCTCGCCGCACATGCCGAGGGGATCGCCTGCGTCATCGGCACCGGCGACATCGGAGAGGGCACCTTCCGGACGACGTCCCGCGCTGACCGACGTGTCCGGTCGCTGACCCCGGAGCTGTCCAAGGGGTTGGAGTTCGACCTGGTCGTCCTCATCGACCCGGAGGAGTTCGGCAACGGCGTCGAAGGAGCGGTCGACCGCTATGTCGCGATGACCCGGGCGACCCGGCAACTCGTCATCCTCACGAGCTCCTGAGGTCGGGCAGACGAACGAGTGGCCGACCTGAGGATGACGTGGCCATGCCCCAGGCGCAGCCAAGTGTGCACGGGCACCTTAGTGCTGAGCCGGTCATGACATCGGGATCACCATGGATGGCGACGAGGCTGAGCGACCACCGGTGGTGCCTCCGATGGTGCGAACGGGCGTGGCTGAGGCTGGACACAACCTGAGGCTGGACACAACAGGGAATGGGGATCAACGGGGGAACCGCACCCAGGCTTTTGGTTGGTAGGGATATCCCCATGCAGGAAGTGCGGTTAGATCCAGTTCCGATACGTGTGCCAGCCAGATTCTTCGCCGCTGCGCTGCCCCGTAGCGTTCGCATCATGATGTTCTCAACGGGGTCCTTACCGCACGTAAACCGGCGAGGCGGTCTGTTCGTCTACCTCGGTGTCGCTTACATCGGCATGTGGGCAGCCATGTCGCCGCTCCTGGCCAGTGGTTATCGGCGGGGTGACGCACGCGAGGAGACCGGTGCGCTGGAGCAGGTGTGTATCGCGGCCGCGATGTTGGCCCCTGCCCTCGCCGCGATCATCGTCGTCCGCTGCGTCGAGCGCAGTGGACGGGTGCGGGACGTCCTCGCCTTGCGGTGGCCGAAGCCCTGGGGGCGCGCTGTGCGGGCATCCCTGACGGCCTTCGCCGTCCCCGCCGGACTCACCACGGCTTCCCTTGTCATCGGCACCTTCGCCGGCAGCTACCCCTTCAGTGGAGTGCACTGGAACGGGCTCGGCGCGTGGGCGGCCGGAGCTGCGCTGAACATGCTGCTGTCGCTCCCGCTGTTCTTCGGCGAGGAACTGGGCTGGCAGGGTTACCTCTTCCCGCGCCTCGCACAAGTCGGTGACCGCCGGAGCCTGATACGGGCGTACGCAGTCACCGGCGCGGCTTTCGCACTGTGGCACCTGCCCACCCTGCTGATGGGCGGCCAGTACCCGGGTCGGCCTTGGTATGTGTCGGTGCCTGCCATGCTGGTGAGTTGCATCCTCATCCTGCCGGTCTTCACATGGCTGCGCCTGCGCTCCGGCTCGGTCGTACCCGCCGTCATCGGCCATGCATTCGTCAGTTCGGTGAGTGTCGATATGGTCAAGAGGTTCGCTGATCCCAAAGCAGCACTTGATCCCCTGCACATGGGCATGGCCGGATGGCCCGGCTGGATCGCCACAGGCACGTTCGTTGCTTTCCTGACCCTGACCGGCCGACTCCAACCATCCTTCTACACGGCCCAAACCACCTCTCACCTTGCATCGGCCCGGGGACTGTAAAGGCACACGTCAACGGTCGGCGGGCGTCTTCCGTGGCCAGCCCTTACCGGCTCGGGAGGCTCTGTCGATCCTGGCGGTTTATGTCAAAGATCCACTGTCGATACCCGCCCAAGCCTGTCGGGTGGGTCGGCCTGGGCCCGCGACGCTCCCCCAGCCGACGCTGGGAGGTGCCCCACCGGGCAGGCCCTAACGCCCGCCGGCCGCCCGCACCGCGGCCTCGGCCAGGCGGTGGTTCTCCAGGGCTGCCCCGACCCCCGTCGGGAAGCCGAAGCGGCGGCGTGTGTACGCGTAGGCCACGCCGCTGTCCGGGTCCGCGAAGCCGAGCGAGCCCGTCGCGCCGCTGTGGCCGAAGGTGTCCGGGCCGAGGAAGGGATAGCGGCCGCTCAGCCCCTCGAAGCCCAGGCCGAAGGCGTCCTCGATGCCGGTGACCAGGTCGGTTCCGCGGTAGTGGACGCGGGCGAACTTGGTGACGGTCTCCGGCTTCAGCAGGGGCGCCCGGCCGTCCACCTCGCTGATCGCCGCGGCGTACATCCCCGCCACGCCCCGCGCCGTGCCGACCCCGCCGGACGACGTGGGGCCGAGCGCCCGGACGGCACGGGTGTTGGCGAAGGCCACCAGGTCGGTCGGCGTCGTCGCGTTCTGGTTGAAGGCGACGGCCCTGACGCTGTCCGGGGCCGCGGCATTGGCCGCGAGTTGCTCGGCCTCCTGCGGGGTGGGCAGCAGCGGCAGCACGTCGGCATAGCGCGCTTCGAGCGCCTCGGGCAGGCCCAGGTGGAAGTCGAGCCCGTACGGCGCCCGGATCCGCTCCTCGTAGATTTCATGGATCGAGCGGCCGGTCACCCGCCGCACGACCTCGCCCGTCAGGGCGCCGATCACGAAGGCGTGATAGCCGTAGGCCGTTCCCGGCTCCCAGAACGGCCGCTGTCCGGCGAGCCGCGCGGCCATCAGCCGGTCGTCGGCCAACTCCCCGGTGGTGAACCCGCCGTCGACGCCGACGACTCCGGAACGGTGTGCGAGCAGCTCGCGCAGGGTGAGCTGCTCCTTGCCCTCCGCCCCGAACTCCGGCCAGTACGCGGCCACTTCGCGGTCCAGATCGAGGACGCCGTCCTGTACCAGGAGCGCGACCACGAGGTGGGCGGCGCCCTTGGTGAGGGAGTAGACGCCGGTCAGCGTGTCCGCCGTGGTACCGGGGCCGCCCCACAGGTCCACCACCCGGCGGCCGTCGACATGCACCACGAGCTGCGCCTCGGGCGCGTCCCGCGCCTCGTCGAGCACCGCCGCGAACGCCTCCCGTACGCCCTCGAACCCCTCCGTCACGGTCCCGTGCACCTGGTTGTCGCCGCCCGCCATGGCATGCCCCCTCGTTGTTGATCACGCGCCGGTCGAGAGGTCACAACAGTCGTATGGGGGCGGTGATTCCCGGGGAGGGGAGAGGAGGGGGCGGTGGCCGGGAGAAGCGTTGGACGCGGTGATGCTCGGGCCGCCCACCAGGTGCTCGCCCGGTCCGTCCGGGCCCCCCGCCGGAACGCGATCACGGTGGTCACGTGCCGCTCGCCGCGGACCCGGCTGCACGTCTGACTGTCCGCGTATGGGGGCCGAGCGCAGAATTGAGGGGAGCCGCTCTGCCGTGCGGAGGGCGGACCGGCCACTATGCGCGAGCCACCGTGTACGGAGGGTGGAAGGGGCAGCCGGTGCCATCAGATCGGCCGAGCGTCGGGAAGGCCCGAGGTCCGCTCTGGTCCGAGCCCGGGTCGTTGCTGGAGCATGTGCCCGTTGCCGTGTTCGGTCTCGATGATCATGATCGGGTCTGCTTCTGGGGGCCTGGTGCGGAGGATCTCTTCGGGTACCAGGCCGCGCAGGTGCTCTCGGAGCCCGGCGCCCGGCTCTTCGCCGGGGCTCCCGAAGACCGTCCGGACGCCTGCTCCTATATGGCCGAGCGCGGCCGGGCCGAGGGCTACTGGCGTGGTCGCCTGACCGCCAGGAATCGGGACGGTGCGGTCTTCGGCTGCGGGTTCCGGGTCTTCCCGGTAACCGGCGTGGCCGAGCATGCAGTGGTCATGGTCCTGGCGAGCCGGGGCGACGAGCTGGACCGGGTCAAGACCAACCTCGCCTTCCTCGACGCCATCTTCGAGACCTGCCCCATCGGCCTGGTCATGCTCGACGAAGACCTGCGCTACCTCCACCTCAACCAGGCCCTCGCCGACATCGACGGGCTCCCCATCGGGGACCACCTGGGGCGACGTCTCACCGAGATCATGATCGCCTCGGACGGGGGAGCGTTCGAGCGGATGCTGCGCACCATCGCCGCGGACGGCAAGCCCGTCACCGGGGCGTTGGTGGGCATGCGCACCCGGGGCCACCCGGACCGGGACCGGGTCCTGTCAGTGAGTTTCTTCCCCCTCACCCGGGCGGTGGGGACGCTGCCGGGCGTGGGCGGACTGCTGGTGGACGTCACCGAACGGGAGCAGGCGATCGTGGAGGCCACCGCCACGCGTGAGCGGCTGGCGCTGCTGGACCGGGCCTCCGCCCGGATCGGTACCACCTTGGATGTGGAGGTCACGGCGCAGGAGCTGGTCGACACCGCGGTTCCGGACTTTTCCGACGGGGCCGTCGTGGAGCTCGTGGAATGGATGGACGAGCATGTGGCCTTCGACCCGGCACTGCCGGTGATCACCCGTCGCATCGCCTTCGGCAGCGTCCTGCCCTCTTCCTTGACGGGGCTGATGAGCGAGGGGGAAGCCGTGCACTATCCGCCGGGTTCCGCCATCCACCGGATGCTGGGCACCGGCCGTCCGATCTCCGTCCCGTTGGACCAGGAGTTCCTGGTGCGCACCGTGCTGGACGAGAACCGCGCCCGGATGCTGGCCGACGGCGATCTCGTCTCGCTCCTCATCGCCCCGCTCATCGCCCGGGGAACGGTCCAGGGATTCGCCATCTTCGGCCGGTCCGCGGCCCGGCCGACCTTCACCGAGCAGGATCTCGGCCTGGCCGGAGAACTCGCCTCCCGCGCCGCGCTCTGCCTGGACAACGCGCGGCTGTACAGCCGCGAGAGAAACATCGCGCTCACCCTCCAACGCGCTCTCCTCCCCAGTTCCCTGGTGATCGGCCCCTACCTCCACATCGCCCACCGCTACCTGCCCGGCAGCCACCTCACCGAGGTCGGCGGCGACTGGTACGACGTGGTCGCCCTGCCCGACCACCGCGTCGCCCTGCTCGTCGGCGACGTCATGGGACACGGCGTCTCGGCCGCCGCGGCGATGGGCAGGCTGCGCATCACCGCCAAGACGCTGGCCCGGCACGACCAGGAACCGGACGAGCTGATGACCGAACTCGACCAGTGCGCCCATGAGGCGGGCATCGAGCTCGCGACCTGCCTCTATATGCGCTACGACCCCACCACCGGGCGCACCAGGATCGCCAGCGCCGGCCATCCGCCGCCCCTGGTCCGCCATCCGGACGGCCGGATCGAGCTCATCGACGACGTCCTGGGGATCCCCCTCGGCGTCGGCGGCGCCCCCTTCCGCACCACGGAGGTCGACCTGCCCGACGGTGCCACCCTCGCCCTGTACACCGACGGCCTCATCGAGGCGCGCGGCCATGACATCAAGGAGGGCCTGGACGCCCTGAGTGCGGAACTGGGCCGGATCCCGGACTCGTTGGAGGATGCGGCGGACCGGATCCTCACCCGCCTCGTACCGAGCTCTCCGGCCGATGACACCGTCCTGCTCCTTGCCCGGGTGCACCGTCGGCAGCATTGACCGACCGGTCGGCCATGCCTGCTGTGCCGCGGCCCCTATGCCGTGGGCACCGAGAAGGAGAAGAGCTTGCCGGACGAGCTGGCGAACAGGTGGTCGCCGACCGGATACGCCGACCAGTAGCCGGAGCCGCCGCTGACCGGGTACGTCCAGACCTGCTTGCCGGTTTCAGCGTGGAAGGCGTACAGCCCCTTCGGGCCCGCGGCGAGGAAGAGGTGGCGTACGGCGCCCAGGAACTGGAGTGTGCCGAGACCGGAACCGGCCGTCCAACGGGCCGCTCCGGTGCGGGCGTCGACGGCGTGCAGGACCTTGTCGAGATAGCAGACGGTCGTGCCGGACACGTCGTAGCCCCGGTTTCCCCGGGCCGCGGTCCGCACGCTCCACAGGGTCTTGCCCGTCGCCGCGTCGAAGGCCGCGAGCAGCCCGCTGGTCGCGCCGTTGGCGCCGGTGCCCGGGTAGCAGAACAGGGTGCTGTCGTGCAGGCTCAAGGACCCCTCGTACATGAGGAACTGACTGTTCGTCGGCGGGAGTGCGGTGGGCTTGCTCCACAGCGTGCCGCCGTCTTCGGCCTTGAGGGCGACCAGGTTCATGCCGCCGTCGACGCCGTAGAGCACCTTGCCCTTGGCCGGCGGGTAGAGGGTGACGAGGTCCTTCGACCACAGACGGGTCCCGGTGTCCGGAGCGAGGGCGGTGTAGCCGTTGAGCATCGCGGTCGTGGACGTCTTCGCGACGCTGCCCCAGACGATCAGCCGGCCCGCCTCGGTGGTACCGACCACCGTGAGCGCGCCCATGTCCGGCGACGTCCAGCGCACCGCTCCGGTCGAGGCGTCCAGGCCCTGGAAGCGCCCGCGGTCGCCCGTGGTCACGACCAGCGAGCCACTGGTGAACTCCAGGTGCGGCGCGCCCGATCCGGTCGGGGAGGCGGCCCACAGCTCCTTTCCGGAGCGGCCGTCGAGGCCGTGCACCTTTCCGTCGGTGCGTACGGTGTACACGCGCTTGTCGTCGGCGAGGGCGGCGGTGTTCTGGCCGCTGAGGTCCTTCCACAGCAGCTTGCCGGTGGCCCGGTCGAAGCAGGCCCCCGAGGTCTTCCCGCCGCACAGCAGCGTGGAATCGGCCACCTTGAGCAGGGACATGTCGGACTGCGGGAGGTCCCCGGTCCAGGACAGCTCGGGCGTGGCGGGCGCTTCCCCGTCGCCCGAGCGGAGCAGCAGGGCGGTGCCTCCGGCGGCCGCGGCCGCGGCGAGCGCCGCGCCGCCGAAGAGCAGCCGGCGCCGACTGAGCAGGGGAGGTCGCACCGCGTCGTGCAGGCTGCGCTCCGACTCGGCCACCTGGAGTTCGACCGCGCCGAGCCAGCCGGCGGTGGTCGACGGACGCAGCCACCCCTGCAACTGCGCGACGGACGGCCGCCGGACCGGGTCCTTGTCGAGGCAGGCGGCGACGGTGCCGAGCAGGGCCTGCGGGACGCCGTCCAGCTCGGGCGCCTCATGGGCGGCCCGGTAGAGCAGCGCGTGGGCCGCGCCGGTGCCGAAGGGCGGGGTGCCGGTGGCCGCATAGGCGAGCACGGCGCCGAGGGCGAACACATCGCTGGCGGGGCCGAGTTCGGCCCCCATCGTCTGCTCGGGCGACATGAAACCGGGCGACCCGATGATCTGGCCCTCCGCGGTGAGCACGGTGCCGTCGACGGCCCGGCTGATGCCGAAGTCGATGACTCGGGGCCCGTCGAAGGTGAGCAGGATGTTGGACGGCTTGAGGTCGCGGTGGATCAGTCCCGCGCGGTGGATGGCGGCCAGCGCCTCGGCCAGGCCCGCACCGAGCACCCGCAGGGTGGCCTCGGGCATGGGCCCGTGGGCCTCGATGGCATCGGCGAGCGACGGGCCGGGGATGTATGCGGTGGCCAGCCAGGGCTGCGGCCCTTCGGGGTCGGCGTCGACAACCGGTGCGGTGAAGGCGCCGCCGACCGCGCGCGCCGCGTCCACCTCCGCCTTGAAGCGCCGCCGGAAGTCGGGATCGGCGGCCAGTTCGGCCCGTACGACCTTGACGGCGACGGCACGGCCGCTGCGCGATGCGGCCAGCATGACGCGGCCCATGCCGCCCGCGCCGAGTTCCCGGATGACTCGGTACGGCCCGATGTGCGGGGTGGCGGTGTCGGCCTGAGTGGTCGGCGTGGTCATCGGGGGTCGCTCCGGAAGGCGTAGAGGGTGGTGTCGGATGCGGCGTAGAGGGTGGTGCCGGCGATCTGCAGCCGCCACGCCGTGCTCTTGTTCTTGGTTTCGGCGCCCGAACCCCGGTGCGCCCACAGGACCTTGCCGTCCGCGGTGCGCAGGACGATGAAGCCCGGGGTGTCGCCGCTGAACAGGGGATATGCGAGCAGGGACGAGGAGACGCAGGGGCCCGGATCGGAGGCGCTGCGCGGGTCGAGGGAGAGCGGGCTCGCGGTGTGCCACCGCTGCCTGCCGTCGCCGGTGCCGAGGGCGAAGACGGTGTCCTGGCCGTCCACGACGTAGGCCCGATTGCCCAGGACGGTGGCGGGGTTGAGGACGGTCGGCTCGTCGACGGCGGTCCACAGTCGGCGGCCGTCGGTGGCGCGGAACGCCTGCACCTTCGTGCTGGTGACGAGCAGCGCGTTCCCGTCGGTGGTCAGGTCCGGGTAGTCGCCGGGCCGGACGACGTCCCGGACCGTCCAGTGCACCGTGCCGCTGCGCAGGTCGAGGCCGTGGACGGTGCTGCCGTCGTGCAGGAAGCAGCGGTGTCCGTCGGAGGAGGCGTGGAAGTCGCTGCCGGTGACCTTGCGGGACCACAGCACCTTCCCCGTGCTGAGGTTCAGGGCGTATACGGCGTAGCCCTGGTCGCCGGAGGCGCCGAGGAGGGCGACGGAGCCGGCGACACAGAAGACGTCGTGGAGGGTGTCGGGGAAGGAGGACCCCTCGGTCGGCTCGGTGACGGGGTGGCTGAACTTCAGCTGGCCGTTGCCGTCCAGCCCCAGCAGATAGCCGCGGTCGCCCCAGGCCGTCGCGTACAGCATTGAGCCCTGGACACCGAGCCAGGTGGGCTTGCCGGTGGCGCCGGACGGCTGGCGGGGGGCGGCCGTCCACCGTTCCTGTCCGGTCGCGGTGTCATAGCCGATCGCCGTCCTCTCGTCCCAGCGCACGAGGGTGTCGCCGAGCAGCCGCAGCTGTCCGTTCTCCAGGCGCCGCAGCGGGCGCGACCACTGTGGCTTCGGGCCCGGGGGCACCTTGGCGCCGGGCCGGACCGCGGTGCCCCTGCCGCTGCCGCGGCCCGTAGCGCGGTCGGGCCGCGACCCCCAGTCGGCCAGGGCCGCGGCGCCTGCGGCCGCTGCCGCGGTGCCGCCGGCCGCGGCGATCCACAGGAAGCGGCGGCGGCTCGGCCCGCTCGGGGCCCCCGGGACCAGCGGGGTGACGGGTATCGGAGGCGCGGTCACCAAGACGGCGGCGTGCGCCTGCCGCCGGGCCAGGTCCTCCCGCAGACCCGGCGTGAGCAGCGCGGAGGGCTCGGCGGAACCCAGCGCGGCCAGCAACGCGGCGGTGCTCGGTCGGCCGGCCGGATCCTTGTCCAGACAGGCCGCAAGCAGCGAACGCAGCGCGTCGGGTATGTCGGTCAGCTGCGGCGGGGCGTGCACGGCCCGGTAGAGGATCTCGGCGGTGTTCCCGGCGCCGAAGGGGCCCAGGCCGGTGGCCGCGAAGACCAGGACACAGCCGAGGGAGAAGACATCGGCCGCCGGTCCGGCCTCGCGGCTCGACACGATCTGCTCCGGGGCCATGAAGCCGGGCGTCCCCATCACCGCGCCCGTCCGCGTCACCTGCGTCGCATCCACCGCCCGGCTGATACCGAAGTCGATGACGCGCGGCCCGTCTTCGGCCACCAGGACGTTCCCGGGCTTGAGGTCCCGGTGGACGAGACCGGCGGCGTGGATCGCCACCAGCGCCTCCGCGAGTCCGGTGCCCAGGGCCCGCACGGCAGGCTCGGGCAGCACGCCGAAGTCGCGTACGACATCGTGCAGGGACGGTGCGGGGATGTAGGCGGTGGCCAGCCAGGGCTGGGGGGAGTCGGCGTCCGCGTCGAGCACCGGGGGAGTGAAGAAGCCGCTGACCTTACGGGCGGCGTCGGCCTCGCGCCGGAAGCGCCCGCGGAAGTTCGGCGCCTCGGCGTACTCGGGCCGGATGACCTTCAGGGCGACCAGGCGCGAGCCCGGTGACCGGGCCAGGTAGACCCGGCCCATGCCGCCCTCGCCGAGGAGATGGAAGACCTCGTACGGGCCGATCCGGGCCGGACCCTGCTGCTGTGGGACCGCGGCAGGGGCCGACGGCTGCGCCGCATGCGGGCGCGCGAGGGTGGTGTGCTGACGGGTCCGCGGCACCGTCGCGCCGCTGCCGCCGTGCTGAGGCGTGTCCACTGTGCTGCGGCCGGGTCAGTGGAGGGAGCCGAGGACATCGCGGGCGGCGGCGATGGCGGCGTCCTCGGCCTGCTGCTGGTTCTTGCCGGAGCGCGCCACGTCGTAGGTGTAGCCCACGGTGTACGCGGCGTTGCCGGAGCGGACGATCACCGTTGCCTCGGCCAGATCCATCGGGTTCTTGTCGACGGCGTGGACGAGATGGGCCTCGTCGCCGAGATCGTGGAGCGGCCGGGAGTCGGTGATCTTGCGCATCTTGTCCAGGGCGTGGAGAGCGGTGTGCTTGTCCATGTCGTACATGTTTTTGCCCGCTGGGCCGACCGAGAGGTTCACGTCCATGCTGAGGAACGCGCCACCGGAGCCGAAGGCCGTTTTCCAGTTCGGCATCCTGGTGATCATCGCTGCCATGGTGGCGTTGTCGAACTGCGACGGCTTGCACTCGGTGCCGGGCGCGATGCGGGCGATAGTGGACGCCTTGATCAGCTGACAGCCCTCGGGCACCTTGGTGTACGTCTTCCCCTCGGCCTCCGGCGATCCGGGCGCCGGCGGCCGGCCGGCGCCGGCGGAGGACTGCTGCGAGGCGGTGCTCTTCCCGTCGCCCCCCGACGTGGCGAGGACGACCACGCCGACGATCGCGGCCACGGCGAGCGCCGCGCCGCCGCCGATCAGCCAGGACCGTCGATTGCCGCCCGCCCGCCCCGCGGCCGGGCCACCGGACTGCGGCAGCGTCGCCGGGACCGTCTGCGACCAGGCCGAGGGCGCACCTGGCGCCCGCTCCGGGATCGGGGGCGGTGCCTGGCCCGGCACCGGGGGCGGTACCTGGCCCGGGGTCGGCGCCGCAGGGCCCCAGTCCGGGGCTCCCTGCGGGAGCGGCTGTGCGGGGCCGGCCTCGCCAAAGCCCTCTCGGGGGTCCGGCTGCGGGGTCTCACTCACGGGGCAACTCGCTTATGTCCGTTCGGTTCTCGCCATCGGGCACGGCATACGCCGGTCCCGTGGGCCGGGCCCGGGGCGAAGGCGCACCGGGGACCCGACGCGCCGTGCGAACTCTTTCGCGAGGCGATGCAAATTCGATGAAATGTTGCTGAAGTGGGGAGAGTGCGGGCTGAGAGGGACCGGGAATGGACCGGGAATGGGCCGGGAATGGGCCGGGAATGGGCCGGGAACGGGACCGGTCGGCCGAGAAGAGGAGACCACGATGCGGGAGCCAACACCCCACAGCGCACTGCGTCAGCTGG
This sequence comes from Streptomyces gilvosporeus, assembly GCF_002082195.1. Lineage (GTDB taxonomy): Bacteria > Actinomycetota > Actinomycetes > Streptomycetales > Streptomycetaceae > Streptomyces > Streptomyces gilvosporeus. The sequence goes on along the minus strand of NZ_CP020569.1, from coordinate 387,234 downwards.
ACGCGCTGGTGGGCGAGTGGGACATGTGGGCACTCGGCCGCGATGTCGGGCCCGTGCGGGTGGAGTTCGCGTGGCTTGAGGGTGGCGCCTTCCTCGTTCAGCGCGCGGATGTGGGCCCGGAGACATCCCTTCCCGCAGAGTGGGGTGCGCACGCGCCGTTCCCCACCGTGACGCTGACCGGCTATGACGAGACGGCCGGCGAGTTCACCACCCTGTACGCCGACGGCCGCGGCGTCGCTCGCGTCTACCGGACGACCGTGAACGACGGCGTGTGGAAACAGTGGCGTACCGCTCCCGGCTTCCACCAACGGTTCACCGCCACCTTCCGCGAGGGAGGCGACACGATCGAGGGCGGCTGGGAGCGGTCAGGCGACGGCGAGCTGTGGATGCCGGACTTCGACGTGACGTTCACGCGCGTCGGGACGTCGTAGCCCTCGGCCCAAGCCACCGCTCGGTGCGCGCTCAGTGGGCGGCGAAGTCCTGGGTCCACCAAGGGCCGTTGGCGGCGGAGTTGACGCCGACGCCGATCTGGGTGAAAGCGCAGTTGAGGATGTTCTCACGATGTCCGGGGCTCTTCATCCAGCCGGCCATCGCGGTGCGCGCGTCCTGGGGACCCTTGAAGATGTTCTCGCCGTACGTGCTCCAGCGATAGCCGGCGGACGTGATCCGGTCGCCCGGGCCGACGCCATCGGGAGAGGTGTGGTCGTAGTAGTTGCGGGCGGCCATGTCGTCCGAGTGCCGCTGTGCCGCGGCCTGGAGCCTGGCGTCGACGGCGAGCGGGGAGCAGCCCTTCTGGGCGCGTTCCGCGTTGACCATCGCGATGACTTGCCGTGCCAGGCTGCCGCTGTTTCCGCCGGAACCGCCTGCCGGGGTGTCCGCACCGGGGACGGTGCGCCCGGCACCGTCGTCAGCTGTGGCCCCGGGCGCGGCGGTCACACGGGGACTCGACGAGGCAGCGGTGGCGGCCTGCCGCCGGGCGGTGTTCTTCCGGTCTGTGGCGGTCGGTGCCCTGGACGGCGTCGGTGTCGGTGCCGGAGTCGTGGACGACACGTCGGAACGCGCCTTCCGTACGGGCTCCGCCGCTGCCCTGGACCGCTGATCCGCGTCGGCCGCCGTCAGTGCGTCACCGGGCGTGGCGCCGCTCAGCGACCGGGCGATGCCGTACCCACCACCCAGCACGGTCGTCAGCGCGGCCACACCGCCTGCCGCCACCACCCAACGGGGCTGCCGCCCTCGGTGCGCCCTGGTTTTACGATGCCTGGCCGGCTCGTGGTTCATGGCGGTTCCCTCTCCGGTGCGGGTCTTGCTGCGTGCAGGTCCAACACTCGGGAGATCCGGCAGCCGGCCGCCGATAACGAAAATCCGCCGACGAGTTCAGATGGACGGCGTCAGCCGTCGGGGCCGGTGTCCATGGCCGGAGCCGGTGGCCTTGGGTCTTCCTCCTGGTCAGCGGCGTTCATTGGACTTTCTGCTGAGGGAATTCAGCGTCCATGGTGGGGACAGCGCATTGCGTACAGGGGTGTTGACGGATGGGATTGCCAAGGTCAAGACGACGGGGGCACGCCGCCCGGTTCGGAAACCGCTACACAAGAAAGCGAATGACATCCATGCTCGACGGCTGCACGCCCTGGCCCGAGGAGTTCGTCGACCGCTACTGGGCGGCCGGGCACTGGCGTGGCAATACGCTGGACAACCTGCTGCGCGGCTGGGCCCTGGAGTACGGACCGCGGACCGCGCTCGTGCACGGCGACGCTCGCCTCACGTACGCGGCCCTGAACCGGCGCGTGGACCGCATGGCCGCCGGATTCCGGCTGCGCGGCCTCAGGCCCGGGCAACGGGTCGTCGTCCAGCTGCCGAACGTTCCCGAGCTCGTCATCACCGTGTTCGCGCTGATGCGCCTCGGCACCATCCCCGTGTTCTGCCCGGTCTCGCGCCGCGCGACCGACGTGTCCCACCTCGTACGAGTCACCGAGGCGACCGGCTATGTCGGTCCCTCGACGTACCAGGGCTTCGACCACACGGCGATGGCCGCGGAAATTGCGGCTCAAGGTCCCTTCCTGCGACGGGTGTTCACCCTTGAGGCACCGGGTGCCTCGTCCCCGTACGGTGGCCTGGCTACCGACCGGTCGGGCTGCCACTACTTCCCGCTGGCCTCCATCGACGCCCCGCCCGTGCGGGCGCCCGTGCGGGCGCCCGTGCAGAGCGCCGACCAGGTGGCGTTCTTCCTGGTCTCCGGCGATACCACCGCGGCGCTCCGGCTCATTCCGCGCACCCACAACGACTACGCCTACCAGGCGCGGGCCGCCGCCGAGCTGGTCTCCCTCACCGAGAACGACGTATATCTCGCCGCACCGCCCGCCGAGTTCCAGGTCAACCTCACCTTCGGCGGCCCCGGCATCGTCGGCACCCTCTCCGTCGGCGGCACCGTCGTCCTGGCCGAGAGCCCGGAACCCGCCGCATGCCTTCCCGTCGTCGAACGAGAGCGGGTCACCATCACATCGGTGCTGCCCGCCACCGCCCAGCGCTGGCTCGACGAACGCCCCACGAACCCAACCGACTCCGCCAGTCAACGCCCCACGCTCCAGGCCGACTTGAGCAGCCTGCGTCTCCTACAGATCGGCGGCGCGCCCCTGCCCCGGGCGACCGCGGAACGGATAGGCCCCGAACTGGGCTGTCGCCTACAGCAGGTCTTCGGTCGGGCAGAGGGGCCGCTGACCTTCACCCGGCCCGCCGATCCGGACGAGACGGTGCTCAGCACGCAGGGCCGCCCGCTCTCGCCCGACGACGAGATCCGCCTCGTCGACGCCGACGGCAAGGACGTGCCCGACGGCGAACCCGGCGAACTCCTCGCCCGCGGTCCGTACACCCTGCGGGGCTACTACCGAGCACCCGACCACAACGCACGCACCTTCACCCCCGACGGCTACTTGCGCACCGGCAACCTCGCGCGGCGCACCCCGGACGGCAACCTGGTGGTGACCGGCCGCCTCGACGATGCCCCGCGGCGGGCTGACCATGACGCCGAAGATCCATCCGGCCTCTGACGGGCTGCCACGTCAAAATCTCAGCATTCCCATGAGCAACCTGCCTATCGTCGCCGGATGACGAGCACACTCCGACTGGAGAAGATCACCCCGGACACCCTCGACGCCGCGATCGGCCTGCGCGTCCGGCCCGATCAGGAGCACTTGGTCGCGCCGGTCGTGAAGTCCCTGGCCGAGGCATACGTCCATCCCGGCATCGCCTGGCCCCGCCTCATCTGTGACGGTGACCGGCCCGTCGGCTTCCTCATGGAGTTCTTCGGCATCGACTGGATCGGCGACGGCACGGGCACCGACCTTCGCTCGGGCCTTTGGCGCCTCAACATCGCAGCCGGCGAACAGGGCCGGGGCTACGGCCGCTTCGCAGTGCGGTCCGTGGCCGCCGAGATCCGCCGTCGCGGCGGCACCCGGCTCACCACCACCTGGCACCCGGGCGACGGCGGCCCGGAAGGTTTCTACCTGGCCCTCGGATTCCGGCCGACGGGCGAGATGAGCGGGAACCAAAGAGTCGGCGAGGTGGACTTGTGCGAGCGCCTCTCCAATGCGTCGGATGACCCTGTGTTCACCAGGTTCGGTCCGACGAATCAGTGATCTGTAGGGTCAAAGGACCATGAAGGCTCTGATCTTGCTGTTCGCCGTGTTTGTCGTTTTCGTCATGCCAACCACCGTGGTGTGGCTGCTGGGGCGGCGAGCGAGGGTCCCTCACTGGATGATGATCGTGTTCTTGCTGGCCGGGTGGCTGACAGTGGCCGTCGGCTTGGCCCTCTCGCAGCGCGCGCAGCCGAGCCTGTTTCCCGAGACGTCGCCCTGCTATGGCACGCGCAGCACTCCTGTCTCGCAGTATTTTCCGCCCGACTCGTTCTGCCGCCATGCCGACGGAGAGTTGCGGACGGTCAATGGGTCGAACGCCAGGCTCGTGTTCTGGACCGCCGCCAACACCACCTTGGCGATGGCGATTGCCGCCTTTGCACGGCGTCGCCAACGAGTTTGATCGCGCTCGTCTCGTCACAGGCGGTTCGGGCCTCGACCGCCGTTCGTGGGCGGACCCTGTCGATGACGACACGTCAGCTATAGGGTCCGGTCCATGCTGAATCCCGAATTCTCCTTCTTCCCCGGCCGTGACGGCGTCGACCTCGCCTACCGGGAGGTCGGTGAGGGAAGACCGCTGGTCCTGCTGCACGGCTTTACCGGAGACGCGGAGTTATGGCTGCGCAACGGCCAGGCGGAGACCATCGCCGCACGCGGATATCGCGTGATCCTGCCGGACTTTCGTGGGCACGGCAGGAGCACGAGGCCCCATGACGCTGCCGCCTATCCCCTCGACGTACTGACCGACGACGGCTTCGCTCTCCTTGAGCACCTGGGACTGGACGACTATGACCTCGGGGGATATTCCCTCGGCGCGCGCATCGTCGTGAGAATGCTGGTGCGCGGCGCCACACCAGGCCGGGCGGTGGTCGCGGGTCAGGGGCTGCGTCAGGTGCTCGGTGGTGAAGGCGCGGCGGATTCCGTCCTGCGGCGGGTCTTCGCCGGAATGGGGACGTTCGAGCCGGGCTCGCCGGAGGGGCGCGTCGAGCAGTGGATCAGGTCGAGTGGCTCGGACCCGGCCGCGTTGCTCCATGTGTGGGACTCGATCGTCGCCACGCCGATGGAGGCGGTCGGCCGCATCGAGGTGCCGACGCTCGTGGTGATGGGGGCCGACGACGAGCGCGTCGATTCGGCCGACCAGCTGGCCGCGGCGCTGCCACATGCCCCGCAGGCCGTGGTGCCCGGAGACCACTGGACGGCGGCCGCCGCACCGGAACTCGCTGCGGCGATCGTGGATTTCCTTGCGCACGGGTAGCGGACGGGTAATCGCCCCACCCGGGCAGCTGCCCACCACACACCCCGGACACCGGCCCCGCCGGCGCCCGTCAGCCGCGGGACTGGGAGAGGAGCCAGTGGCGCTGGGTGGTCCACCCGAGGAAGCGTCGACCGCCGCCCGAGTCCGCCGTGCCGCCGGCGGCGACCTGGCGTAGGCCGGTCAACGCCGGGGCGAGCCGCATCGCGACGTGGTTGGGATGGCGGGCCGCCTCCTCGTCCAGTTCGGCGATGACCTCGGCCTGTGTGGCGGGATCGCACAGCGACAGGTGGAAGAGCATCTGACGCCATGCGTAGGCGGCGTCCTTGATCGTGGACAGCGGCCGCGGATTGCCGTGCAGGCGCGCTGTCTTCCGGCACACGGTGGCGAAGCAGCGCCGCGCCAGATCGTCCCAGCCGGGGGCGGGGCTGATGCCGATGCGGCTGACGAGGGTGGCCAGATTATGGGTGGTGAGGATCTGGGCCTGTTCGATGACCTTGCCGTTGGCCGCCACCGACCAGCCCGTCGACCCGCCGGCACGCTCGGTGCAGAGTCGCGCGAATCCGGGCGAGATGCGCGCCGTGTGGTGACGGGTCAGGGCTTCGCCGGCCTCGGTGATGGCGAGGTTGCGGACGGCCGCGTAGTCGATGCCGTAGTAGCGCTCGTAGAGCGTGCCGCCGAGCAGCTCCGCGGCGATCCGGGCCGCCGCGAGGAACTTCGGGGTGAAGGTGCCCATGAAGATGTCCGCGGCGAGCTCTTCGACGAACGGCGCGCCCGCCTCGGCCTGCCGGGCCAGTACGCCCAGTTCGCGGACCAGCGGGTTGGGCAGGAGCGTGCCGGGAAATGCCTGCACGGCCAGTTCCCCGAGCTGACGCAGCGCGGTGAGCGCCGGTTCCCGGCCCTCCTTGTCGGCGCGCTGGTCGGCCACGGCGCGTACCCAGGGCAGTTCCTCGGCCCGCACCTGCCGTTCGAGATTGAGGAGGAGCAGCGAGCGGCGGTTGCGGAACGCCCGGTAGTTCGCGGCCATCAGGGTGCGCAGCGCCTCGTCCGGATACGCCTGCGCAACGGCCACGGCGACCAACTGCGGTACCAGTTTGGCCAGAACCTCGGCCGAGGGCACCACGCCGCGTTCCACGAGCGTGCCGACCGGGGCGCTCAGCGCGGCCGCGACCACCTGCCGGATCGCGACCGGGACGGGTGCCCCGGCGGGCAGCCCGGTCCCTGCCGCCTCGTCCGCCGACACATCCGCGACCAGCGGCGCCACATCGGCCACACCCGTCTCCTGCGGGAGTTCGGCCAGCCGGCGCAGCACCAGTTGGGCGAGTGCGTGGTGCGAGGGCGGGGCCGTCTGCGCCGCCTGCCGGGTGCGCAGCTGCGTATGCCGGCCGGAACCGGGCAGGCCGCGCCGCCGCACCATGGATTCCACCGCGTGCCGCAGCAGCCCGAGCCGTCGGGCGCCCAGCGGCCGCCCGGCGACCGTCTCCTCCAGGGCGCCGCGCAGGATGCCCAGGTTCTCCTTCGGGTTGCGGTGCTTGGTGCAGCGTGTGTGGGCCGCGGCGAGGTCGTGGTAGCGGCGCAGGAGCACCACACCGCGCTCGTACCAGGCGGCGTTGGGCACGCGCTCCAGCACGGGGCCGGGACCGGCGGTTTCCAGCCAGTGGGCGAGGAGTTCGTCGCCGAACGGCTGCCAGACGGTGAGCGCCTCGCGCTGCGTTTCGACGGCGGCGTGGGGCTTCCGGCGCGCCAGGGCCTCTGCGGCGTCGCCGACCGTGCGCCGGTGAACCGCCTCGACGTCGGGGGAGGGGAGGGCGGACGGCCGGGGCGTGAACCGCAGCCGGTCGGCGAACGGCTCCAGTACGTCGACGAGATCCAGCGCACCGGCCACGTCCCCGGCCCGCACGAGCCACGCCACGGTCAGCAGCGCGGCCTCCTCCGGCACGGCGATCTCGTAGCGGCCGCTGTCGAGCAGGGCATACAGCCGGGAAAGGCCCGGTTCGGTCAGGCAGTACGCGAAGAGGGCCCGCCGCTCGGCGGGCACCCCCGCCCCGGACGCGGCCTCGCGCTCATACGGCTGGAGCGGGCCCTCGGCACTCGCGGCGGACGTGGCGAACCCGCCCCGTACGACCTCCGGCGTCACCCAGGCGGGCAGCCCGGCCACCGGGGTACGCGAACCGATGGCCAGGCGGCCGTCTGCCATCCCGGCCAGTACGGCCCGCCAGCGCTCGATACGGCTCTCGGCCCGGCGCCGGGTCTCGGCGTCGTCATGCGTCAACGCGGTCACGAAAGCCCGAGCCAGCAAACCCTGCGGGTAGTCCGTGGATGCGCCGTGCCAGGCGGAAAGCTGCTGCTCAGCGTCGTCGTTCATAGCCGACGTGGCAGGTTCCGCCCCTGCGCCCTCCGGGTCCCGAGCCCGGTGCTCTGCTACTGAGCTACACGTCGATGGAGGGGAGAGTAACCGGCTGCGGGGGTTCGAACAAACGCATTTTTCGTGTGCTGTTCTCAGCCGCGCAGCTCGGGTGGGAAGCCGGTCCAGCGAAGCTCCGGGGGCAGGTGCCCCATGTCGTTGTAGAAGAGGACGGAGGCGGGTCGGCCGGGTGCGTATCGGATGATGGAGAGCGCGGCGTTGGCGTGGTTGAGGCCCATCCACCGCCACTTCGGCGCGTCAAGGGCGTCCCGGATGAGCCAGCCGATGAGGAAGTTGTGGGTGACGATCAGCTCGTGGCGAGGCTCGTCGCCGTCGACCGGCCCGGTGAACTGAGCGAGTGCCTTTCGGGCAAGCTCCGGCCCGTTGTCGCACTCCTCGGCCGGGAACTGGGCCAGGCGGTCGAGCAGGGCATCGGCCGACTCCGGAGGCAGCTCCGCTCTTTGCGCCAGATAGGGAACGTAGTCGCCGGCCAGTTCCGACTGCTGCGCGGGAACGTCGTCGAGCTGGTCGCAGATCAGCCGGGCCGTCTGCTCCGTCCGCGGAAGGGGACCGTGGTGAATCGCCGAGAGAGCGCTGCCCCGAAGCCGTTCGCCCAGCAGCACCGCCTGACGGCGGCCGTTGTCCGTCAACTCGCTCTCATCCGGCGAAGCCTCGCCGTGCCGCGCGAGGTAGAGGTAGCGGGGAGCCGTTCCACTCGTGCTACGAGTCATGCTGCGAGGACCTCCATGAGCGTTCATGATCAGGCGGCGGGTGCCCTGATGGACGCTGAGGATCGCCCTGAGGTTCCGTTCCCTGGGGGTTCCGCCTCCTGAGCTTCCCAAGCTCAGGGCGGGAGTTCGATGTCCGGCTTCGTCCCAGACGCTATGCAGCCCCCACCGGCAGCAACCGATACCTGGGGCCGCCTCGTCACAAAAAATGAAGTGAGCGTCTGTCATATCCCCACGAGGCACGAGCAGGTCGTGCCTTTGCCCCGCTTCCGCACCATGTCCCGAGCCGTCAACTCACCCCCGTTGCCGTCTGCGAGGTTCGCGTCAGTGCGAGTCACGGCGTTCCATCGTGCGGATGAAGTCCCCACCACACCGGCATCGCAGGCATATGCCTGATCGACCCCGGAGTACGTTCCAGGGAAAACCGGGCAGGAAGGGACGGTCTATGGCCACGGCGGTGCTGGACTACGAAAGCGACGCAATCGTCCAGCTGATGAGCGTGCCGGAGGAAGAATGAGATCTGCAGAAGCTCAAGGATGCGCTCCAGCGGGCGATCATGCTGGAGCTGTCGACTATCCCGCCCTACGCCAACGCGCTCTGGTCGATCAGCAATCCGACCACGGGTGACGAGACGTCGGTCTACCACTCGATCCGCGAGATCATCTTCGATGAGATGACCCATTTCGGCTTGGTCTGCAACATGCTGACCAGCCTCGGCGGCGAGGTCAAGCTCACCGACCCGGCCACCGTCCCGAAGTACCCCGGCAAGCTCCCCGGAGGCGTCCGCCCTTCGCTCGATGTCTATCTCAGCTGGCTGAGCCGGGAATCCGCCGAACTCTTCGCCAAGATCGAGGAGCCCGAGGACCCCCTGGCCTACCGCGGCGACGGGACCTCGATCGGCGCCTTCTACGACAGGATCTCGGCGGTCTTCCCCCGCTTCGCGGACAAACTCACCGGCGACCGACAGGTGACTTTCCCGCTGGGCAAGCGGCACGGCGTCGGCAACGACATCATCCCGATGAAGAGCCTGACCGACGCGCTCTGCTTGACGATGCGGACGGCACCGCAATCGCACTGCCGGAGGACGCGCATCCAACGCCGAGGCCCGTTTCGAGTTGGGCCTCGACTGCCTGCTCACCGGCTTTGCAGCCGCACTTGGCTGCGGATAGCGGTTGGCGGGGCAGCCCCTCCGCTGCGAGAGCCGCCCCGCAAACCGCCGTGCCTCATCCGTGCCCACCAGCCCGGTCAACACCGGTTTTGAGGGCGCAACGGGGCACTATCGGGCACCCGCAGAGAGCAGCGTTTCCCCAGGTCAGCCCCCTAGGCCATGTTCAAGTCGGCCAGCCCTTTATCAGCCCCACCTGCTGGCGGAGGGTCGGATTTCACGAGCTCCCGTATCGACTCGGGCGCTTGGGCGACATCCCGTGAGTTGCCCTGAGCCCCGCTGAGTCCATGTCCCCCTGGCCAGGAAGCTCTTCCTCCTTCGTACGCTCCGCGGTCTGTGACGTAACTTCGGCATTCTTGAAGCGTCCTCATCTCGTCCGACCGATCTGCGGTCTGGGTGAAGGCGAGGAGGCTCGGGTGGGCGGCGCCGGGAGTCGCAGGGACCCGCGTGAGCACGAGGTGCCCGCCTTGGTGGAGCGATCGCCGAGGTGACGAGCCTGCTTGCCCTGGTGCCGGCCGGCGTTGGTGTGGTGACGTGCCGGCAGTCCGGGAGAGGTCAGCGGTCGCCCGCAGCCTGAAAGGTGCGGCGGTATGCCTGCGGTGAGACGCCGATCGCGGCGTTCAGGTGCTGGCGCAGTGACGCGGGCGTAGCGAAGCCCACCCTGCCGGCGATCTGCTCGACGGGCAGGTCGCTGGACTCCAGCAGTTCCCGCGCCCGGGCGACCCGCTGCTGGATCAGCCACCGCCCTGGGCTCACCCCCACCTCGTCCCGGAACCGGCGGGCGAACGTCCGCAGGCTCATCCGGGCATGCCCGGCGAGGTCGGTCAGCGTCAGCGGCTCGTCCAGGCGCCTGAGTGCCCATTCCCGCGTCGCCGCCGTCCCGGCCGCGGACGGCTCCGGCACTGGCTGCTCGATGTACTGCGCCTGCCCGCCGTCCCGCCACGGCGGCACCACGCACCGGCGTGCGACGCGGTTGGCCACTTCGCTGCCGTGGTCCTTGCGTACGAGGTGCAGGCATACGTCCACGCCGGACGCGGCGCCGGCCGAGGTGAGGACGTCGCCGTCGTCGATGAACAACACGTCCGCATCCAGGGCGACCTGGGGGAACGCCTCCCGGAACCGGCCCGCCAGCGCCCAGTGCGTCGTGGCGCGACGCCCGTCGAGCAACCCGGCCGCCGCGAGCGTGAAGGCGCCGGTGCAGATGGACACGACGCGCGCGCCGGCCGGGATCAGTGCGAGCGCCTCCGCCACTGGAGCCGGGAGCTTCACCGAGGTCGGTGCCAATTCGTACGGCGGGATGACCACGGTGTCCGCGGTGGACAATGCCTCCGGCCCGTGGTCAACGGTGATCGCGAAGTCTGCGGAGGTACGCACCGGGCGGCCGTCGACCGTGCAGGTGACCGTCTCGTAGCGGCCGTCCGCGGTGCCGAAGACGCGCTGGGGGATGCCGAGCTCGAACGGATAGACCCCGTCGAGCGCCAGGACGACGACACGATGCATGGCACGATCCTATCGGTGAATGACATTCAGGCCACTCCCGTCGAGTGTCCGAGCGCTGCAGGCTGGGGCACATGAACGACATCACCACCATGCGCGCGATCAGCCAGGACACCCTCGGCGGCCCCGAGGTGCTCAAGGAAGTCCGGCTGCCACGGCCGACGCCCGGGCCAGGGGAAGTCCTCGTCCGGGTGCACGCCGCAGGGGTCAACCCCACCGACTGGAAACACCGCAGTATCCCCGGGCTTTTCCTCGGCGAGCCCCCGTTCGTCCTCGGCTGGGACGTCTCCGGCGTGATCGAGACGACAGGCGTCGGCGTCACACTCTTCAAGCCGGGCGACGAGGTCTTCGGGATGCTGCCGTACCCGTACGGAGCGGGCTCGCATGCCGAGTACGTCACGGGCCCCGCCCGCGCTTTCGCCCCCAAACCGGCCGCCGTCGATCACGTGCAGGCCGGCGCCCTGCCGCTCGCCGCCCTCACCGCCTGGCAGGCCCTCGTCGACACCGCACGCCTCGAAGCCGGCCAGCGGGTGCTGATCCACGCGGCCGCCGGCGGCGTCGGCCACCTCGCGGTCCAGATCGCCAAGGCCCGTGGAGCGCACGTGATCGGCACCGCAAGCACCCCCAAGCACGACTTCGTGCGCGCCCTGGGAGCCGACGAGGTCCTCGACTACCGCACCACAGACCTCACCGAGGCCGTCCGCGACGCCGACGTCGTCCTGGACTCCCAGGGCAGCGACCACGCCATCCGCTCCCTGCGCAGCCTGCGCCCGGACGGCATCCTGGTCTCCCTCCGGCTCGATGACGGCAACCCGGCACTCACCCGGGAGGCGGCCCGGCTCGGCGTGCGCGCGGAGGTCATGCTGGTGGAGGACGACCACGCCGGGATGGCGGCCATCGCCCGACTTGCGGCCGACGGCCGACTGCGCGTCGAGATCGCCGGCACGTTCGAGCTGGCGGACGCGGCGAAGGCGCACGAGCTCGGCGGCACGGGCCGCACCGCGGGAAAGCTGGTGCTGACCGTGCGGTGAGGACGGCAGTCGGTCACCGGAGGCAAATCGCCCCCGGTGACCGCCTGTTGCGTCCGGGCTGACACCGCCCACCCACCCGGAACTCACCATTCCTTCCCCTCAAGGCCCGCGGTCTCCTGGTCGCGCAGGCGCCGCAGGCCCCCGGGTAGGCCGGGCGTGCGACATCGCCTGAGTTCCCCGGAACCCGAGGGGCCACCTTCCGAACTCCGGCAACCGACCCCCGGGTTCCCGGTAAAGTCCCTCAGTTCGCGTGAACTCGTGGGCCTCGTGGGCCTCTTGGGGGGCGAACGCGCTGCACCAAAAGCACGCACCGGGGTCGGGACTGGCGGGCTCGCATGGTGAGGTGTCGCATATTCTCCGGTGGCAGCCGGCCTTGGTCACCGTGAGGTGTCGTTGGTGCTCTGCTGATCAGTCTGTGCCATCGGGACCGGGAGCGTGGGGCGGGATCGTCCAGCGCATCGTTGTCTGGCCTTCGGGGCCCGGCTGAAGTGTCACGGGATAGACCTGTCCGCATCGACGTTCGCCACGATGTCTCATCGAGTGGTCGCCGCTGTCCCAGTTGATCCCCAGCACTGGGCAGCCAGCGACCTCGATGGCGCCGATGCGGAGCGGGTGGGTCCAGCTCGCCCGGTTGAAGCGGTGGAAGTCGGTGTGCTCGTCGACCGCGACCATGACGCCCCGGCCCTGCTCGTCCCCTTCCCAGGCATTGAGGGCGTCGACGAGCTTCTTGGCGTCGTCGAGAGGCAGGTCGAGCCACCCTCGCACTTGGTTGCCGTGTTGCAGGATCAGCTCTCCGCCGAACTGAAGGTGGGCGGCCTCCGCGTAGCCTCCCCAGTAGGTGACGTCGGCAAGACCGTCGGTTGATGGGTGGCCGTCTCCGGTCCAGGAGGCCAGGGCTAGTGCGTCACCGAGCACCATGCCGCAACGGTCGACCGGTAGGTCGCCAAGAACGATCGGTTCGTTCCCTGCGGTGCCGGCCCATGGCATGCCGAGATCGATCTCAAGTACCGCGATCGTCGGTCCTCCGTCGAAGGGCGACGCCGTCGTGCCGGCCCGCACCATCAACGGCCTGTCACCGGCGGCGGGAACCGCGACCATCTCACACAGCCAGTCGTGGACGTGTCCGCCGCCGATCGACGCTGCGGCACGTGCGCGCTCGGACAGCGGTAGGCCCAGCTGCGGCCAGGAGTCGATCCACGACGCCATCCCCAGTACGAGGACTCCCGACGGCGCCGTCACGACTCCCAGGTCGATGTCAGTCTCAGCCGTCCGGCGATGGAACCTCCCTCCTGCTCTCAGGGTCAAGGTCTGCCCCCAGCGCCGAACCACGGTTCCAGGCCGTACGCGTCCAGAAGCGCAGGGGCTGCCCGCCGGGCCCACCTTCGGTGGACCGGGCGAGCGCCGGAGTCCACATCGAGGCGCGGTTTTTGGACGGCGGACCCATGGACAGCCGTCCCTGCGAGCGGTTGACTCCCTTCCACCGGCAGGCCACCCGGACCAGGGACGGCCGCCAGAGAGCGTCACTCCGCCCACCGGGCGAAGGCCCTTTGGACCAGGTGGGCCGGCCGGGACGACGCCGGAGCGACCAGCGGGAGGATGCCGTGGATGATCTCGTAGGGGCGTGGGCTCTGAGCAGCTTGATCGTGGATGAGGCTTGCGGTGATGAGGGCACTGCCGCTTCGACACCGTTGGGAGTGCGGCCGCACGGGATGCTTCTGTACGCGGCGGATGGCTGGATGAGCGCGCTGCTGGCCGGTGGGGCCGACGTCCGGCCGGCTGCGGTGGTGTCTCCCCCGGTTTTCCAGCCTGCGTTGTAGTCGTTCGGGGTGTCCGTGGTGCCTGTGACCACGGACACCCCGTGCTCGTTTGCCGACCGGCGTCGTGGTGTTCGCCATGTTTCGGACAGGTCGGCACGGAGGCAACGTGGCACGCAGGCTGTCAATTGGTCAGCTCAGGGTGCAGGAGATCATCCACGGGGATGGACGGCGGTCGCACACGATCGTCCAGCCTCCTGGCGGCGTACACGCGGGGGCCGAGCGGTTCCTGTCGCAGTACGCGGGCACCGGGTCGGACCGGCCGTACGCGTACCTGCTCGTCGACCACCTGCGGTGGCTGGAGCACGAGGGGCTGGCCCCGGAGAGCGTCGGCTTCCGGGACCTGGAGCGGTACATGGGCGCGGTCGGGGCGAAGGTAGCCGCACCGTTGAGGTCGCCGTGGCGGGTGGGCAAGCGTCCGTACGGCAACAGCGCACTGTCCTCGGCGGCGTCGTGCCTGAAGGGCTTCTACCTGCGTCAGGCCGAGCTGGGCATCAACACCGAGCTGGCCGAGACGCTCGACAAGCGACGAATGCCGACCAGGCAGGACCGGGACCGCGCCCTGCTGGGGCACATCACGAAGGACATGGCGGCGAAGCCGCTGGCACCGCGCAGGATCCGCCGTCGGCATCCGAAGATGCTGCCGGACGGCGCCCGCGGGCTGTTGCTGCCTGTGGTGAACTCGGCTCGTGACCGGCTGGTCGTCGACTGGCTCAGCGACGGGGGTTTCCGCGTCGGCGAGCTGTGTGGACTGCATCTGTGCGACCTCCACCTGCGGGAAGGGGCCAGCTGCGGCGAGTGCCGCACTCCGCACGTCCACGTGTGTCATCGCGAGGGCCTGCCCAACGGGGCCCGGGCGAAGACGAAGCGGCCCTGGGAACTCACGGACGGCACCATCCGGGGCGGGCTCATCAAGCGGGTCAGCCCGGCGATGATCCACACCTACTTCGACTACCTCACGGGCGAGTATCCGCGCAGTGCCTCCCACGGCATGCTCCTGGTCCAGCAGCACGGAGCGGACCGGGGCCTGCCCTGGGCTCCGGAAGGCGTCCGCAAGATGATCGCCCGGGCCTCGGCACGGGCGGGTCTGGGCAAGCTCCGCCCCCATGCCTTCCGTCATTCCTTCGCGACCGCGGTCCTCGATGCCTCGGACGGCAACCTTGTGGTGACCCGGGATGCCGGCGGCTGGGCCTCCACCCAGGTGGTCGACGAGATCTACGCCCACGTGGACGTCAACGATCCCGTCTTCAACGCCGCGCTGCTGAAGACATGGGGTGAGTGACGATGGGCTCGACGTCACCGCTCCGCGTCCTGGCCGACCCGGTCCGCGCCCGTCGCACTCGCGACAGGCTTGAAGTGCTGACCGCTCTGCTCGGCGGCCCGTCGGTCGATCCGCTCTACCGCGACTCCGTGATCAAAATCCCCACGGACCACCCTGTCTACGGCTGGGCCTGCAAGGTTGCCAGCTGCGGAAACGCGAAATCGTCACGCAGAGACATCTGTAGTCCCCACGAGAGGGAGTGGCTGCGGGCACGGCGTGAAGGTGTCACGCGTCGCGCTTTCCTCAACGATGCCAGGCCAGTCGAGGTCCGGCGGCCTGACCCTGCGGCGGGCACGCTCGACCTCCGGGGCCTGTTGCCCCTGACCAGGGCCGAGTTCCAGTGGGGGTTGTTCGCCCACACACAGCAGGCATCCCGCTACGACTGGCACGTAAGCGAACTCCGCGCCGTCGTCCGCTTCCTCCAGAACCACCGCGTCGCATCGCTGTTGGAGCTCGCGCCGACCGGCGAGCACGTCCCCACCCGGCTCGTCGGCGTCCTGCGCGAGATCTCCACCGAACTGCGGATCGTCTACTTCACCCCAGAAGAGACCAAGGAGGCCGGATACATCGAGACCGAGCACTTCGGGGTTCGCTTCCACCGCTCCCGCAGCGACTTCGATCTCACGCCGGTGTCACAGCGGTGGCTACGTGATCTTCTCTGGGATCACCTCGCCGACCGGCTCCGATCGCCCCAGGGCCCAGCACGGAGAGGGGGCCTGCTCTTCCACGACAGGCGAGCCTGCACCGAACTCAGCGCCTTCCTCGAAGCGGTGGCGCCGGGCGGCGGACACGACCCGGCGCTCCTCACCGAGGAGCACATGCGCCGCTATGTCGCCGACCACAACAAACGTGTCCGGGAGGGCCTGCCGTCCCTCGCCATCCGGGCTGTGAACGGCAAGCCGTCCATCGTCACGGGCAACACCCGCCGGTTCACCTTCAACCACGCCCGTGCGATCTTGAGGAACGCGCTGGACAGCGGTGAGGCCGAGCGGATCGGCCTGCCACGGACGTTCATCACCGCGTTGCCCTACGGGAAGAAGCCAGTCGAAGGCCGACGCAACCCGTTCCCCGACGAGGTCGCCCAAGCCCTGTCCGACGAGGGAAACCTGCAGCAGCTGGCTGACCGGCACGATCCCAGCGACTGCGGCATCCGGGATGCCTGGGAAGCCCTCGTGTTCACCGGCCGGCGCTGCACCGAGGTGCTGAACCTGCGGCTCGAATGCGTCAGCCGCCACGGCGGACTGCCCCTCCTATGGCACGACCAGACGAAAGTCGGCAACTACGGCGAAGCGATCCGGATCCCCGAACGGCTCTACCTGCGCATCAAGGAGCGGCAGCTGACGACCCTCGCACGCTTCGAGGACCGCACACGCGACCGCAACCCTCACGGGCGGGACTCGATTTCGTACACCCTGTTCCGCGATCGGTTCCAGCAGTGGATCAACGACCTTGACCTTGGGCGGTGTGTTGCCCACCAGGCCCGTCACACGCTGGCCACCAAACTGCTCCGGCACGGCGCGGGTCTGCACCACATCAAGCAGTACCTCGGCCAGGTCTCCGGCCGCATGGCCGAGCACTACGCACGAGTCGCGTCCTCCGAGATCGAGGACGTCCTGCATCACGTCTGGGTCGCCGGCCCGGGATCCGCGCACCCTGGCTCCTCCAGTCAGGGCATGAGCCGCGAGGCCGCCCGCGCGATGGCTGTGGATCTGTCCCGCCGCAGCACCCCCGCAGAGGGCGGGCTCTGCACCTTCCAGCCGGTCGTCCGCGGCGACGCCTGCCCCTGGCAGCTGAACTGCGAAGGGCGCGACAAGTTCGTCATGTCCGGCGCTGACCTCCTCTACTGGCACCGGAAACGCGAGCAATGGCGATCGCTCGCGGAGCGGACCCCGGACGACGCCACCGCCGACTACCTGCACCAGGTCTTCGAGCCGACGTCCCAGGCCATCGACGGCCTGGAGAAGGCACTCGCAGCCCTCGGACTGCTCGACCAGGCCCTCGCCATGGACCTGCGGCGCCCCCAGGACTACTTCCAGCGGCTCTGGAGCATCGCGTTCCGCGCTTCCGACCTCGCCGCCGCAGGCGAACAAGACGACGACCTGAACCGGCAACCGGAGGACTCCCAATGACCCAGGCCCTTCCCGCCCCGCGCACAGCACAAGCACTCCAGGCCCGCCAGCAGCGGACCGAGGCCAGCCTCCAACGGATCAAGGACGCGGTCGCCCACCTGGAGAAGATGAAGACCCCGATCGCGGTCTCGGCCGTCGCCCGGCACGCGGACGTCTCCCGCACCTTCCTCTACGAACACCCGCAGGCCCGGACGCTGCTGGAGGAAGCAACCCGCCGGGCAGCCGGCCGCCGGATCCAGGACCGGCACGACGAACTCGCAGAGCGCGAAGCGTCCTGGAGGGAACGGGCCCTGAACACCGAGGACGCGCTCAAGGCGACCCAGGCCGAGGTCCGGAACCAGCGCACACAGATCGCCGAACTTCTCGGCCAGATCCGCGACCTACAGACGGAATGGACCGAGGGCGACATCGTCCGGATCACCACGGAGAACGCCACGCTCAAGAAGCGTGTCCGCGAACTGGAGCAGGAGAACCGGCGAGTGACCGACAGGCTGGCCGCGGCTCGCGACAACGTCCGCTTCGCCGACAAACGCATCGCCGACCTTGAAGCCCAACTACTCGACGACGGACAACTGTCTCCCAGGGAGACACTCTGATCTGGGGGGGGGGCATGCCCCGCTTGCCCGAAATTTGCTCCTAAGGTGTTTTTGGAACGCAAGGCTCGAAGCTTCCTGGAACAAGCGGCGTTGAGGGGAAGTCAGGTGGTGGCCAGCAGTAGATCTTCTCCGCTTGACGGGCGAAGGTCGTCGGTGCGATCGGCGAAGTAGCGCTCGGCGAGCACGGCTCCCGACACGTGTCGGGAGCCTATGAAGCCGGCTTCGCGGGCCATTGCCAGCATTTCCTTCGGGGTGTAGAAGCTGATGAACGGCGTCCCTGATGCTCGTGCGCCTTCCTCACTCGCCCGGAGGCCGGGGCGGTCGGCGGCGTCGACCAGTTCGGTCGGCAGCAGGAAGGTCATGGCGAGCGTTGAGCCGGGTGCAAGCCCGGCAATCCGGCGCAAGGTGGCAGCGGTGGTGTCTTTGGTGAGGTACATGGTGACGCCGGTGGAGACGATGACCGCTGGCCGGCCGGGATCGAAGCCGGCGGTGGACAGTTGCTCAGGCCAGGACGCGCCGGCCTCGAAGTCGACCGGCACCAGGTGCAGCCAGTCGGGGATGCCGTAGCCGAGTTCGACCAGGCGGTGGCGCTTGAAGGCTTGGGTGCCGGGCTGGTCGACCTCGAAGATCTGAAGGCGGGAGGCGAGCTCCGGCTTGCGCTGGGCGAAGGTGTCCAGACCGGCTCCCAGGATGACGTACTGGGTCACGCCCCGGTCGGCCTGCTCGGCGATCAGGTCCTCGATGAAACGAGCGCGGGCAATGATGGCTGCCCGGAACCCGCTGGTGGCCTGAGGATCCATGTCCGGGCGGGCGCGCCATTCATCGCCAGGGGCCGCCAACTGCAGGCCGATCTCGTCCTCGACCATGTGCGGGGGCGGGTCGATCTGAAGGTGCATCGCCCGCCAGAGGGCGGTCCGCACCGCGGTATTGTCCGGTGCCTCGATCTGCTCGTGCGCCATGGTGTTCCCCTTCGTCGCAGTCAGTTCTTGGCGGGAGCCTGGAGGCTCCACAGGCGCCCGTCGGGGTCGCGGACGGTCATTTCCTTGGTCCCGTAATGGGTGTCCTCGAACGGCGTGACCACCTCGACGACAGGATCGGGACGGAACGCGTCTGCGTCCGGCGTCTTCAGTACGATCCGCGTCTGGGGCTCTTGGTCCTGGGGAACCTCGGCGATGAACACGTAGGGACCGTCGCCGTTGCGGAGCTGGCCGGAGTTGTGGTCCGTCGCGAACTCCAGCTCGTAGCCCAGCGCCTGGAAGAACTTCGCCGCCTTGCCCCAGTTGTGCGTCGTCAGGAACACAGCCTCGATACCTTCAGTCGTCATGTCAAGTCTCCTTCTCAGGCGATTGCTGATGGTCCCCTTGGGCGTCGTCGAGGTAGGCGCGCAGCGCGTCAGCGACGAGTGCTGACAACGACATACCCGAGTCGATGGCGCGGTACTTGACCTGCTTGATCAGTCCGATCGGCAGGTACACGTTGAACTGCTTGACTTCCTCATCACCCACAGGATGGATGCTAGCATCCTAGCTGGCTAGCATGGGGCCGATACGGCGAACCGATCCGATCCGGTTCAGGAGGTCGGTGTCGACTACTTCGTCCACTGACTGGTGCGCGGGTTCTTGCGGGGCAGGCGGCGGGTCATCCTGGTCATGAGTGCCCAGTTCAGGCGGGTTTCGGAGTGCGGGAGCAGCCGTTCACAGTCGCGTGCGTTGCGGCAGGCGTTCATGCACCAGTCGATCGCGTGCTCCACAGTTGTGCCTTCCGGCCCCCGTGACGAGGTCGCCAGTTACATCCCTAATCGAGTGAGTTGCAGCAGGTCTGCAACCACGTCCCGGACATGTTCGCTATGCTCCGCCCCAGGTCATAGCCACTTCAGGGATGCTCCCGGCCGGAAAACTCAGGCAGAGGTTCCCGTGCTCGCCGGCGCCGCGGTGGCGTACGCCGGCCGATGGGAGCGCAGCGGAGATCAGGTCAGGCACCACGTGCTGGCCAGTCACTACGCCCCGTGGGTCGGCCGCACCCTGACCCGACACGCCGCGGCATGTCCGCCCCGCGACCAGGCACGCCACCATCCTCAATGCCTCAATGCCTCAATGCCTCAATCGAAGCCAGCGTGCCAGGGTCCCGGAAACAGCCCACCTCGCACCCTTGGAAGGCAACCCATGCGCACCACCCATTCCCGCTCCCACACGTACGCCGAGCCGCCGGCGCGGGTCCGCGAAAGCCGGCAGGTGCGCTGGCACCTGGTTGAATGCGGCCCCGCCGACGGCGAGGCGGTGGTCTTCCTGCACGGCGTCCCCGACTCGTGGCGGCAGTGGCACCACGCTCTGGAAGCTCTGGGCAGCACTTACCGCTGCATCGCTATCGACCTCAAGGGATACGACTCGGCCGGACCACAGGCACCGACGAACTCGAACTCCGCGCGGCACTGGAAGTGACCCACCACCTCGGTCCGGGCCCCTGGAGAGCGTCCAGCATCGCGCGATAGCAATACCATTCCGGCTGCCCGCCATATCCCCGCAGCCAGGCCGGCACCGGCAACAGCGGCCGGATCAGCGCCCACGCGCTGTCCGACATGTCGGTGGGATAACGGCACTCATGCACTTCGTGGTCACTCGCGTTCCCGAACCGGTGAGCCAGACAGTCACACGCCAGGGGGAACTGGACTCCCACTCGTCGCTGGCGTAAAAATGCGGCAACAGGGCCTCCTGGACAGCTCGTTGGAGGAGAAATCCTTAGCGCTACCAACAGGCCCTGCTCTCATGCACGGCAGCCGCCGCAGTCACCCGCCTGACCGACACTCCTTGAGATCGGATCGACAACAACCACGTCGCTCCCAAATCGCTGGGATGGGTAAAGTGGCTTTGCCATACTGGTGCCATGTGCTTTCGTGGGGGGACTCCGAACCGGCATTACGTGTGCTTGCCCTGTCGTTCTTCGTTCAAGAGGCGCGGCACGTGGGCCAGCCGATGCCCGCGCTGCGGTGGAGAGTTGATCGACGCGGGCCAAGACCTCGCTGTGCCGAAGCGGAGGGACACTGCTGGGTGGCGGACGCTGACTGCCCTCCTGAACGCAGGTGTCACGTTCCACTCTGGCTGCTGTGATGGGCCCGGCTGGCGGCCTCGAACACCGCGTGAGGTGCGCGAGCGGTTGGCCGCCGCGGCTGGCACTGGCGTGCCGCTGAGCGTGGCGCTCACGACGGTCGACACTGACGAGCTCCGTTCAGGGCACACCGCACGCTGAGCCGTCGGGTCGGCATGGCTCATCCCATACTCGGCGACGTGCGCCTGAATGAGGCCCTCGTTCGACTGCCAGATCAAGACCGCGCGATGGTGTGGTTCCGCGGGCGACCGAGGGGCTGATGGACTCACGCCATGACGACATTGCTGCCCCGCATCATGCGAGCACTTGAGCACTTCCATGCCACCCACCCCTGGGACCACAACGCCCACTACCACCGGTGGATCCTGCGCCAGCTCCCCAGACGTTCCACCAAGGCTCTGGACGTCGGATCAGGTAGCGGTGACCTCGCCAGACTCCTGGCCTCACGGGTCGGAGCAGTGCACGGTATCGACGTCGATTCCACGATCGCCGATCGCGCGCGGGATCTCACAGACCCCGCCGCCCCGGTGACCTTCGCTGTCGGAGACGCATTGAAGGAGGTGCCTCCTGGCCCCTACGACCTCATCACATGTGTCGCCACCATCCACCACATGCCGTTCAGCGACGCCCTCACCTGCTTCCGTCAGCACTTGGCGCCCGGCGGAACCCTGGCCGTCGTCGGCGTCTATCGCCCGCAGTCTCGGAGCGATTACCTGATCGATGCCGTGGCCATTCCGGCCAACGTCGCCATGGCCTGGATCAAGAACAAGGGCCGCAAGGCGCCGCGACCAGTCTCCATGACCGCCCCGACCCGCCCGGCGACTATGACCTTTGCAGACATCGTTCGCGCCGCCCACCAGAAGCTACCCGGTGCACGGTTGCACCGACGGCTGTTTTGGCGCTACACGCTGGTCTGGCACCGGCACAAGATGATTGATTCCAAGGGGCCGTACGTGACCACCGAGTAGTGTGCCTACTCCTGCCGACGGCGCAGCATGTTCATGATCGTCAGGGTCATCACGACCTCGCGCCGCTGGTTGAGTACTTCGACCAGCGTGTGCACCAGCCCCCGATCCGGCTTGGACCGGGAGACGCGCGCCTGCGTCACCGTGGCGCGGATCGACA
This sequence comes from Streptomyces gilvosporeus, assembly GCF_002082195.1. Lineage (GTDB taxonomy): Bacteria > Actinomycetota > Actinomycetes > Streptomycetales > Streptomycetaceae > Streptomyces > Streptomyces gilvosporeus. The sequence goes on along the minus strand of NZ_CP020569.1, from coordinate 365,441 downwards.
GAGCGTCTCCCGGCCTGACCGGCTGGAGCCACCGCAGCTCGTCGATACCAGGGGACGCCAAGCTCGCCACCTTGCTGAGGTAGTGATCCGCGTAGAGCCGCATCATCAACGCCGTGGTGTGCCACCCGCTGGCAATCAAACCCTTGAACGGTCCTCGCTCGGCGGACACAGGGTCGGTATGGAAGCTCTGTGTGTCGAAGCGCCGACTGAATTCGAGGATCTCCTCCTCGGTGACAGTGATGCTGCCGAAGGCATGGACCGAGCCAGGGACGTAGTCCTCGAAGTAGCGGTCGTTGATGGGGTTGGCGAATTGGCTGGCGGAAGTCGCGGACGTGGCTGTCATAAGTTGCCATCTCACCTGTCTTCATTGCTGGGCCGGGACAGCTCTAGATGATCGATTCCAAGGGATCGGCTACGCGCAAGCGACGAGGGAGCCCAAAGTGCGGTTGTGACACCAGACTTGGACTCCCTCGCCACCGCACTGTACGCGAAGACGACCACATCCGGCGCCGCCTGCGTCCCCTCGGACACCGCTGGCGGGCCTGGCGGTACCGCCCGTTCGTCGTCCAGCAACTGCTCGGCGGTGCCGCGCACCAGGCCGGCTACATGGCCGTTTGCCGCGTGTGCTACGAGTCGGCGGGGGCGGTCGCCGGCATCCCGCCGAACGGCATGTGGCCAGACATATACGCCACTCAACCCCAGCGCCGGTCCCCGCACATGAGCCCTCGTACTCAGTTCCGTTCCGGACGCTACCCAGCCACAAGCCTTCATGAGCGCTGCCGAGGTTCGTATCGTCACAGCCGAATCACTCGACCGCGGCCAACTGCCCGACTGGTCTTTTCGTGGCTGCCGCCCGGGGAGGCTGTCGGCGTCAGCTGAGGTGCGGCGCCCCGTACAGCAGGCAGAGGCACAGGTGTCGGCCGGCGGCTCGCGCTGTACTGGCGGAGATCATTTATTCCTGGCGTGTCGTATTCCTCGCCTCAACCGCGCTTCATGCGCGTCGCCGGGAACCTGGCCAGGGGTAGCCGAGCTGATCAGCAAACTCCTTCGAACCGCCGCAAACCTCGGCGACCTCGCGGGGGTCTCCGGCTGTGAGACGCGCTTCCAGGCGCTTTGCTTGGTCACCTGGGTCGTCTCCGGAGATCGGAAGGGTCATTCTGAACTGAACCCAGGGACGGTCTTCCCTGATCGCGGAACGGCCGGGATGGAACAGGAAGACGCTGATCTGGTCAGGTTCCCAGTGCCAAGCGGAGACGGCTCCCAGTTCGCATTCCCAGGTCGTCAGCCAGTCGACACGCTCCAGGAGCCTTTCCTCCAGAAGCCTGGCGACTGTGCGGGCCGACCACTCCCAGCTGTGGTCCGTCGAGGCCCGGCGGACCTCCAGGTCATACTGATTGACGTCGAATCGAAGCTCTGGGAGTTCGACATCGTCCTCATCCGGGTTGCGCCAGCCGCTCCAAATCACGTGTTGCCCTTCGCGCCTGATGGTCACGTAGACAGCGCCGCAGCACCCCTCCGTGCACTCGGCCTCGGCAAGCCGAACCTCGCGGGGGGTGTCTGTCGCGTGAAGCGGCGCATCCGGCCCCAACAGATACCGAGGGTCGTCTGCCGGCCCCTCATCGAACACGTCGGCCAGGATGTCTCGTCCGTTGATGATCGGTCGGCATTCCACGGTGCCGTGTCGGCTTCCCAGCGGTGGCACGACGATGCGGAGGGACAGCAGATGCGGTTCTGTGGTCATTGGTCGATGGTCTCGGAGTCAGTGGCAGTTGTCCTGCGTGTTTCTTCTTGAAAGGAGACGGGCGACTCCGTCCTGGACCTTCTTGCCCGGATGCCTTCGCATGCCGTGGGCTCGGGCAGCGAGGTAGTCGTCCCGGGAGGTCTTGGCGAACCCTGACCGGCGAACGGCCGTGTTGGGGGAGAGGAGGCCGGTCTGCATGGCGGGTCGGCCGGGGAAGAGTCAGTGCTCGCCGCGGTTGGTGCGGGTGAGGGCAGCAGCTCTCGCGAGCTCACCTATGTCCTGGGCGGCTCTTCACGGGCAAGCCGATCTCGATGCGCAGCATGACCCAGATTCTCCCGGTGCGACTCCCGGTTCGCACCGCGTGCAGGGGGCGTTGGCCGCTCTCGCTGGCGCTCGCAGCATTCGGCGCACCGGACGTCGCGGTGCCGTGTCCGGTGTGTCGCCCCGATGCTGTGCTGCGGCACCGCGGCTGATGCGCGAACCTCTCAGCCGAGTGAACGGATGGGTGGGGCGGTTCGCCAGTGCGGGTGCCCGGCCCAAACGCCCGGCGTGTTCGGTGTTCACGCACGCTTCGAGGCATGTCCGGCTTCAAGTTCAGAGGAACTTGGTGTCGACGTCCAGGTAGCGCAGTTCGAGCGTCTCTTCTCCCACGCCAGACTCACCGGCGGTGACACCCGGACCACTCCAGCTGACGGGGTGCACCCGGGCGAAGGACATCTTCTTGATGGCCTCGTTCTTCGCGTTGACGAACACCAGGACCAGGTCCCGCTCCACGTCAGTCGCGGCCGGATCCCTGGCGTCCTGGATCCATCGGGTGAACTTCTCGCTCTTGTCCGCAGAGCGCGTCAGCGTCACGTTCTTCCAGCCCGGAAGCCCGTGCACGTAGTCCCACTCGATCTTTCCCGACGGGGTCATCGACACCACGTCGATGTACTCCTGGTCCACGGTGATGGTGGAGACGCTCTTGAGCGTCTCCACTCGAACGCCACCGAGTTCCACCTGGCACTTATACGTGACAACCGCAGTGTCCAGCATCTGACCACCCTCAGGTTTCTGGCGTTGCAGGACGAGCCATCCGGCCCGAGATCACGGACATCGTGCCAGGTCACAGCCACAGCAAACATGGAACATACCCATTTGGGTGAGTCGATTGAGCAAACCGGTCCCAACCCCGCGGTGCCGACGCGCTTGGTGGTGGTCAGCTGGGGGGCGGTTCGCCGGGCCGTTTCCTGTGCTGTCCCGCCGGGACTCCCGGTTGCCGGTGTGACCGGCCCGGCGGTACGCCCGCGTCGCCTCAACGCTCTGCTCCAAGGCGGCCATCAGATCGACGGGACCGCCTTCGAGCGGCGCTGGAGTGCCCGGATGGCGGGGCGTTCCATAACCCCACGCGCCGGCTGCCGCTGTGCCACCATGCGCCCAAAGCACACGTCCAAGGGGGACTATGCGTACACGCACGGCGGCGGCACTCGCCGCCCTACTGCTCGCCGCGCTCACGGGGTGCAGCAGCGCCGTTGACAGCGAGAGACCAGCCCGCTCCGTACCACCCACGACGGCCACCAGCAGCGCGCCCTCGGCCACTCTGGACCCGTCCCGCGCAGACCTCGAAAAGGCCGTCCGCGCCTACACCGCCGCCTACTTCAAGCCGGACGTGACAACCGCCTACGGCATGGTTTCCACCCGGTGCAAAGAGCAGATCACCAAGCCAGCGCTTGCCGCGCTCCTCGACCGCGCGAACCAGATGGACGGCGACCGGACCGTCAAGCGATTCACCATCGACAAGATCTCGGGTGGTATGGCCCGCGTCTCGTACGGTGTCGGTCTGCCGCGGTACGACCAGCACGGCCAGCCGTGGACCCGCGAGGGTGGGCACTGGCGCTACGACGCCTGTTGATGCTCGGCGCCGCGCTCCGCTGGGGGGGCGGCCGTCCTCGGTATCGCACCCCTCAAGATCCGGCAAAGGCGAAAATCCGTACCCCCCCACCAGGGAGGCGAGCGGACATGGCGATAAAGATCAACGCTGACATCGCGACACTGCGCGAACATCAGGTGCTCCTGATGCACACCTGCCGCCACATGCCGGTCCGCGAGATCGCCACCGAACTCGGCATGGACATCAAGACGACCTACGACGCATGGAAGCGCGGCATGCGCAAGTACGCCTAGGCCGCCGCCGAACGCGACATGGAGATCGGCAAGCAACTTGCCACCCTTGAGGCCCTGCTCGACGGCCTCATGCCCAAGGCCACCGCCGGAGAGGCACGCACCGCCGAGGTCATCTTCCAGGCCCTCGACCGGCATGCACGACTCCTCGGCATCGACGCCCCCGTCAAGGTCTGGGCGCCGTATTCCTCCGGCAGGAGTATGCCCCAGTCGGCCTGGCTGGTGCGGTTCCTGAGGTGAAGGAAGTAGGGCATGGATGAGAAGGCAGTGGCGGCGGCCATGGTCGTGCGGGATGGCCGCGTGCTGCTGGTGCGTCGTACGGCCGAAGAAGGCGATCTGCGCTGGCAGTTCCCGGCGGGCAAGGTCGAGGACGGCGAGACCGCCGAGCAAGCCGCGGTACGGGAGACCATGGAGGAGACCGGTCTGACGGTGGAGGCGTTGAAGCTTCTCGGCGAGCGGGTGCACCCGAAGACCGGTCGACTGATGTCGTACACGGTGTGCAGCGTGGTCTCGGGCGAGGCGCACGTAGCCGACGAGGAAGAGCTTGCCGAGGTCGCCTGGGTCGCGCACGACGACGTCCCCGAGTACGTGCCCTACGGGCTTTTCGCGCCGGTGCAGGAGTACCTCGACGGGGCTCTCCCGCACTGACCAAACTCTGCACCGAGTTGCCTTCCTTTCCTGGCGGGGCTCCTCGCTTTTGTGTGCCGTTGGTGTCTTGGCTGCGCGGTGGTCCTGCTCGTGGGGTGGTGTGGGATGTGCAGGCTGGCTTGTCGCTGCCTCCTGCGTTGGGGGCTGTTGTCGTGGTCGTGTGGCTTGTCGAGGTCCTGTGCGCGACGCGTAAACCCTTGGTAAATGCTTCGTCAAGTCAGTAAATGTACTTTGCATGAGACTGGGCATAAATGTTGATCTTGATGCGCACACATCGGACAGAGGCCCATGTGTCCTCTTCCGGCGGACTTGAGTAGGAAGGCCATGACTTTATGCATATGAAGGCACGTCAGCGAGCAGGCATAGCAACGGCGTTGGCGGCAGGTGCCGCATTCATCGCTGCGGCTCCGAGTGCCTCCGCTGCGGCGCCCTCAGGGCAGACGCTGGACAAGGTTCTCGCCGATTCCGGCAAGACGACCACCTTCGCTCGCGATACCGCGTGGACGTTCTCCCAGCTGAAGGGAGACCACCACCTCGCCGCCGACAAGGACGGCGGCGTGTCCATCGAGGACGGCAAGGGCGAGAAGCTTCTCACCATGTCGCCGAAGCCCATCAAGGACATGGAAGGTCACCTTCACAAGGTGACTTGGACGGTCAAGGGCAACACCCTCCATCAGCACGTCGACACCCCGAACGCCACCCTCGAGGGGGTCGTAGCCCCCACTGTGACGGCCTATGGGTTCTGGGACTGGGCCAAGTGTGTCGGCAAGAAGAGCCTGGACACGGCTGAGCTTGGCGGTGTCGCCGGCTGTGTCGCAGACCTTGAGACCGGCTGTGCCCCCGGTGCCGCTGTGGGCGGATTCGGCGGGGCTGTTGCCGGCGTCGTCCAGGGCGCCCACAAGTGCTGACCCATTCACGGGAAGTTAGGGTGTGGGGATGCTTCAAGGTGGTGTTGCGATGAAGGAGAAGGAACCGCGCCCGCCGAACGGTCGACTGTTCTTCTCAGGTGCGGTCGCTGTGGCCATCTGCGTGGGCACGGTCATCGAAGTGTCCTTGTCGGGTTGGGTTTCGACCGTGGCAGGGCTCGCCGGAGCCGTCGTCGTCGCTTTGGTGGCCCGACTGTGGTACCGGCAGGCCGACCTGAGGTACCGACGGGCACGTAGTCTCGCGGAAGAGCAGAACGGCTCTGGCGACTTCAGGTCGTAGGCCCTGCGAGAAGTCGGACAGTGTGGCCCCTTCTGGAGGTGCTCGCCAGCGAGCAGCGGGCACTGCCGGAAGGGGCTTCTTCGCCTCTGTGCGCCCCGTACCAGTCGGGTTCCGCGGAGACGCGCACGCGCTCGGCGGCAGGCTGTGTTTCGGATTTCTGACACTCCTTCAAAACTGCACAAGAGGAGCGGGGCAGCTGTGATCACCCCGGCTTGAGTGACAGCCAACAGAACCTGAGATTCATCCCCGAGGGCTTGCAAGTCCGCCTCGGCATAGCTCGGGTGACAGTCGCCCACCCACGTGAGCGCGCCGCATCCCAGGCGTGATCCGCAGGACACTAGCCCTCTGGGTAGAAGAGGAACAGCGTGCAGCCGGTGGTGGTCGAGGGCACGTGCCACGACCCGGCCGGGGCGTGCAGGAACGTGCCGGCAGGGTAGTCGCGTGCTCCGTCGCTGAAGGTGCCGGCAACCACGTAGACCTCTTCTGGGCCGGGCTCGTGGACGTCGCGGCGTGGCCAGGAGGTACCCGCCTCCATCTCCAGCACGTTGGCGTGCGCGCCGGCCGGTCCCCGCCACAGGGGACGCAGCCGGATCCCGGGAAACAGCTCACGGACCGGGGCTTCGTCGACAGAGACGGAGGTGTAACCCTCCTGCGCGAGGATCTCAGGGTGCATGCCTGCAACAGTGCCGTGCGCGGGCCGCGGCGGGACAGAGACTGCGATGACATCATGGGGTACTTTCCTGCCATGCATCGCGTGGTAGCCCTGGTACGGCCGGTGCAGTCGACGTTCGAGCTCGGCTGCGCCGTCGAGGTCTTCGGCACGAAGCGGCAAGGAGTGCCGCAGCACTACGAATTCGACACCTGTACAGAGATGCCCGGCCCAGTACCGACCACAGGCGGGTACGCGATGTTCGTGTCGCAGGGCCTGTCGGCGCTCGAGACCGCGGACACCGTGATCATCCCGGGCTGGCTGCCGGTGGAGGAACCGCTCTCCGACCTCGTGCGCCGGGCACTGCTGCGGGCGCACGCGCGCGGGGCGCGCCTGGTCACGATCTGCTCCGGGGTGTTCGCGCTGGCCCGCACCGGACTGTTGGACGGCCGCTCGGCCACCACGCACTGGGCGCGCGCCGAGCAACTGCGGCGTGAGTTCCCCCAGGTGCGCGTAGAGCCGGACAGGCTCTACGTGGATCACGGTGACGTCGCCACCAGCGCCGGCGCTGGCGCGGGGTTCGACCTATGCCTACATCTGGTCCGGCACGACCACGGGGCCGCATACGCCGCCCTACTCACGCGGCACATGGTGCTACCGCCGCATCGCGAGGGCGGCCAGGCACAGTACGCGCCGCCTCCACCACCCGGGGATGCGCTCAACGGCCTGCTCGAATGGGCCGACGAGCGCCTCGACACACCGCTGTCGGTAAACGACCTGGCCGCGTACCTCGGTGTCTCGCCCCGCACCCTGGCCCGGCGCTTCGCCGACCAGCTCGACACGAGCCCGGGTGCATGGTTGCTCTCCCGTCGGGTGGCCGCAGCCCGCACCCTGCTGGAGCAGACGGAATTGCCGGTCGAGGCGATCGCAGCCCGCGTCGGCCTCGCCTCCGCGGTCAACCTGCGCCGCCGATTCCGCTCCGAGATAGGCACGACCCCGGGCGCCTACCGGCGAGCGTTCCGGGCCCCGTGATCCGCCGGACAGGCCCGAGTGATGTGCCACTGCGAGTCCATCGACTCCGGCCTGCTCGACGCCACCGTCGAGAGCTTTGATCGGCACTTTGCCATCAATGCACGTGCCACTTGACTGTTGATCCGCGAGTACGGCCTGCGCTTTCGCGACACCAGCGGAACGGGCCGGATTGTCAGCCTGACCAGTGACCACACTGTCGGTAACCTTCCGTACGGTGCGAGCAAGGGCGCCCTGGGCCGCATCACCTTGGCTGCGGCCCAGGAACTCTGCCACCTTGGCGTCACCGCCAACATGATCAATCCCGGACCGATCGATACGGGCTGCTTGTCTCAGCAGACGCAGGAGAACTGCATCAGTCAGACGCCGCTCGGCCGTCTCGGAACCCCACAGGGCACCGCACACCTCGTGGACTTCCGGTGCTCACCGCAAGGCCAGTGGATCAACGGTCAACTGCTCAAAAGCAACGGTGGCTTCACCTAGAGCGTGACTCAGTGTGCGTGACCCACAGTTGTTGAGTCGGAACCCGCAGTGGTGAACATCCCAGCAGCAAGCGGATGTTCCCAAATATGTTGCATGAAGTGGCGAACTCCCCGGGCTTCGGGCCATCCGGCGCGACACGGCACCAGACGGTCCGAGGCTGATCCGGCACGAGTGCCGCTCCCAGCCCTACGCAGCGGGCAGCGGCTGGACAGTCAGGTGGTAGTCCTGCACGATCCGGCCGTCGTCGTCCAGCACGAGGAAGACCCGGGCGGCCCAGGCCACTTCGTCGACCTGTGGGCCCTTGGCGTACGTCAACTGGATGGTGAGCATGACGACGTCGTCGTGCACGGTGACATGGTTGTCGGCCGTGACGTGGTACTCCCCGGAGGCGACGAACAGCCCGTACGCTTCCGTAACCCGGCCCACCAACTCGTCGTGGCCGCGGAACTGCGCGCCCTCGATGAATTCGGCACCGTCTGGGGCCCACAGGTCGGCGACGGCGCGTTTCCGCGCGGCGGCGTCCGGTTCGCTCCAGACGGCTACATAACGCTGCACGATCCGGTCGATGTCCAGAGCAGTGGTCTGCGGCATGATCGGTCAACTCCCTTGCTCGGTGGGTACACGGCGGGGATCCGGCCGTGGGCACCAGGCTCCGGGCGACCGCAGCGGGAGGGTCAAGGGCGACGGCACCGCCGAACTCTCCCCCTGGGGGAGGCCGCACAATCGGAGCGTGACGAGCTACCTGCCGATCGGCGACTTCTCCCGCGCCACCCACATGACCGTCAAGACCCTGCGCCACTACCACGAGATCGGTCTGCTGGAACCCGCCGACGTCGATCCGCACACCGGGTACCGGCGCTACTCGGCCGAGCAGATCCCCACAGCCCAGGTGGTGCGTCGCTTCCGGGACCTCGGGATGCCCCTGGAGGAGATCAGGACCATCCTGACCGCCTCGGACGTGGCAACCCGCAACCGGTACATCAGCGCGCACCTGCGGCGGCTGGAGGAAGAGCTCGGCCGCACCCAGCGGGCGGTCTCGGCACTCCACGACCTGCTGACGCCGCCCGCGTCCGGGGACGCTCCCGCGATCGAGCTGCGCAGCGTTGGTGCGGTCCCGGCCGCGGCCATCACCGCGACGGTCGACGCCCAAGAAGCCGGGACCTGGTTCCAGGGCGCCCTCGGCGAACTGTTCGCGACCGTGGCCAGCCAGGGGCTACGGGAGACCGGCCCCGCCGGCGGCGTGTACGCGGACGAGCTGTTCACCCTGCACCGGGGGCTGGCCACCATTTACGTACCCTGCGACGGCCCTGTCCGGCCGCTCGGCCGGGTCGAGCCGCTCCAGGTGCCGGCGGCGGAGCTCGCCGTGATCGAGCACTGCGGCCCCCCTTCCGAAGTGGACCGCACCTACGGCGCGCTGGCCGCCTACGTATCGCGTCATGCACTCGCCGTCGACGGCCCACTCCGCGAGTACTACCTGATCGGACAGCGCCAGACGCCGGACAGCGCACAGTGGCGGACCGAAGTCTGCTGGCCGGTCTTCCGCACCGGTGGGCCAGACCAGCGGCCGCTGTCCGACAACGGCGCGGCGTGCACAACTCCCCGGTGCTGAGAGTGCTCAGGCGGAAGGCCCTGCTGAGACAGCGGTCGACAAGGGCCGGAGATCCCCCTCGGGGCGCCTCAACCGGAGCGAAGTCTTCACTGGTCAGCCAGGTACCCGGCATCAGGCACCAGGCACTCGAAAGCCCCTTGATCCCGTCTCCTGAGGACCCTTCACTGAGGGAGGCCACAGAGGCCGCTCCCGCCATCGTCGCGCCGCCGCTCGGGAACCGACAGCGGCCGGACGTAATGCGATGGCAGCAATACCGGAGTTGCTGCTTGGATGCTCGACGTGACACTCGACGTGACAGCTGTGGATCTAGGTGACCGTCGTCAACTGCTGGACCGACTGGAGCAGTACTACGACACCGTTCCCCGCTCCGGCGCCCGGGTCGAGGACTTCGGGCCGCTGACCCTGTTCGTCCGAGAGGGGCAGGGCTGGCCCCTCTACGCGCGCCCGACCCTGGGACGGTCCGGAACGGTGCGCGCCGCCGATGTGACACGGGTACGCGTCCGCCAGCGGGAACTGGGCGCCCCGGAGAGCTTCGAATGGGTCGCCGAGACCGCACCGGGGCTGCGGCAGGCGGCCGAGGAGGCCGGACTCACGGTGCACGAGCACCCCTTGATGGTGCTCGGTCCGGACGCACCGACCCCCGCCGTGCCCGAGCGGGCCGACGGCGTGACGGTCCGCACCGTAGGGCCGGACGATCCTCTGCTTCCGAGCGCGCTGGCCGTACCTCACCTTGCCTTCGCCCAGCCCGACACCCAGGTGGGAGCGGCCGGCCTGGCGGAACTGGGTGAGGCGGTGCAAAGCCGCGCCGGTGACGGGTCGGTGGAACGCACTGCGGCACGCATCCTGGCCGGCCTGACGCGCGTTGCCGCCGCGGCGGAGGATGGCTGGGCGCTGTGCGCCGGTCAGCACCAGCCGGTGGGGCCGGTCAGCGAGATCGTCGGTGTGGGAACGCTACCGGCCGCACGTCGCCGCGGTCTTGGGCACGCGGTCACGGCGGCCCTGGTGGCCGACGCGCGCTCCCAGGACGTCGAGACCCTCTTCTTGTCGGCGGGCGACGAGGACGTCGCCCGGATCTACGCCCGCCTCGGCTTCCGTTCCGTGGCCACCGCGCTGATCGCCGAGCCGGGCGAGTAGGCGGGGGCGACGCCGCGGCGCGTTCCCGCCCTGTTCGGCGCGTTCTCGTCTTGTGGGCAGGATGTCCGGTCGTGATCATGCTCGTATGCCTGACGAACGGTGCTTGCACGACCTCGTGGTGGGCCAGTGCACCGAGTGCGCTCCCGTGCCCAGAGGGCTGACTGCCCGGGTGTTCGTCACCAAGGGCGGATCGGTTTTCCACCGGACCACGGGCTGTGGAGCGTTGCGCGACGGACAACGAAAGGCCCGCCGTTTCGGCCGGGACACCCACGACCCGCTCCAGGTTGCGCTCTCCGTGGCGCTGACGGACGGGCGCGGGGCCTGCATACCCTGCTTCCCCCTCTACCGCCCCTCGGCCGACGCGAAGCCCTGCCAGGTGCTCGTAGCGGGCAACTGGGTTCCGGGGCTTCTCACCCAGTGGCGCCGTGGTCCGGACCACCGGTGGTCCGGCGTGGTGACGTATGTCGTCGACGGCGAGCAATTGACCGGCGTCAAGGACCAGTCGGAACTCCGGTCGGCGTAGTGCACGGGGCGAGTCAGGGGTGCACAGACCCGATGACGAATCCTCCGTACCCGCTTCGCAGTGTCATCGATGGAGAGTTCGGCCCCTGGGCACGCATGATCGCCGACACCTATGGCATGGACCGCTCGGACGAGGACCTGGCCGACCAGCGGGCGGCGACGGATCTGGGGCGGAGCCTGGCTGCCTTCGACGGGGGCGAGCCGGTGGCCGGTGCGTCCGTCCAGTAAGTCGCCGGCCCCGAGATCGGGCTCAGGTGGCAGGGCCGCGCAGTGTCTGTGCGTCGGCCAGTTCGCGATAGGCCGGGCTGTGGTGGAGCAGTTCTTCGTGGGTTCCGGTGGCGGTGATGCGGCCGGCGTCGAGGAGGTAGATGCGGTCGGCGTTTTGGACGGTGGAGAGCCGGTGGGCGATGACCAGCAGGGCGCACTGGCGGGCCGTGTCGTGCATGACGCGCGTGAGGGCGGCCTCGTTGAGGGCGTCCAGGTGTGAGGTGGGTTCGTCGAGCAGGAGCAGTGCGGGCCGGGTCAGGAGGGCGCGGGCGAGGGCCACTCGCTGGCGTTCGCCACCGGAGAGCGTGCTGCCGCGCTCGCCGAGTGTGCAGGAGAGTCCGCCGGGGAGGCGGTCGACGAGGTCGGTGAGGTTGGCCTGTTGGATGACGCGTTGGACTTCGGACGGGTCGGCGCCGGGGTCCGCGTAGGTGAGGTTGTCCCACAGGGTGCCGTGGACGATATGGGTGTTCTGGTCGACCAGGGCGATGCGTGAGCGGCAGGCGTGGCGGGTGAGTTCGGTGGCGGGCCGTCCGTCGAAGAGGACGGTGCCGGTGTGGGGTTCGTAGAAGCGGGCGGCGAGGGAGAAGAGCGTGGTTTTGCCGGCGCCCGAGCGGCCCACGAGCGCGATCTGGCCGCGGCGGGGGACGGAGAGGGAGACACCGCGCAGCACGGGCCGGTCGGGGTGGTAGGCGAAGTGGACGTTGCGGAAGGTGAGGGCATCGGTGTGGTGGGCGGCTCCGCCGCGTCCGGCAGGTCCGACGAGTCCGGCGGGCTCGGCGGGCTCGTCGGACGCGGCGGGTTCAGCGGACCCGGTAGGTCCGGTCGCCCCGGGGCAGTCGTCACGTCCGGTGGGCCCGGCGCAGTCGGCAGGTCCAACGACCTCGTCCGGTTCGATAGGCAACGCCAGCGCCCGCTCGACGCGCTCGTAGGCGCCCATGCCGCGCTGGATGAGGCCGACGGCGTGGAAGACGGCGGAGAGCGGGACGACGAGGTAGGAGGCGTAAAGGAGAAAGGCGACCAGTTCGCCGAGTGAGTCGGCGCCGCCGACGCGCATGCCGCCGATGACCAGGACCAGCAGGAACGAGCCGTGCACGGCGAGTTGGACCGCCGAGCTCATGACGGCGGCGAGTTTGGCGGTGTGCACCCCGGCGGCGTAGGCGCTGTCGATGCGGGTTCCGATGCGTGCGGCCTCGCGGTCCTCGGCGCAGTGGACCCGCACCATGGGCAGTGCGCCCAGTACCCGTTCGAGGTCGGCGGCGATGTCTCCGACGGCACCCTGCGTGCGTTCGGAGGCGGCCCGTATCCCGGAGAGCAGTGTGGTGACGACCAGGGCCGCGGCGCCGACGGTGGCGGCGACCAGGAGAAGCAGGAGCGGGTCGAGCCAGGCCATCAGCGACAGCGCGCCGAGGGAGACGAGGGCCCCGGACACCAGGTCGACGAGGGCCTGCGCGGCGGCCTCGCGGACGACGGTGGTGTCGGTGGTGACACGGGAGATCAGGTCGCCGGTGCGGTGCCGCCCGTATTCGCGCATGTCGAGGCGGAGCAGGCGGGTGACGAGCCCGTGGCGCAGGGTGCGGATGACGCCTTCCCCCATGCGCTCCAGCAGGAACCGGCCGGCCGCGGCGGTGACCGCCTCGGCCACGAACAGGCCCATGAGCACCAATAGCGGGACCAGGACGCGGCCGTGCCGGGCGGCGTCCACGATGTCGCGGGCGACGAGGGGCTGGGCCAGTCCCATCGCCGAGCCGGCCAGCGTGAAGAGGGTGGCGACGGCGATGGCGGGCCGGTGCCCGGCGGTCAGGCCCGCCATCGTGGCCACCGCTCCCCGGCGGCTCCGGCGCACCCCCGGGGCCGGTTCCCCCAGTGGTGCACCGTGCTCGTCCGGCCGTGGTGCGGCGTCCGTGGTGAGCTGCCCGCTCACGATGCGTCCCGGCGTGCGGGGGCGACGACGAGAAGCCGGGTGAAGTAGTCGTCGGGTGCGGCCTCGCCCACC